>PHBE01000001.1 GCA_002841885.1 Deltaproteobacteria bacterium HGW-Deltaproteobacteria-18
TCTCACTGATACTGTGGTGGGTGGCAAAGAGTTGGAGGAATCGTTCTGGTCCGCTCTTGGTTCCACCTTTGCAAGTTACGCAACAGACGAGATAACCTCAGACCAGTTGAACGATACTGTCAATTTGATCCTCATTGGAGCGATAGGAGCTGCAGGCTCCGCCATCGCTGGCGGCGACCCGATACAGGGAGCCTTTAGTTCCATCATCGCCGAGCTGGCAGAGCAGATCAAGGCTCCGGAGTTGACGGAGGAGCAGAAAGAGCGGGATGGACCGAAGGCAAAGCTTTCAAGTTGTTCGTATGACGATGACTGTCCTGGCTCAGATGGCTTTAGGCGGTTGACAGATAGCGAAATAGCTCAAAAAGTCCCAGAGTTACCTGCTCTTTTGCAGGACAACGACACAGGCATGACTACGCAGGTGTTTTTCAACGAAAAAATGAAAGAGTTGGTAGCGGTTTATCGTGGCTCAGATGAAATGAAAGACTTTTCATCAACGAATATTTCACAATACTTTGGGGCTTCTCCAGGGCAATATGCCATGTTAAATGAGCAAGTTAAGCTTCTTGATAGATTAAGATTTGAACTTAAAGCCGACAAGGTTACTGCTACTGGGCACTCTCTTGGTGGTGGTATGGCCATTGCGGCTGCTTCCACAGAATATGTTGCCAGTGCAGTGGTATTCAATCCTGCTGGGGTCCACGATAACACCTACACTGCAATTGGGGGAGATGTGAACAAAGTGCACGATAACGTCATATCCTATTCGAGTAGAGGCGATATGTTGACGAATCTCCAAGATATGCTGAGCTTCATGCTTCCAACTGCGATAGGCGAAAGATATGTCGTTGAAGCTGGTGGAATCCACGGAATAGAATCCATGTTGTCAGAATTTGATACGCCAACGCAACCGTAAATAAAAATCGTTATGAACATAATAATCAATGTGGCAATGTTATTGGCAAGCCTTTTCCTGCTCAACGCATGCGAAGGGATGTCGGCTGTTACAAAGGTTGCGATGCAGCAACTGCCCAAAAAAGAGATTCGAATTTCCGATCTTTTCCCAAGTGACAGTATGGCCCAAAAGTTGGCTGTTGCTGCTTCAGAAGGCGACCTTAAAAAAGTGGATGAACTTATCGCACATGGGGCGAACCCAAATGCTGTTGGCAAACACGGCATCACGGTTATTGGGTGGCTACTCTACCATCCCAATAAAGCTGGGCTCAAACGTCTCTTTGAGCATGGCGCAGACCCCAATGCCATTTGGGATAAGTGGGACGAACAACGAAGATGGGAATGGTCATTTATTCATTTAGCGACTGAATTGTCTTCAAAAATTGGCATAGATTATCTTCAAATGGCATTAGATGTGGGCGGAAATCCTAATTTGATTGTACGTAACTTGTACTCGCGTCCAATCTCTAGAGCAGTAGATATAAAATATTTTAAATCCTTTTGTGCTCTATACTATGCTGGGGCTGAATTGGATTTCGACGATTATATTTTTAGCATTGAACTCTTAGAATATTCAAAAGTATCACGCAATTATGAATTGACTTTTTTTTTGCTTGAGCATGGAGCAGACTATATGAACGGTGATCCATTTGACTGGGCAAAGGAATTTGCAAGAGAGAATTGCATTTCTGGACCCATATCAAACATATGGGGATATTTTTTATACGATATCTTACATCGAGAAAAGTCTATTGAGAACATGTGGTTCTGGCGCTGCATCGATTTCCTTGAAAAGAAAGGAATGGATTTCGCTGTTCCCGCTGATGTTGAAAAGCTGCGTCCGAAAATCCTAGATGCTAAGCCAACTGCTTATGAGCTTGAAATCGAAAAACTGAAGCTGAAAGAGGAGAATATTGATGCTTCGTAATTTCACGAGTCTTGTAATCGTTTTGCTTGTTTCATCTATAAGTGCGCCCGACGCCGTGAGTGCTGATTTGTCACAGGTGAAAACCATTACCCAAGTGGTCAAACTCTACCAAGGCGTCCTCTCCTATCCCCCGCCCATGTGGGTGAATGGTGTCAAAGACCTTGGCAACTCGGAGTTCTTTCGGAATCAGCAAAACAATCTATTCGCACTTGAACAGATCCCCAAAGGCCAGAATTTCGAAAGCTGGTCGAATCTTTACGGTGTGTACGGCTTCTACCTACCGAAATACGACATGAAACGCTTCCTAGACGAATCCCTCAATGCACTCGCCCTTGGCTGCAAGGTGCAAGGAAAGTCAAAAATAGTCAGCGCCGAAGGCGGCGCGATCATCATGACCTATTTTTGCAGCGACCTTCAGGATCCGCTGGTCGTGGACGGTTGCAATACCGAAAGCGGTTTCCTCTTTCTGAGTCAGGTCGATCAATCTTTTGCCAAGGTCTACATGGCATGGCGCGCGAAGAAGGAGGACATGAAGACGGATAAGTGGCCCATGAATGAGGAAACCGCAACCAAGGCTGTGGAGCGAATGAAAAAGATACGATATTTCAAGGCAGAATGACATCAATACACCAGTGAAAGCCCGCCTCCCCCTGCGGGGCTTTTTTTGTTTTTTGACATAACCACCACCTCCACACAACTCCGACGCTGGCGGGTAGATTGATCTCAAGGCCGGTGACAGCGTCATCCTTCAATCGGCGCGCATCACCTCCGGCGACGAGACCTCGATTACCACCGAGAGCGGACAGGTCGCCATGCTGGTGAGCAAGGACAGCCAATACTAACGTCTCGTCCGATATGGGCTTTCTGGCTTGGTCCTCTTCCGACAAGGGGACGCAGGACGAAACGGTTCAGCACACGGAGATATCAGCCAGGAAGCTGAGTATCACCACGGCGAACGGGGTCGTGGTCCAATACAGGCAGACTGGAAACGTCCGTCAGGACATAGAGCAGCTCGCGCAGGCCCCTGGTTTGGGCTGGATGGGCGAGCTTCTCAAGCGCGACGACGTCAACTGGCAGGCCGTGCAGGAAGCCCACGATAAATGGGCGCATGAGGACAGCGGTATCGGCGGGCCGGGCGTGCAACTGGTGGCCCTGGCCGTGGCTGTGCGCTGACGGTGACCGGGGTGGGAGCAGCCTTCGCGACATGGGCGACAGGCATCAACACTGCAACAGGTGCAGCGGCAACGGCCGCGACTGCAAGTGCCACGGCGGGAGCAACGACGGCCGCGAGTCTGACGGCAACGCAACTGGCCGTGCACTCCGCTGTGGCAGCGGGTTTCAACTCGCTTGTCAGCCAGGCCGCCGTGCAACTTATCGTCAATGAAGGCGACGTTGGCGCGGTGCTCAAGGCCATGGCGACCGAGGATACAGTCCGCTCCTTGGCCACGGTCATGCTGGCGGCGGGCCTGACGAGCGGGCTCATGAGTGCGACGGACGCGGCCAATGATCCTGGCCTGCTGAGTCAGGCAGAGGACATGACCGCAACCATGAAAGTTCTCAGCACGACTCTGCAACGTACGGCCATTCAGGCGGGCGTGTCGGCAGGCGTGAACACCGCCATAAATGGTGGAGATTTGGGACAGAACCTTACGAACAGTCTGCGCACCGCCGCCGTGATCACTCTTGGGGCGCAGGTTGCCGGAGAAATCGGTGCGGCCTACCGGGAAGGTGATCTCAACTACGTTACGCACAAGATAACCCATGCTGCCTTGGGCGCAGCCATGGGTGAGGCGTTAAGCGGCGATGCGGCAGCCGGGGCCATTGGCGCCGTGGTCGGCGAGATGACGGCCGAGGCTTTTGTCCAGCGATTCGTTTACAGTCAGATTGATAATCCTGAAGCCCTGATGAATCTGACGGATGAGGAAGCGCTCCAACTGAAGGCTGATCTCGTCCGGCTTGAGTCCTCCGGCGTGGACATGGGCAGGCTTGCCGCGGGCATTGCCGCCGCCGTTGCGGAAAGGGATATCGATACGGCCGCTACGACCGGCGGCAATGCGGCTGAAAACAACGCATTTTTTGTGATTCCGGTGCTCCTTGAATTCATGGACAAAGGGCTCCAGGCGTACGATGCGTACCGACTTGCCAAGGCCATTGATGCGGGCGATACGGACGAGGCAACCGACATAGCTGCCGAAATCGCCCTTGGTGCTGCAACAGACGCCATCCCGGCCAACGTGATCGCCATCAAGATTGGCATCGCAGTCAAGAAATTCGGCCTTGCCGGACTGGGTGCGAAGATTGTTGGGAAGTTTGGGGATGAGGCGGTCGGGGTTGCTGCCTTGAAGATTGCTGACAAGTTGCCTTCCTCTTTTGGGCATACTGCGGATGATTTGTTGAAAAATGCTGTTACTCCGAACGAATATGGAATATCTCCGATAGCGAGGGCAATTGATAAGCATTCTTCGCGTCCAGGCAGCGTGTATGAAGCGGTCAAAGGCAGCCCTTACGAAAAAAATATTGCGGGTCAAAAGCTTGTTGAAAACATTATGAATAATCCAGATTCAGTTGTATTCTCTAAAAATACAGGTCGATTTGGCCCTGTTATAGATATTGTTTCGCCTGATGGACGAACTCTGCGTTTTGATATTAATGGTAAATTTGTAGGAGTATTGGAGCCATAGTATGATAAAAATTAGTATCGCAAGTGTTCCTGATAGAGAAAAAGTCGTGGCAGAATTGTGGATAAAAAATTACCAATTGGCGGAAATTTCAAAAGAGCAAGAAGAGGTTCTTGTTGAGTTCTTTTGTTATCCCGATATAAAATGGAGTGAAATACCTTTGCTGGAATTAATTGAAAAATTGCAGGAAGCAAACAACAAGCTATCTTGACTATCTGCGGGTCTGAAAAGAGTCGAGCAGGTCAATTATGAACTACTACACCTTATCGTCCATAAATTTTAAGCTAAAACTATGTTTAATTTTATTGACAAATATAAAGAAAATGCTCTTCAGCGTGGAGGATTGTTATTATTCTCGCCGCAAGATGCAATCGAAATAGTAAAGGAATTAGAGAAGAAATCCATAAAAATTCTAGGTCTTGATGCTTTTCAAGTTACCATAAATACTACACAGCCTTTTATGGAACACGGTATCGACTTGTCGAATCAAGATTTTGCATGGAAAGCGGCAATTGAATTTCTTGAAAGAAGGAAAGGTAGCGGATTTGTATTTGAAATAATTACCGATGAATAAGCGAGCAAAAGGCGTCGGGGCACCATCGGGAGGAACGGGGTCTCTTGAATTCAACCGAAATCCACGACGCGAATTCGAATGCCACATCCGAATGGGCATAGGTTCCGCCGTAACGTCCGGCTTTGGACACAATCCCGATCGCGCCAGTTTGGTCAATCCACTGTTTCGGAGTGAGCGTGAAGCTGTTCAGCCCGGCCTGTTTTTTAATCCCGTCGAATTCGACGGGATTAAAACTGGGGTTGTGGAGCTGCTGCTCTCATATCAGGCAACAAAATTCCCATTGTCATACACACACTACCCGTATGCATTGCATACAACTACCCATAGTCGATACAACTCTGAACATTTGGCAGCAGCTATCCGCCTGTCATAAATGAATTCGATCTTGTACGCCTGATCCGGCAAGCACCCGTTTAAAAGGGCTTCCGGACTGAATGTTTCCATCACCCCGTCTTCCTCTTCCCCTTCAGCCACGGGGCCGACACGGCGCACAGTCTGGAAGGAAGAAACGCCCTGCCGGGTCGGGTCCGGTAGGGCGTTTGCTATTCGTTGCGCAGGAAAGGCGCGGCCTTTCTGCCCAGCACACGCCAGGTGCCGAGCAGTCCCATGAACAGCGACACCCCGACACCGGCCAGCACGGTCAAAAAGCCCATGGCAAGGTCCGGAATGAACTGCATGCGCAGCAGGCCCTGGACCACGCCCCAGGCCGTGAGCGAACCCAGCGCCAGGCTGCCAAGGCCGGTGAACAGTCCGGCCAGGGAGAACTCGGCCACGAGGATGGCCAGGATGTCGCGCCTGGTCGCGCCGCAGACCTTGTAGATGACGCTGTCGTAGATGCGCCGGTGCTGGTCCGCCGAGAAGGCTCCGGCCAGCACCAGAAACCCGACCAGCAGCGCCACGCCGGCCATGACCTGGAAGATGCGCACCGTGCGGGTCAGGATCAGGGCCGCGTTGTCGAGCACCTCGCGAATGGTGATCACGGCCACCTCTGGAAAGGCCTGAGTTGCACGGGCATAAAGGGCCTCCGTGTCGTCCACGCCGTAGGCCGCCCCGAGCCAGGTCTGAGGAGCGGCGTCAAGGGTTCCGGGCGAGAAGATGATGGCGAACTGCATGGCCAGGGTCCGCCAGTCGACCTCGCGGATGCTGGCGATGGTCCCGGTCAGGTTCCGGCCGAGCACATTGACGGTCAAGGTGTCGCCAAGGTCAACCCCGAAGCCTTCGGCCAGGTCGGAAGTCAGGGAAATGAGCGGCGGACCGGCATACCCCTTCTCCCACCACTTGCCCCGCACGAGGGTGCTGCCGCGCGGAAAATCCTCGCTGTAGGAGAGCCCCCGGTCCCCGCGCACCGCCCAGGAAACCTCCTCGGCCACGGTGGCGTTCTCCACCGGCGTGTCGCCGATGCGCACGATGCGCCCCCGGATCATGGGGCGCAGGTCCAGCCGCGACAGACCGGGAGTATCGAGAGCCAGGGCGCGAAACCTCTCGACCTGGTCGGGACGGATATCCATGAAGAAGAAGTCCGGGGCCTCTTCGGCCAGTTCGGCGGTCAGCGCCCTGGTCAGGCTGGAATTGACCATGACCACGGCCACCAGGGCCGTGAGTCCGAAGCCCAGGGCAAAGACCAGGCTCACGCCTGGCGAGCCCGGGCGATGAATGTTGGCCACGCCGATGCGGGCGCTGGGCCAGGGCAATCGCGGCGCCTTGGCCGCCAGCCAGCGAATGATCCGGGCCAGCCCCTTGAACAGCACGAAGGCCATGATGGTCCCGCCCACAAACCATGCCGAGAGCTTGTTGTTGCCCGCGAACCAGAAAACCATCAGAGCCAGCAAGGCAAAGGCGGCGGCCGTGGGCAGGATTGCCGCGCGGGGAATGCGCGCCATGTCGGCTGAGACGTAACCTCGGAAAATACCCGAAGGCCGCACCATGACGGCGCGAAAGAGAGGCGGCATGGAGAAGGCCAGGGTCGTGACCAGTCCAAAGAGAGCGGCCTGGATCAGGGGGGCGAAATAAATTCCGCTGCGGACCTGGATGGGCAGGACGTCGGAAAAGAATCGTCCGGCCAGCCAGGGCACAAGGCTCCCGGCCAGCATTCCGGCGCAGGCGCCGACAAAGCCCAGAAAAAGGACCTGCGTCAGGTAGGAAACAAACAGTACGCCGCTTGAGCCGCCCATGCATTTCATGGCGGCCATGTGGTTGAGCCGCCCGCCCAGATACCCGCGTACCCCGCCCGCGATCCCGAGCCCCCCGACCAGAAGCGCGCCCAGCCCAACCAGGGTCAGGTCCACACTCAGGCGCTCCAGCACCGTGCGGATGCGCGGCGCGGCGTGAATGTAGTCGCGCACCCGCCAACCCGAATCGGGATAGGAGTCGCGGATCCGACCGACCACCTGTTCGGCATCTCCGCCATCGAGACGCAAAAGATATTCGGCGCGAAAAAGGCTGCCCGGCTGGGTCAGGCCGGTTTGCCCGAAGGCCCCGGCGGAAACCATGAGCCGGGGTCCCAGGCTGAAGAACTCGACCACGCGGTCCGGCTCGCGCTCGATGATCCCGCGCAGGATGAAGCGCACATCACCAACGCGAATTTCATCCCCCACGGCAATCTGAAGTCTGGTAAAAAGCCCCCGGTCGGCAACGGCTCCGGGCAGACCGTCCCTGACGGCAAGCAGCTCCTGCAACTGCGCGCCGCCTTCAAGCTCCATGCTACCGTACAGGGGGTAGAGAGCGTCCACGCCCTTGAACTCGATCAGTGCGGAACGGGTGGACCCATGCGGAGCTTCGGCGCGGGCCATGGTCCGCGTGGATAGGGTCCGGCTCAATTCACCGAAACCGCCGAGATATACCACTTCGTCTTCGCTAAGATCCCGTGAGGTGAGGGTCACGCTCACGTCTCCGCCGAGTATGGCCTTGGCGTCACCAGCCAGCCCGGCCTCGAGGGCGCGCCCCAGAGAGCCCACGGCGCTGATGGCCAGAACGCCCAGAAAAAGACAGCCCAGAAAGACGCCGAAACCGCGCAGGCCGCCCCGCAGCTCGCGGCGGCAAAGCGTCAGGGCCAAATGCAGGTCTTTGGCACCCATCATGCCTCCATGCGCCCGGAGTGCATGGTGGCCACCCGGTCGCAACGTTCGGCCAACGAGCGGTCATGAGTGACCAGGACCAGGGTCGCATTCTCTTCGGCCTGCAGAGTGAAGAGCAGCTCCATGACCCGCGCCCCGGTCTCTTCGTCCAGGTTGCCCGTAGGCTCGTCGGCAAGGATGATCCGCGGCCGTGCGGCAAAGGCCCGGGCCAGGGCCACGCGCTGCTGCTCGCCGCCCGAGAGCTGCGAGGGGTAATGGCCGCCGCGATGCCCGAGGCCGACCTGCTCCAACGCTTCCATGGCCCGACTGCGGGCCTTTGGATGATGGGCGAATTCCAGGGGCAAGGCCGCGTTTTCAAGCGCCGTCATGGTCGGAATGAGATGAAAGGCCTGAAAGACGATGCCCAGATGCTCACGCCTGAAGCGTGACAGCTCGTCCTCGGTCAGGGCGGTCAGGTCCACCCCGGCCACCTGTACCTGGCCCAGCGTCGGCCGCTCCAGCCCGGCCATGAGCATGAGCATGGTCGTCTTGCCCGAACCGGAAGGGCCTACCACGGCCAGGGTCTCGCCCTGGGAAACCCGCAGGTTGACCCCGCTCAATATGTTGACCGGCCCCGAGCCGGCGGTTAGCGTCAAATGAACGTCAGAGAGTACAACAGAAGAGGAAACATTCATGTCATCCATCCTTGTATGGAGTATCACCTGGGCCGTGGCCCTGATCATTTTATGTCCGGTTCGCGGAGTTTGCGCGGAGCCTGAAATTCATATTCTCGCCTTCGGGGACAGCCTGACCGCAGGCTACAACCTGCCCCCCTCCAAGTCTTTCGCCGCCAGGCTGGAGCAGCGGGTGCTCAGCCAGGGGCGCAAGGTCCGAGTCACCAACGCCGGCCTGTCCGGCGACACCTCAAGTGGCGGACGGGCACGCCTGGGCTGGTCCCTGCAGGACAAACCCGATCTGGTCATCCTGGAGCTCGGCGCCAACGACGGCCTGCGCGGCCTGGACCCGGCGCCCATGCGCGCCAACCTCGAAGCCATGATCGAGGAGTGCCTCAAGGCCGGAGTACTAGTAATATTGGCCGGAATGCGTGCTCCGGTCAATTGGGGAGCGGCTTATCGCAAAGAATTCGAGCAGGTTTTTCCCGACCTGGCCCGAAAATACGATCTGCCCCTGTACCCTTTTTTTCTGGACGGGGTTATCTCCGATCCGAAGCTGCTGCTTGATGACGGCCTGCATCCCAATGCCGACGGCGTGGAACGCATCGTGGACGGGATCCTGCCGCTGGTCCTGGACGAAGTGGACGCGCTGTTGCAGCGTCCCGCATAACCGGAAACAAGACATTCTTGTCGTGGGGAACTCATGACCACTCTGCCTTTTGTGCTGCTGGGCATCCTTATCGGAGCCTGGTTCCTGTCAGTCAAGATCATGCGCATCACCGTCAATGCGCTGGCCTCTCCCAAAGAGCGGATGGTCCCGCGCTCGCATGTCCCCTCGGACCAGGAACTGCGCCAGCCGTTGCGCGAGGCCGAGGACTGGGCCCGTGAGCATGGTTTCGAAGACGATGTCATGTTCGACTTCCAGATCGCCTCCAAGGAACAGGCCCTCTTTTGCCGGACCTGGAAAAATGCGGCGGAAAAAAGTTATCTGGTTTTATATTACGGGATGGGCAAGCATTTCGTGGAACTGGTCACCATTTACGATGACAAGACCGGCGTGACGACCACCAACGCACCGGACGCGCATACCTTGCCGGCGGTACCCGGAGCTTTCATCCAGAGTTTTCCCGGAACCGGGCTTACAGACCTGCTCGGACTGCATCTGCAGGGCCGCGCCACTCTGGAGAGGCGCACCGGACTCACTCCGCAGGAGCGTCAGGAAGACACCGTCGATCTCATCGCCAGATCCCTGCAACGCCAGGCCACTTACGTCATGTCCATCCCCGGATGGCAATGGAAGGGCATCTGGTGGATCACCGTGCGCAAGAAGAAGATGATCGGCAAGGATGTCGGCTGGCAACTCGACCAGCTCGGCGTGTTTGAACCCAGCGCCGAGCCCCCTGAGATTCTGCAGTGAAGACCTGCCTTCGACCGGCGGAGGTCCTCTTCCTGCTTCTGGCCTGCACGGTCATACCGGATCAAACCCTGGACAGAAAAACAGCGGCCATGGACTTCATGACCGATCAGGGCGCACTGCCTGCACAGGACCCGGCCGGATCATGACCCTCGACCCCCTGGACTACAATCCTCCGACCCAGCCACGGCTGATCGTCATCCATGAAGACCGGGACATGATCGTGGTCAACAAGCCGGGCGGGCTCCTGTCCGTGCCCGGCCGCACACCGGAGCTGTTCGACTCGGTCCTGTCACGGGTACGCGAACTTCACCCGGGAGCCCAGGCCGTGCATCGCCTGGACCTTGGCACCTCGGGAGTGCTGGTCGTGGCGACCCGGCGCAAGGCCGAAGCGATCCTGCGCCAGCAATTTCAGGACCGCCTGACCCGCAAGATCTATCTGGCCAAGGTCGACGGCATCATGGAAGAAGACGCCGGACAGGTGGACCTTCCGCTCATCTGCGACTGGCCCAACCGCCCAAGGCAGATGGTCTGCCTCGACACGGGCAAACCGGCCCTGACGGACTATCTGGTGCTTGAACGCGCCGAAGAGAGCACCCTGGTCCTCTTGCGCCCCCACACCGGCAGGTCCCACCAGTTGCGGGTGCACATGGCCAGCCTTGGCCACCCCATCATTGGTGACAACCTTTACGGCGACGCCCGGCAAGGCGACCGCCTGCATCTCCACGCCAGCCAGCTTGGCCTCTATCACCCCTACAGCGGGGAATGGACCGTCTTCCACGCACCCTGCGATTTCGCCCCCCACCTGGCTCCCCTCGCGCTGGAGCCCCCCGCCTCCTCTCCCGGAACGTGATTTCGCCGTAAGTTGTCAGGCCCTTTGATCAAAACCGTCCATCCGATCAATCATCGACAAGTTCAATCCATTTCGACCTTCCTAATCAAAATTATCGATTTGACCGAAAGCCCGCATCAGGTCAGATATTCACTCCATGATCCCAATTTACTGGAAATCCTGGTCTTACGCTGCGGTGCGGATCGCGCTGGCGCTAGCTTTTCTTGCGGCCGGAATCATCAAAATCCTGGATCCAATGACCTTTGCCGTGACCATCGATGCCTTCGGCATCCTGCCGGGGCCGTTGATCCCGGCCGTGGCCATCATCCTTCCCATCCTCGAGATCATGGGCGCCGTGGCGCTCATTTTCGATATCCGAGGCAGCCTTGGCCTCATCACCCTCATGATCCTCATGTTCATCGTCGTGCTCGGCTACGGACTGCACATGGGCCTGGACATCGACTGCGGATGCTACGGCCCGGGCGATCCCGAAGGTGAAGCCTTCGCCGGAATCCGCGGCGCGCTGTGGCGGGATCTTGTCATGCTCGGATGCGCGGCAACGCTTTACGCGTGGCGAAAGCTTCTGGGCGTGCGCCCCGGCACTTTCACCAGCATCTACCAATCCATCACAACCTCTATTTCAAAGGAAGAAACTGCATGAAGAAAATCGCCGGCCTCGTCCTGACCCTCTTTTGCCTGCTCGCTGCAAGCCCCTCCTTCGCCCTTTTCGACAACAAGTTCGAGGCCGAAGTGACCACGGAAACAGTTGCCGTGAAACTGCACCGCGACACCATTGCCGGAGGCTACGAACTGCTCGCCGCGACCGAACTCAAAAAAATGATCGACGAAGGCAAGGACATGGTCATCATCGACACCATGCCCTACGAAGACAGCTACAAAAAGGAACACGTCCCCGGAGCCCTGCAGTTCCTCTTCCCCATTCCGGACATGAAGGAATGGAACGACAAGGAGACCACTGGCAAATCCCAGGCCGACTTCGAGGCCATGCTCGGCCCCGACAAGGACAAGCCCATCGTGATCTACTGCGGATTCGTGAAATGCACGCGCAGCCACAATGGCGCGGCGTGGGCCAAGAAACTGGGCTACAAGAACGTCTACCGCTTCCCCGGCGGCATCTTCGCCTGGAAAGGCGCCGGATTTCCCATCGAAAAAATCAAGTAGTCCTTACACTGCGCCGCGAAAAGCCGCGCATCCGGATGAAAACAGGAATGCCCCTGGCCATTACGGCTCGGGGCATTCTGCATGGTAAAGGCGGGATGTCACCGTCCCGGCGCGCAGTGCTCAACCCACCACGTCATACCGGCTGAAAACCAGCGAATAGAACGCCTTGCCTTTGGTCCGGGATCTGAGCTCCGTGGAAAAGCCGAAGAGCTGACGCATGGGGGCGGTGGCCGTGATACCGGACTCGAAATCGGAGGTGCGCACGTCCAGGATGCGGGCGTTCTTTGCTCCGAGGAGGTTGACGCAGTCACCGACATATTCCTGCGGCATGCGCAGTTCCACATCCATGATCGGTTCGAGCAGGACCGGCGAGGCCTTGATCAGGGCCGACTTCATGGCCTCCAGCGCGGCCATGCGCACGCCCAGATCCGTCAGGCCGTCCTCGAAATGGGCAACCTCGAGCAATGTCGCCTGCACGTCCGAAACCAGGCAACCCTGAAGCATCCCGGCCTGCAGCGCGTCCTCCATGGCCTTGAGCGCTATGTCCGTGTGATTCGAGGCCGGCAACTCGGTGACGCAGAGGTTGCCCTGCCCCCGCGCAGCCGGATGCACCATGACCCGAACCAGGGCGCGATGCTGCTGGTCCCCGATGAGCTTGCGGCAGGTTCCCTCGGCCGTCGCATCGGCGGCAATGGTCTCACGAAAAATGACCTGCGGATTGCCGTACCGGAAAGTAACCCCGCTCTCACGACGCAGCCTCTCCAGTACGACCTCCAGATGCAGCTCGCCAAGGCCCGCCACGATGAGCTGATCCGTGTCCTCGTCCGTGAAGGATTGCAGGGTCGGGTCTTCGATGCAATATCTTTGAAGCAAAGCTTGAAGTTTGTCCGTATCGCTGGCGCTGCCCGGCACCAGGGCCACGTTCAGGACCGGCTGAATGACGTCGATGTTCTCAAGACGCAACGTGGCCTTGCCGGAGAAGAGCGTGTCGCCGGTGATGCACTCCTTGAGCCCCGTGGCCAGGACAATCTCGCCGGCCTTGGCCTCGGGGATGGGCTCGTACCGGTTGGCATGAACAGTATAGAGCTTGTGGATCTTTTCGAAGTGCTCCAACCGGGAATTGTACACCGCGCTGTTTTCGCCGATGCGGCCGTTGTAGACGCGCATGAAGATCTTCTTATGCGCGCCTTCGAAGAGAACCTTGAAGACAAAGCCCACGAACTGGTCCGCACTCACGCTCTGCTCCTCCATGCGCCGCAGCACATGGGCGTGGGAATGCGACTCCACCGGAGAGGGCAAAAAATGCACGATCCCGTTCATGAGCGGCTGTACCCCGATATTCTTGAGTGCGCTGCCGCAATAGACCGGCACGGCCTGGCCCGTCAGCGTCGCCTTGCGCAGGGCTGCCCGCAACTCGGGCTCGCCGATGGCTTCGTCGGCCAAGTAGCGCTCCATGACCAGATCGTCGAAATCGGCTGCGGCTTCCGTCAGTTCCTTGCGCCTGGCCTCGAAAAGATCGCGGTCCCCGTCCGCCGGATCGAACTCGTGCACCGTCGTGCCCTGATCCGTCGCATCGAAGACCAGGACCTTGCCACGCAGAAGATGCAGCACCCCGCCCTCCACGCAGACGGACGGCACCGTCACCGGCAGCGGCCTGATCGCAAGGCGGGCCTCTATATCCGCGACCACCTTCCAGTAATCGGCTCCGGGACGGTCGGTCTTGTTGACGAAAACAAGTCGGGGCAAGCCGTATTTTCGCGCCTGTCGCCATACCGTCTCGCTCTGGGACTCGATACCGTTGACTCCGCAGAAGACAACGATCGCGCCATCACAGACCCGCAGGGAGCGTTCCACTTCGACGTTGAAATCCACGTGTCCGGGAGTGTCTATGATGTTGACCTGACTGCCCTCCCAAACCACGGAGGTGCAGGCCGAGGTGATGGTGATGCCCCGCTTCTGCTCTTCCTCAAGGTAGTCCATGGTCGCGTTGCCATCATGGACCTCGCCGATCTTGTGGATCTTGTGCGCATAAAAGAGGAGTCGTTCGGTCAGCGTGGTCTTGCCCGCGTCGATGTGGGCGATGATGCCGATATTGCGTGTGGAGGAATCGATGTCGTGTTTTTTCATGAGTTCTGGCTGAATCGGGTTAGGAATAGGTGGAAGTGCAATGGCGAAACGTATCGGGACTGATCACGTCCCAGACCCAACAGCCAAGCAGCCGCTCGGCCATGACCACCGGGGCCTGGCCCGGCTCGCCGCCGTAGAGGATGTAGGGGCGTCCTTCTGCGGCGACCTCGGCAGTGACTGCCCGGTAAGCCTGGAGATATTCGCTGTCCGGGATGTCCATCCGAATACCGTATCCTGCCGGATCAGGGCGCAGCGTCCGGGAATAATCGAGATCCAGTCCGGCCAGATCGACGCATATTCCCGGACCGCTGCCGGCCAGAAGTCTGACCAGGGGCTGCGGATCGGAAGTGAAGACCTGGTGCGCGGACAAAAAATCGCAACCAAACAGGAACGGGTCGGTCACCGGACCGGTTACGTGCACGACCACCCCCTGAACCTTGGCCACCAGGGCCTGGACCATGGCCGAAAAAAGGGCCGGCAGGGGAAAGCGGCGCAGATCCACCGCAAAAAAGGCCCACTCCAGCCGCTCGCAGCTCAGGGAATGTTCCACATGACTGAACCGCCGGGTCTGCATGACCGGCTCGGTCCCGTTCTGGGCCAGGGCATAGGCAAAGCTCACCGCGTTCTTGATGATTGATTTTTGGACCGGCGGACAGCGTTCATACGCCTCCCCGAAAGCATCGTCATCAATGTCCGCTACAAATCCGTTCTCGGCCAACAGTTCTTCGATCACCCGTAGCTCCTTGCAAAAAAATGGGCAGGCCATGCATGACCTGCCCGACATTTCCATATTTCAAGGCGTTGCACAACAGGGTGCGGCCCTGGAAGTTCAGATCGCGTCCAGCACCAGGGCGCCCATTTCCGAACAGCCGACCTTTTTGCCCTCGCCTACATAGATGTCACCAGTACGATAGCCCTGGGCCAGCACGCTCTTGACCGCCGCGTCGATGGCCGCGGCCTCTTCCTCGAGGCCGAAGGCGAAGCGGAGCATCATGGACACGGACAAGATGGTGGCCAGGGGATTGGCGACGTCCTGACCGGCGATGTCCGGGGCCGAACCGTGAATGGGCTCGAACAGCGCAGGTCCGTCCGACCCCATGGAGGCCGAAGGCAGCATCCCTATGGAGCCGGTGATGATGGAGGCCTCGTCGGAAAGGATGTCGCCGAAAAGGTTCTCGGTCACGATGACGTCGAACTGCGAGGGGTCGCGGATGAGCTGCATGGCCGCGTTGTCCACGTACATGTGCGAAAGTTCGACATCCGGATACTCGGCTGCGGTGCGGATGGCCACCTCGCGCCACAGGCGGGACACGTCGAGCACGTTGGCCTTGTCCACGGAGCAGAGCCGCCCAGAACGCTTGCGCGCGATCTCGCAGGCCACGCGCACGATGCGCTCGATCTCGGATTCGGAATAGATCATGGTGTTGAAGGCCGCCCGCTCGCCATTCACCACGGTCTCGCCGCGCGGCTCTCCGAAATAGGCCCCGCCCGTCAGCTCGCGCACGACCATGATATCAAGGCCCTGGCCGATGATGTCCGGACGCAGGTAGGACGCCGCCGCCAGCTCCGGAAAGAGCACGGCCGGGCGCAGGTTGGAAAAGAGTCCAAGCGCCTTGCGGATGCCAAGCAACCCTTTTTCGGGCCGGATTGCAGGATCGATGGTGTCCCATTTGGGGCCGCCCACCGCGCCCAGCAGCACCGCGTCCGCAGCCTTGCAGGCAGCCACGGTGGCATCGGGCAAAGGATTGCCCACTGCGTCGATGGCTGCACCACCGATCAGCGCCGTCTCGGTCTGAACCGTATGCCCAAACTTCGCCGCCACCTTCTCCAGCACCTTCACGGCCTGGGTCACTATCTCGGGGCCTATGCCGTCGCCGGGCATGAGGCATATCTTCATGTTCATTGAGAGCTCCTATGTATTTTAAGCATGCCTCCGGCGGGCAGGGGACGCGCCCCCTGCACCCCATTCAAGGAGAGTGGAGGAGGCCCGATGTTCGCGCCAGAGAGCGCCGAATGGGGCTACTGCGCCACCTTGCGCTTCACGTACTCGACCAGGCCGCCGCCGGAGAGCATTTCCATCATGAACGGGGCCACTGGGATGAAACCGATGGTCTCGCCCGTGGTCAGGTTCTTGATCGTGCCTGCGGCCACGTCGATCTCAAGCTCGTTGCCTTCCTTGATGCGTTCGATGTCGTCGCCCAGTTCCAGGAGCAAGAGCCCCATGTTAAAGGCGTTGCGGTAGAAGATGCGTGCGTAGCTCTTGGCCAGCACCACGGGAATGCCCGCTCCGATGATGGCCAGGGGGGCGTGTTCCCGGGACGAGCCGCAGCCGAAGTTCTCCCCGGCCACCAGGACGTCGCCGGGAGCGACGCGCTTGACCCAGCCTTCTTCCAGCCCCTCGAAACAGTTTTTGCCCAGTTCCGCCGTATCGGCAGTGACAAGAAAACGCGCCGGGATAATGGCGTCGGTATCTATATGATCCCCCACAACGTGGGTTTTTCCTTTGAATTTCATGTTTCCTCCTTTAGCCGAGCGCGCCCGGATGCGTGATGAGCCCGGTCACGGCCGTGGCTGCGGCGACGGCCGGGTTGGCCAGGTAGACTTCGGACTTCAAGCTGCCCATGCGGCCCTTGAAATTACGGTTTGTGGTGGCCAGGCAACGCTCGCCGCCGGCCAGGATGCCCATGTGCCCGCCAAGGCACGGCCCGCAGGTGGGCGGACTGATAATGGCGCCCGCATCGAGGAAAATGCGCAGCAGGCCCTCGTCCAGGGCCATCGAATAGGCGCCGGGTGATGCAGGGATGACGATGAAACGCACCCCCTTGGCCACTTTTCGGCCCTTGATGATCCTGGCCGCCTCGCGCAGGTCGCTGATACGGCCATTGGTACAGGAACCGAGCACGACCTGGTCCACGCGCACGTCGGAAACTTCCTCCACCGGCCTTACATTGTCCGGCAGGTGCGGACAGGCGATCTGGGGAGAAAAGGAGGACACGTCAAAGGTCATCTCCTTCCAGTAATGCGCGCCCTCGTCGGCGGCGATGGGGCTGTCGCCCATGCGGCCGTGAGCCTGGCAATAGGCCAGGGTCTTTTCGTCGGCAGCAAAAAGCCCGACCTTGCCGCCGGCCTCGATGGCCATGTTGGCCATGGTCATGCGCGCCTCGACTGAAAGGCCGTCAATGACCTCGCCGCCGAACTCCAGCGCCTTGTACAAGGCTCCGGCAACACCGGTCTGGCCGATGGTGAAAAGGACCAGATCCTTGCCGCCGACATGCTCCGGCAACTTGCCGGTGAAGTTGACGCGGATTGTCTCCGGAACCTTGAACCAGGTTTCGCCAAGAGCCATCGCTGCGGCGATATCCGTGCTCCCGAGTCCCGTGGCAAAAGCGCCGAGGCCGCCGTAGGTACATGTGTGGCTGTCCGCACCGACCACGATATCTCCTGGTCCGACCATCCCGTATTCGGGCAGAATGGCGTGCTCAACACCCACGTTTCCGCCCTCGTAATAATGGGTGATGTCCATCTCGCGGGCAAAGTCGCGCACGACCTTGACCTGTTCAGCCGAATCAATGTCCTTGTTGGGGGTGAAGTGGTCGCAGACCAGGGCCACGCGGTCCTTGTCGAAAACCTGCTTCACACCCATCCCGCGAATGGACTTGATGGCGAGCGGTGCGGTTATATCGTTGGCCAGCACCATGGAAACGCGGCACTGGACGATCTGTCCGTCCGCGGTGATGGGCTGGTCCGTATGCCTCTGCAATATCTTCTGAGCTAAAGTCTGGCGCATATGCTGTCCTCCTGTCTTTTGGCCAAGCGGTTCAGGGCGTTCAGATACGCCTTGGCGCTGGCCACGATGATGTCCGCATCAGATGCGCGGCCCACCGAAGTTTTTCCGTTCTCTTCTATCTTGACGGTTACCTCGCCCTGGGCGTCGGTGCCGCCGGTTATGGCATTGACCGCATAGCGGACCAGTTTGGGGCTACGCCCCACGACCTTGCCGATGGTGTTGAAAACAGCATCGATGGGGCCTGTCCCGAAATCCGACAGGATGCGTTCTTCGCCGTCCACATACATTTTGACGACCGCGTTGGGGATGGCCATGTTGCCGCTCAAGGCGCTCAGGTATTCCAGGCGGTACTTGTCCGGAAGGCGGAAAATCTCATCGAGGACGACGGCCTCGAGGTCTTCGACGAAAATCTCCTTCTTGCGGTCGGCCAGTTTTTTCATGGCCGTGAAAACAATGCCGAGCTGCTCCTCATCGAGGCGGTAGCCCAGATCCTTGAGGCGCTTGTCGAAGGCGGCGCGACCCGAATGCTTGCCCAGAACCATGTCCTCTTCCTGACGTCCCACGGATTCGGGAGTCATGATCTCATAGGTCTGGCGATTCTTGAGAACTCCATCCTGGTGGATTCCAGATTCATGGGCAAACGCATTAGCACCGATAATCGATTTGTAAGGGGGTATAGGCTGACCGATGATCAAAGACAAGAGCCGGGTGGAGGGGAAAATCTGCTCTTTATTGATGTTTGTGGTCAGCTGATAGAAATCCTTGCGCACGTCCATGGACATGACCACCTCTTCCAGGGCCGCGTTGCCGGCGCGCTCGCCGATGCCGCTCAGGGTCACTTCGGCCTGACGTGCGCCTGCCTTCAAGGCCGCCAGGGTGTTGGCCGTGGCCAGGCCCAGGTCGTTGTGGCAGTGCACGGAAAAGACGGCCTTGTGACTGCCCTTCACGTTTTCGAGCAGGTACTTGATCAGCTCCGCGAATTCCTGGGGCTGGGTGTAGCCGACGGTGTCCGGGATGTTGATGGTCGTGGCCCCTGCCGCGATGACGCGATCGAAGACCTGAACCAGAAAGGGCCAATCGGAACGGGAGGCGTCCTCGGCGGAGAATTCAACATTGGAGGTCTTCGACGCCGCGTATTTGACGGCGGCCTCGGCCATGTCCAGAACCTCGTGACGCTCCTTGCGCAGCTTGAACTTCATGTGAATGTCCGAAGTGGCCAGGAAGGTGTGGATTCGCGCCTGCGGGTTGCCCTTGACCGCATCCCAGGCACGATCGATATCACTGGGCAGCGCACGGCAAAGTCCGGCCACCTGGCAGTTCTGCACGGCCAGGGCAATGTCGCGCACGGCCTCGAAATCGCCCTGGCTTGCGGCGGGAAAGCCGGCCTCGATGATGTCGACGCCGAGTATTTCGAGCTGCCGTGCCAGACGAACCTTCTCGTCTCGGTTCATGGTTGCGCCGGGAGACTGCTCGCCGTCACGCAAGGTCGTGTCGAAAATGAAAATTCTTTCTGACATGATGCACTCCTTTTAATGGATGATGTATAATCGATAAGTGATAAAGACCGCGACTGACCCTGGCTGAATATACGCCTGGATGGCCGTTTCCTGCAAACGATGCTGAGGGGGTTACGTGTTTCCTTTACGAGATCTTGTGAGAAGACTCTCGTAGGAAGGATTTCCCGCGTAGGGGTAGAAAAAAGTAGGTGTAGATGAGACCGGAGATGATGTAGCCGATGAAGAACACAAAGCTCAGAAGCTTTGGTTCGGAGGCGACGAGCACGAAGATGAGCAGTGCTGTCACCGTGGCGCTGAAGCGGTGTGCGCGAATGACCTCGGCGTCCTTGAAGGAAGCGTAACGGACATTGCTGACCATGAGAATGGAGACCAGAAAAGCGAGCCCAAGCGTGATGCCGGGCACCATGCCGGCCATGGATTCAGGGATGTAGGAAGAAAAGAGGACAAACGTGGCCAAGGTGCAGGCCGCCGCCGGAATGGGCAGGCCGATGAAGAATTTCTTGCTGATCTTGCCCGTCTGGATGTTGAAGCGGGCCAGCCTGAGCGAGCCGCAAGCCATGACCAGAAAGGAGGCCATCATGCCCAGGCGGCCGAACTCGAAAGTGTTCCACTGGTGGATCATGATGGCCGGACCGACGCCGAAAGCGACGAGATCGACCAGCGAATCCAGCTGAACACCGAAATCGGATGCCGAATTGGTCAGCCGAGCCAGTTTTCCATCCAGTCCGTCAAAGACGCAGCTGACGATAATGGCCACGGCAGCCATCTCGAAACGCCCGTCGATGGACCACAGAATACCCAGGAAGCCAGTCAGCAGACTGGCCATGGTCATCATGTTGGGGAGCAGATAGTATCCCCGATGTTTGGGTTTCAAGTGTTCCATTACGGTCCTGAATAAAGCTCTTTTTTATTTCTTGCGGGCCAGGATCGACTGTCCTGCAAAAACCTTGTCACCAATACGAACACTTGGTTCATACTCGGCAGGCAGGTAAAGGTCAACTCTGGATCCGAACTTGATCAGTCCGAAACGCTGGCCACGGCTCAGGGCGTCGCCCTCCTCCCCCCAGCAGATGATACGCCGCGCGATGAGCCCTGCGATCTGGACCATGGTCCAGCTGCGGCCATCCCCGTCCTCGATCAGGAGCGAGTTGCGCTCGTTGTCGGTGGAGGCCTTGTCGAAGGAGGCGTTGAGGAATTTCCCGCCGAAATAGGAGATGCGCGCAATGCGACCGGCCACGGGCATGCGGTTCACGTGCACGTTGAAGACGTTCATGAACACGCAGACGGCGGTACGGTCCTCGCCGGTCATGGGATCGCGCATGGTCTCGACCTTGATGACCTTGCCGTCGGCCGGAGACACGGCAATACCCGGCTCCTGTGGAACCACACGCTCCGGATCGCGGAAGAAGTTCAGCACCAGGAAGAGGACCACGAGCAGGACGGTCGCCATGAACCAGCAGTCAAGCAGGGCGAAGGTCAGGGTGGCGATGGCCGTAAAGAATACAAAGGGCAGGCCTTCAAGAGAGAGGCCGATCGAGGGCTTGTACATGAAAACTCCTGATCAATTGATAAGCAAGGGCCTGACTACTCGCGGGGGATGAGAGTTTCAAGCCAAATTTTCCCCGGTCATTTTCCCGGCCGTGGACCTGAATACAGTTTTTTCCATTCATCAAGAAAGAGAATGGCTGTCTCCAGACGGTCCAGACGGCCTTCCCGGCCGCGCAGGGTACAGACCAGATCCTCGAAACTCACCGTTGGGGCAAGGTTCAATCCGGCCAGAAGGGCTTCCACTTCCGAGCGCAGATGCGGAGCGATTTGAGCCCGCCAATCATCTGGCGGGATCTCCTTTACGTGCATGAATTTTGCCGCGTGCCGCAACAGGGTCTGCATGCGGTGCGCGTAGGTGTGCTCGGCCAGCACCCTGGCCCTGCCCCTGGCCGCGACCTCGGACCTGGCCTCGGGATGGGCCAGGTAGTACGCGATGCTTTGCAGCAGTTCGGGCATGTCCGAAAAAAGGGCCAATTCCCCTTCTGCGAAAAGCTCGGGCAAGAGCCCGCGCCGGTCCACCAGCTGAAAAGCGCCACAGGCCGCAAGCTCGAAGGTGCGGGGATTGACGAAATCCCCATCCCCCACCAATACGCCCGGCCTGACGGAAGAATGCAGGTTCACGTTGATGGTCGTGGCGTTGAAGATACGCACCACTTCCTCGGTCTCTATGCGCGCCCCGTCCCGCTGCAGATAGGGGGCAAGGGTCGTCTCTCCGTCCCAGTCGTTGCCCCAGATGCGCAGGCCATGGCCGGCCAGTTGCCGAAAAGCCAGGCGCCGGTTGGGGTAGCCCGCGCCCACAAAGGAAATTTCGCTGCCGCACTTGCGCCGTTCAACGGCTGACAACTCCAACGGCCGGTGCACGAACGGATCCGCCGCCAGAGGCAGATAGAATGAGTCCCGCTGCCCCAACGCCGCCAGCTGTTCCGCGAAATCTCCCTTCTGGATGACCGCGAACAGGTCGTAATAGGGGGCAAAGGCCTTCCAGTACGGAAAGACCTCGCGGTCTTCCACGAACCACATGGCTGTCGGCACCTTGTCTCGCCGGAGACGTTTGAGGGCCTGCCGGGACAAGGGAGCCTGCGCCATGGCCAGAACCAGGTCGGGGCAGAATGTTTCGACCTTGGCCAGGATGGCCTGGGACACGACCTGCAGGAAGCTGTTTTCCAAATAATCAAGACGGTCCGTGCCCACGCGCAAGGTCTTCAGCGCCGAAAAGGCTCCAAAAAAATCCGGAGCCTCGAAATATTCTACCACGTGCCCAAGCTCTCGCAGCGCGTTCCCGCAGTAGCGTCCGATAGGCAGGGAGCCTCCGTACATGGGTAAAACAACCAGAATTCGCCGTGTCTCAGTCATGGGCCCTTCCTCGCAGTGTTTGGGGCAGCATCCAGTCGCGCTCCAGAATCCAGTTTTCCTCCGGCAGAAATTCCCCTCCCTCCGGCATGGGCACGCCGGCATAGGCGGCGGCCATCGCCCTGAAGGCCTTTCGCCGCTCTGCTCCGGGGTCCGTACCGGCGACGGCGGCAAAGGTCAGGCCCAGCTCGTCGAAGCCGCTGCTCATGACCGCGCACCCCGGCGCAAGCTCCCGGAACGTGTGGCCGCTGACATGGCGCAGCACGGACGGGTCGCCGAAAACCCGGCGACAGGCAACGTCATGCGGGCAGGGCGTGGTTTCCAGACAGGGCGCGCACTCTCTTGTGGCCTGCAGGACCAGGTGCCCCCGGCCATAGGGCCCGGTCTCGTGACACCAGGCTGAAGAAAGAAAAAAAGCCAGCACCGGCACGCCCAGATGGGCAGCCAGATGCATGGTTCCGGTATCCGGGCTGACGAGCAGATCGAGCCCGCCCACGGTGTCATGAAGCTCTTGCCAGCCGGTGCGGCCGACCAGGTCGCGGACCTCGCTCCGGAGCGAAGCGGGCAGCAGGGCCGTGAGTTCCTTGGCGGCCCGCCGCTCCCCGCCGGAGCCGAGCAAATGGATGGGGCCGTGACCCACGCGCCCGGCCGCGGCCTGGACAAGCGGAGCCAGCATCCCGGCAGGCAGGGACCTGCGGGCGTTCTGCCCGGCCATGACCACCCCAATGCCGCCGCCGCGCGGGACCGCATCGGGATTGAGCAGCTCGGGCAGAACCGGCTGCTCGGCATAAAGCCCCCACACGTCGACCAGGTTGAGGCCGGTCAGGGCGCGGACTCTGGTCCAGCGCATGATCTGCCCGGGCCAGGAATCGATCAGCCGCTGCCCCCGATGAGAACGGTAGCCCCGGACCGAGGAACACGGAAACATCCCGGCCAGGGCGAAACTCGGCCCGGAAAAATTGAGGTTGTAGATGCGGTGGAAATCGAGGTCCATGATACCGCCCAGATCCTCGTGCACCCGCGCCAGAATATCCGGGCCGTGAACCCCGTGGGCGGCAATGCCGTGCACCTGGACCCCCGGATAGACGATCCGGGCCAGGGACTTAAGCGAATCGTCCACCAACAGGTGCGCCTCGCCTTCGCCCTGCAGGGAGCGCAGCAGACGCTTGGTCTGGAGCAGGTCGCCGAACCGGGCCAGCTGGATGACCAGATATTTGAGGGAGGATTTGCAACGCATGTCGGAATCGCAGGAATTCATGCCCCTTCATCCGGCAAAAAACCGGAAAAGTCCAGAACTCCCCGGATTATCAGACCTCTCGCCCGGCAGGACCGGACTGGACGGAAAGCGGGGGGCCTGACGTCTTGGACAAGCAGGACTCGCTCTGCTAGACGACAGGCATGCGTTATTATCCTCTGCTTTTGGATCTGACAGGCATGCATTGCCTGGTCATCGGCGCGGGCGAAGTCGGCCGGCGCAAGATCGAGGGACTGCTGCAATGCGCCCCGGCGCTGGTCACCGCCATCGACCCCGCGCCGCCAAGCCCGGAACTGACCGAGCTTCTTGCAAGGCAGGACAACTTCTCGTATGAACAGCGGCCCTTCGCCGAAACGGACCTGGCCCGGGCGCGGCTGGTTTTTGCCTGCACCAGCGACCGCGCCGTGAACGCCGCAATCGGCCGGATCTGCATGGAGCGAGGCATACTGTGCAACATGACCGATGCCCCCGGGCATGGCAGTTTCGTGCTCCCGGCCAGCATCACCCGCGGCGATCTGACCATCTCCATTTCCACCAGCGGAGCCAGCCCGGCCCTGGCACGGGTCATCCGCCGGGATCTGGAGAAACGATACGGGCCGGAATACGAGACCATGACCCGTCTTCTGGCTGACATCAGGACCGCGCTGCTGGCCCTGGGTCGAAGCAGCGACGAGAACAGGGAGATCTTCCGCCGGCTGGCCGCCTCCGCCCTGCCGGACCTGATCAAGAACACCGATCGGCACGCCTGCCTGGAACTGCTCCGGAACGTGCTTCCCACTGACCTGCATACAAGAATCGGAGAATGGTGTGATGACTGCTTCCCGACTTTTTGAACTGATCATAGCACTGCTCTACCTGTCCGGGTCGGTTTCATACCCCCTGGGCCTGGTCCTGCGCCGCGCGTTCCTCAAACGCATCGCGGCCTGGACATCCGCGCTGGCCTTTGGCCTGCATACCGTGGACCTGGGCCTGCGTTTTATGGAGCTCGGGGCCGCCAATCTGCAGCACGGCCAGTTCTACATGAGCCTCATGGCCTGGTTTTTCGTACTCATCTTTTTTGTCCTGTGGTGGCGTCTCAAGCACGACTTTCTGTCCATGATCACCGCGCCGCTGGCGCTGGTCCTCTTTTCCTCTTCCCTGGCAGTGCGCACCCAGGTCCTGGCCGTGCCCGAGCATTTCAGCGTGCTGTGGTTCAGCCTGCATGTCGGCACCATCTTCGTCTCGCTCGCGCTCATCGCCATGGCCTTCGGCGCCGGGGTGGCCTATCTGCACCTGGAAAGACTGATCAAGACCAAGGCCAAGCTGCCCGGGTTCTCCAAGGAACTGCCCTCCCTGGAGACCTTCGACAGAGCCAATCACTGGGCGGTGAGCATCGGGTTTCCGCTTTACACCATTAGCTTGCTTGCCGGATTTCTGTGGGCATCCTTCACCTGGAAGAAAGTCATCAGCTGGGACCCAAAGGAGCTGATCTCCATCGTCATCTGGGTTCTTTTCGCCCTGCTCTTCCATCAACGCATGGCCCTGGGCTGGAGAGGCCGCAAACCGGCACGGACGGCAATAATCCTTTTCATTCTTTGTCTTGTCTCCCTGGTCGGGGTCAACTTTCTGTTGCCCTCACACCATAGCTTCAGACAGTAATCTCTAGACATCACCAATCCATGAATCAGGAAATCTATCTCGTTGGTTTGAATCACAAGACCGCCGGTGTCGACATCAGGGAACGCTTTGCGCTGACCGATTGCGACCCTGCCGCCACCGGTCTGGTCAGCGAAGCCGGGGCCGTGAACGAAGCCATGATCCTCTCGACCTGCAACCGCGTCGAATTTCTGGTTGTCGGAGCGGAAGTGGCGGACATGCGCGCAAGAATCCTGCGCTTTTGGGCCGACCAGTGCGGACAGCCCGCCAGCGATCTGGAAGGCCACACCTACTGTCATGTCGGAGACGATGCCGTAAGCCACCTCTTCACCGTGGCCTCAAGCCTCGATTCCATGATCCTGGGCGAACCCCAGATTCTGGGTCAGCTCAAGACGGCTTACCGCAACGCCGTGGAAAAAGGTGCGGCCAGGGTCATCGTCAACCGTCTGCTGCACAAGGCTTTTTCCGTGGCCAAAAGGGTCCGCACCGAGACGGCCATCGCCTCCAGTGCGGTATCAATCAGCTATGCGGCCGTGGAACTTGCGCGCAAGATCTTCACCGACCTGACCAACCACCGCGCCCTCTTGATCGGCGCGGGGGAAATGGCCGAACTGGCAGCGACGCACCTTCTTTCCTCCGGCGTGCGCGACATCACCGTGGTCAACCGCACCCTGGCCAAGGGCGAGGAACTGGCCAGGCAGTTCAAGGGCCGCGCCATGCCCTTCGAGGAACTGCATCAGGCGCTCCTTGAAACGGACATCGTCATCAGCTCCACGGGTTCGCCCACGGCCATCATCCGCGCCAAGGACATGAAGGAAGTGCTGCGCAAACGCCGCCACAAACCGATCTTCTTCATCGACATCGCCGTGCCGCGAGACATCGACCCCGACATCAACGGGCTCGACAACGTCTATCTCTACGACATCGACGACCTCAAAGAGGTGGTCGAAGAAAACCTGGCCGGAAGACAGCAGGAAGCGCAGAAGGCCAGAACCATAGTCGCCGAGGAAGTGGGCGCCTTCATGCGCTGGCGCGACGGACTGGCCCTGCAGCCGACCATCGTAGCGCTGCTGGACCAGGGTGAATGCATTGCACGCAAGGAGCTCAGGAAATCCATCAAACAGCTCGGACCCAACCCGGATCCGCAGATGGTCGCCATCCTTGAGCGACTGGCCAAATCCCTGTGTCACAAGATCTACCACGAGCCCATAAGCTACCTCAAACGCCGTTCCCTGGAAGAAGGGTCGGCCCAGCGGTTCATCCACAATGCCCGCCGGATGTTCAATCTGGACGAGGAAGCCATCCCCGAAGACGCCCATCTGGACCGAAAAGTCCCGACCGGCAGCAAATAACGGAGAATCCCATGCGCGCCTTTGTCATCGATGAAATCACCCCCGAAGACATGGAAAAGCTCGAAAACTGGCTCAAGGAACAGGAGCTATTGAGCATCGAGCACCTGTTCCACTTCAACCTGCCGCCTGCGCTCCTTTCGCCCGTGCAGCAGGAACACGCCCCCGAATGCGGACCGTTCTACATGGCCGTCGAGACTGGCCGCGACTGGGTCCGGCTCGAACTCCTGGTCCGGGCCAAACGCATCCTGCGCTGCGCGTGCATCGCCTACGCCACTCCCGAGCAGCAGGAGCACATGATCACCTACCTGGAAAACCTGCTCAAAGACCTGAATATCCCCCTCTGATCCCAAAGCCCATGAGACTTCAGGACCTCCCTCGACACATGGCCCGGCGTTGCCTCGGCATCCCGCGCTTTTGCCGGGAGGTCCTGGGAGTTGAGCTTCGCGGCGCACGCCTGGTGGTCGCCTACTCCGCAGGCCTTGACTCCACGGCCCTGCTGCACATGCTCCACCTGCTGCGCACGCCGTTGAACCTGACCATCGTCGCCGCCCATGCCCACCACGGCCTCAGGCCCGAATCGGACCAGGAACTGGAGCATGCCCAGGCAGTCTGCTCAGGGCTCGATATTCCCTTGCGCACCACAAGGCTCGACGTACCTGCGCTCAAGGCCGCGTCGGGACGAGGCCTTGAGGAATGCGCCCGTCAGGCGCGCTACGCCTTTCTGGATTCCGTGCGCCGCGAGCATCAAGCGGACTGGATCGTCACCGCCCATCATGGCGACGATCTGGCCGAAGACATCGTCATGCGCCTGCTGCGAGGCACTGGCTGGCCCGGATTGGGCGGCATGCCGGGGATAGATCCGTGTCGAAGCCTGCTGCGGCCACTGCTGGGCTTGGAAAAAAGCGAGTTGCGCGCCTTCTTGGAAGAGACCGGGACAGGCTGGTGCGAAGACATGTCCAATACCTCGACGGATCGCACCCGCAACCGTATCCGACACGATATCCTGCCACTCCTGCGCCGCGAAAATCCCTCGTTTTTCAGGACCTCCATGCAACTCTGGACCCTCGCCCGGATCGATGAGGAATACTGGAGCCAACAATTGCCGGACCTGCCCGCTCCGGAACGGGATTTCATGCTGGATCAGACAATGCTTGAGGCGCATCAGGCCATGCGACTTCGCCTTTACAAGGCCATCCTTGACTCCATGGGGCCAGGGCAGGCGCTGGCGGACCATCTTTTGCTCCTCGACAAGGCCTGGATGCGCAAAAATTGTGGAAGGACCATCCAGTTTCCAGGCGACAAGATCGCCTCGGTGGAACCCGCGGGCATCCGCTTTCATTTCCAGAAACGCACTCCGTAAAATCCGGATTTTCCGCAAAGAGCCCTGCCATTATCCAGCAGGTCCGGTTCCACGGCCGTATTTATCGCCAACATGCCGGAATGAAAAAGCTGGAGCAACCTCTTTGCATGTTTCGCCCGATAAATCCCCATCCGTATTTGGTCCGGGAAAACTGGAACAGGTCCTCAGGCAGGCAGGTTGATTTCCGAAACGACACTGACACACAGGGTTGTCAAAAATACGAATTACTTGGTATATAACTTGCTTCAAAACTACATAGAAGTATGTAGTTCAGGTTCACGGAGCCTGACTTTGCAGTAAAGACGAGGTGTGTATGAGAGTCAGCAAGAAGAGCGATAATCGGGAAAAAGATCGAATTCCGCACAAGGCCGTCATCCGTTTTTGCGCCGGAGAGCAGGAGGAATGCCGGATTGCCAAAATGATAAATTACAGCAGCACCGGCATGTACCTGGAACTGAACTACCCGCCACCGAAACTTGGCGCCAATCTGCTCATCGAAGTATTGACGGATGAAGAACTCCAGAACCCCGTGGCTGAATATCAAAATCCGAAGACATGCTATTACGCGAAGGTCATATGGAAAAAAAACCTGCCCGATTCAAACGCCGAATACGGAGTAGGTTTGCGCTATCTGTCTTCTGCCACAACGGAAAGCTGACCGTAGGCGGCATTTTTCATGGCCCTTTGCAGGGCCATTTTCATTTGCGCGCGGCCAGTTCCGCCTTGCGTCTCGTCAGATCCTCGAAAACCGCCATGGCCGCCGTAGCGCCCTCGCTGACGGCCGTGACGATCTGCTGCACTCCCCCAGTGATGTCTCCGGCCGCATAGATGCGTGGAATGCTGGTCCGCCCCTGCCTGTCGACACGGATATAGCCGCCCGGCTCCTGGGCCAGGCCCAGATGGGATACGGCCTGTACGTTGGGCACGATGCCGATGGCCAGAAAAAGCCCGTCCACAGAGACACGCTCTGTTTCACCGGTTTTTACATGTTTTACGCTTATGAACGTGAGCGCCTCTTTTCCTCCGATCTCCTCGACAACGCTGTTCCAACGCACGGGAATCTCTTCCCTGAGCACTGAATCGACAAGGTGCTGTTCGGCCCGGAAGCTGTCGCGGCGATGCACGATGAACACGTCCACCCCCAGATTCTTCAAGTGCAGGGCGTCGGTCAGGGCAGTATTTCCGCCTCCGACCACGGCAACCTTCTTGCCCTTGAACATGAATCCGTCGCAAGAGGCGCAAAACGACACGCCTTTGCTCATGAAACGTTCCTCGCCGGGAACTTCGAGCTTTTTCCAGGTCGCCCCCGCCGCGTAGATGACGGCATCCGCCAGAAAAATCCGGTCCTGGGTCAAGACCTCGATATCCCGGGCAACCTTGATCTCTTCCACCGTCTGGCCTGTGATCACATCCACGTACTGCTTGGCCTGTTCGTGAATCATGTCCATGAGCATCTTGCCGCCGATGTTGATAAAACCGGGATAGTTCTCCACTTCCGGAGTGATGCTGACCAGCCCGCCGACAATGCCTTTTTCCAACACCACGGCGTCAAGACCGGCGCGCTTGGCGTAGATTCCGGCCGTAAGCCCCGCTGGCCCCGAGCCGATGATGACGACATCGTGCCGGCTCACGTCCGCCGCATCCATGACACCCCTTTCCTCCGCCATGTCCTTGGCCGCCTTGAGGGTGAGGAGTTGGACGACGAAAGCCAGTTCAGCCTCCATGCCCACGGTGGACAGCTTGTCGTCGTAAACCGTGTGCGGAATGGAGCCCACGGAATACTCCTCGGCATATTCGGGGTTCTCACCGGTCTCGATGCATTCGACACTGACCAAAAGCGGTTTCTCGACGGCCGCCTTGATGGCGTTGACGCACTGCCCGGGACAATAAGGGCAGGTCGGACTGACAAAAACCTTGACCTGACGAGGCTCCTGCAATTCCTGCAGCAGTTCCCTGCTGCGCTCGGACAGGAAGCTCTTGCCCGTGGAGACCATCATCAGGGCATGCAAAAAGGCCTGCCCTTCCTCGCCGGCCGGGGCTCCTGTGAAGCGAATGGAATATTTTTCGGGCGCTATGAGCAGCGTCGGGAAACGCTCCACTGCATATTTGCTGTTGGCCGCTTCATCTTGCGAATGCACGCTTAAAGTGACCTTGTCGGTGAGGCGAACGAGATCCTTCATGAGATTTTGCGCAAAGTCCGCATAGGCATCGTTCTGACCGGGCTTCACGAACAGGTGCACCGGCACCACTTCCTTGAAATCTTTCAGATAGGAGGACAGGGCCTTGCGCTGATCCTCGGGCAGAAACCAGTCGTTATTTTTATTGGGTTTGGTCATGAGAGCCTCCGGAGATAGAGTAACGAGTATTGCGAACTGTTTCTCTAACGTCTTCCGGACATTTGTCAAAGCGCTGTCGGTGGTTGCAACGAAACGTCACGAAAGAATAGATTCAGGGAGACGGCAGTCAACGCGGAACAAAGGCCATGAGGGAAGTGATAAAGCATCAAGACCGGGGGGGAAGGACCGAGGCATAGGCCCGCAGATACGCAGCGTGCATCAAGGATGCATCATAGGCCGCAACATCCCGGTTCCCTGCCGAAGCGAGTTGTTCGCCCAAGGCGGGATTTTCGAGCAGGCGCTTGATTTGCAGCGCAAGGGATGACGGTTCGCCATTGGTGAAGACAAGCCCGTTGACACCGTCGCGGACCAACTCAAGATTGGCGGGAAGATCGGAACAGATCACGGGCACGCCCGAAGCCCATCCCTCCTTGACGACCCCGCTTGACCCCTCGCCATGAGCCGAGGGCACGATCAATATGTCGAGGCTGGGGAGAACCTGGACGCTCTCGATATGACCTTTCCACACGATTCGGTCTGAAAGGCCCAAACTTTCGGCCTGACGCGCAAGGTCGGCCTTCAAGGCTCCGTCTCCGATCACCCAGACCTCAGGCACATGCGCAAGGAGCGAGAGAGCCTGAAAAAACTGGGCATGCCCCTTCTGCGGGGAAAGGGCGCCGATGAGTCCCACCCGCCCCCGGTTCCCGGGCTTCCTGCGGGAATACCTGTCGAGCACGATGGCGCTTGGAATGACCGCGGTGCGGGAAACTCCAGCGCGGCGAACCACATCCTCAACTTCCCGGCTGACACAAGCCACCAAGGCCCCAAGCCGGTATTTCCAGCGGCTCCAGCCTTGGCCCAGGGCATAGGATACCCTCCGGGAATGGATCAGGGTCAGGTCCCGCCTGCAGAGATGCGCCAAGGCCCCAAGCGAGGCGGCGCGGGAATCGTGGGTGTGAAGGATATGGGGAGAGGAAGGAAGCAAACCAAGCAGCGCGGCCAGATTCAGGGGATGATAATCACGCCTGCGGGGCAGCGGCGCAATCGCCAGCCCAAGCTCAAGGGCCGCATCAAGAATGGGCGCGCCCTTGGGCGCGGCCACGCACACACACATCCCGGCCTTATGCTGCTCCGCGGCAAGATATATGACCTGACGCTGACCACCACGATATTCACATCCAAGATCCAGATGCGTCACTCCCGCGGCCCCCGGCAACGCCTTCTTTCTGTCCGCCATCTGAATTCTCACGCCCGCCGCAGCGGCTGACCATGGGCCTTGCGGTCCGCCACCAGCAGTTCACGCAGACGCAGACTGACCGGACCGGGAACACCGTCGCCCACGACACGGTCATTGTAACGGACCACGCCGACCGCATCTATGCTCGTCCCCAGAAGAATGATCTCGCGGCAGTCATAAAGCTCGGACTCGGGCACGGGACGTGTGGCGACCTGCATGAATCCCGCGGCCAGGCTCATGGCCCGCTTCAGGGTCGTGCCCATGAGGGCGTTCTTGAGTTCAGGCACGACGAAAACCCCGTCCCGGTCCACCAGCACCGCATTCTCCGTGGAGCCTTCGGCCAGAAAACCCTCCCCGTCGAAACAGAGAGGATAGTCGGCGCCCTGTTCCACGGCGTCCTTTTTCATGAGCACGTTGGGCAGATAGTTCACGCTCTTGATCTGGGACATCCAGCCCTGTTTGGCCGGAATGCGCGTGCGCACGGCACTGACCCCGACGGTCCAGAAGGATTCGAGCTTGCGGACGATGCGCTTGGCCACGATATAAAGGCTCTGGTGCGGGCATTCGCGGGTGTCCAGGGTGAATCCGCCAGGACCGCGCCCCACAAAAACCATGACGTTGCCTTCGTTTGCGCCGCTGACCAGGCAGACCTGCCGGATCAGGTCGTCCAGCTCTGCAGTGCTGATCGGCAACGCAAGCCCGATGGCCCCGGCGGAACGTTCCAGACGCAGCAGATGTTCGCCCAGTTGATAAATGGCTCCGTCCTCAAAACGCAGCGCCTCGAATACGCCGTCACCGCGATGCACGAGGTGGTCATCAAGAGGTATGAGCATGAGGCGCGGATTGGTGAAAATCGCCCCCAGCCGATGATCGTAGAATGCCAGAAAATTCTCTTCGCCGGGACGCGGGAGAGCCAGCAAGCGTTCCCAAAAGAACTGCTCATTTCCGATTTCAGCCATATTACCCTCCATGGCGGCAAGCCGCACCTCATCGCACTGCACTCGCAAAACACGCCCCAAGCCGTTGTCAGGTTCGGGGCGTGCGGAGAACTGGAAGCGTGTCGAGTTTACGAAATGCGCAAAAGGCCGCGTTCCAGAAGCACCTCAGCGATCTGTACGGCGTTCAGGGCCGCGCCCTTGCGAATATTGTCGGCCACGATGAACATGTTCAGCCCATTCTCGATGCTCTCGTCTTCACGGATGCGGCCCACGAAAGTTTCGTCCTCTCCTGCTGCAAAAACGGGCATCGGGTAGATCTTCTCACTCGGGTTATCAAGAACGCGAACACCCGGAGCCTGGGCCAGGATGGCGCGGGCCTCCTTGGAGGTCAGCTTCTTCTCGGTCTCGATGTTCACGCTTTCGCTGTGCCCGTAGAAGACCGGCACGCGTACCGCGGTAGCGGTGACACGGATGGAATCGTCGCCCATGATCTTCTTGGTCTCAAGGACCATCTTCATCTCTTCCTTGGTGTACTCGTTATCCAGGAAGACATCGATCTGCGGCAGACAGTTGAAGGCGATGCGGTGCGGGTATACCGAGTTGGTGGTTTCCTGGCCGTTGAAAAGCTGGCGCACCTGGCTTTCCAGTTCGACGATGGCCTTCTGGCCGGTACCGGAAACAGCCTGATAGGTGGAGACCACGACACGCTTGATGCGGGCCGCGTCATGCAGGGGTTTCAAGGCCACGACCATCTGGATGGTCGAGCAGTTGGGGTTGGCGATAATGCCCTTGTGCCATGCGAGATCGTCCGGGTTGACCTCGGGCACGACCAGCGGAACTGCCGGGTCCATGCGCCAGGCGCTGGAGTTGTCGACTACGACGCATCCGGCCTTGACCGCGCAGGGCGCAAACTTTTCGGATGTGGATCCGCCGGCGGAAAAAAGGGCCAGATCAACACCGACAAAGGAATCTTCGGTCAATTCCTGCACCGTCAGTTTTTTCGTACCGAATTCAACCTTGGTACCCGCGGAGCGCGAAGAGGCAAGAGCCCGCACTTCCGAATGGGGAAAATTCCGGCGAACCAAAGTATCGAGCATCTCTCTGCCAACGGCGCCAGTCGCACCAACCACCGCCACTACGGGGATCTTCTTCATCATCGCCTCCAAAATATGTTACTTCAGCCCATCCCTGCGCAAAAAATCCTTCCAGATGTCAAGACAGGTGTCGGCTTTGTTAAGGGTGTAGAGATGCACTCCAGGGGCTCCCCGGTCAAGCAGATTTCGGATCTGGCTCTTGGCGTAGCCCAGCCCCAGCCCCCGTACCCCGCTCTCTCCGTAGACCTTGTGCACGTGTTCCAGATCGCTCATGAACCCTTCGGGCACGGAGGCTCCGCAAAAGGTGAGCATCCGCTTCAGGGCCCCAAGGTTCTGGACCGGCAGGATGCCCGGAATGATGGGCACGTCGATTCCCACCGCCCTGGCCCGGGCAACGAAATCGAAATATGCGTCATTGTCGAAAAAAAGCTGCGTGATGATGAAGTCCGCCCCGCAGGCCACCTTGTGCCGCAGGCGCTCGAGGTCGTCATCCATGCTCGCGGCCTCGGGGTGCTTTTCGGGGTACCCGGCCACGCCGATGGACAACTCTGAAAAATCCTGCCGGATGAAGGAGACAAGATCGCTGCCGTGCTGAAACTCCTCGCTGTCCGGAGTGAAGGTGCTCTCGCCGCGAGGAGGATCGCCGCGCAGGGCGAGGACGTTCTTCACGTCGGCCTGGACGAGTCCGGCCAGAAAGGATCCAAGACGCGCCCTGTCCGCGCCGACACAGGTCAGGTGCGCCAGCGGCTCAAGGCCGTATTCCTGTTTCATGCGGGCCACGATCTCAAGCGTGTTGTGCTGGGTGCTGCCGCCCGCGCCGTAAGTCACGGAGCAAAACAGAGGGCCAAGGTCACGCAACTGGCGCACGACGTCAAAAAAACCGGGCCACTGCGCCCGGTCCTTGGGTGGAAAGAACTCCAGCGACAGGAATGGTTCCTGCCGCTGGAGCAACTGAGCAATACGCACGAAAAACTCCCTGAACTTAGGCTACTGTGTCGGCGATGGAGAAGATGGGCAGGTACATGCTGATGACCAGTCCACCAACGACAACACCCAGGAAAACGATCATGATGGGCTCGATGAGGGAGGTCAGGGCGTCAACGGCCACATCGACCTCGTCATCGTAGAAGTCCGCGATTTTCGAGAGCATGGAGTCAAGGGCGCCCGTGGTCTCGCCAATGGCAATCATGTGGATGACCATGGGCGGAAAGACTCCGGTATCTTCCAGAGGCTCGGCCAGGCTCTGGCCCTCGGCGATGGATTTCTTGGCTTCGAGCACGCCCTTCTCAACGGTCTTGTTGCCCGAAGTGCGCGAGACGATGTCCAGCGCGTTCAGTATCGGCACGCCGCTTGAAACCATGGTCGCCAGCGTCCGGCTGAACTTGGCCACGGCGGCCTTGCGCAGCAGGGGCCCGAAGACGGGCAGGAAAAGAACCCAGCGGTCGACGATAATCTGCCCTTTTTCCCATTTGTAAAAAAACTTGAAGCCCACGATAAAGGCTATGATGCCGGCCACAAGCAACATGAAATTGTTGATGACGAAGTTGCTCATGGAGATGACTACCTGGGTCGGCAGGGGCAGCGCGCCGCCTGCTTCCCGGAACATCTGCTCAAACGTCGGGATGACGAAGATGAGGATGACCGCGATGACCGCCACGGCCACGGTCACGACCACGCTCGGATAGATCATGGCGCCCTTGATCTTGGCTTTGAGTTTGGCGGCTTTTTCTATGTATTCTGCCAGACGCAGGAGTACCTGGTCCAGGATACCGCCAGTCTCACCGGCGTTGACCATGTTGGAATAGAGGGCGTCGAAAATGTCTGGATGCTTTTTGAGGCCCTCGTACAGGGAACTGCCGCCCTCGATGTCGTTTCTGACCGTGTAGAGTTTGCGGCGCAGCTTGGGGTTCTCGGTCTGCTCGCACATGATCTGCAGGGCCTGCAGAATGGGCACGCCTGCATTGATCATGGTGGCGAACTGCCGACTGAAGACGACCATGTCCCGATCGGACACACCGCCCTCAAGAAAGGTGCCCTCAAGGATGTCCTTGGGCTTTGGCTTGACCCGGACATTGCCATATCCCTTGCGCCTGAGGATATTTTCGGCAAATTCAAGACTTGGAGCGTCCAAATCCCCTTTAACCGATCTACCACCGCGTGTTTTGGCCTTATAGATGAAGACAGGCATGAACGTCCTCCAGAAGTTGGGTCGGGAAAATACGTAACCAATCGCTGCCGGGAATCCGATCGGGGCCTAGCGCGTTTGCAGGCATGCCGAAAGTTCGGACAGAATCTCCTCGTCAGCCGGCAAAAAAGAGTAACCCCGTGCTTCTTCACATGTGACCCAGGCCAGTTCCTGGCCTTCACGCGGCGTTGGTGCGCCTGAAAATTCCGTCACAAGATGAAAGAAGAGCCGAATTGCACCTGCCTTAACCTTTTTTTCCTTTACTTTCCAGAGGGAAAAAGCATCTATTGCAATGGATAATTCCTCTTCCAGTTCCCGCACAAGTGCCTGACCAAGCGTCTCATCGGCTTCGACCTTGCCGCCCGGAAATTCCCAGAATCCGGGCTCGGACATGGAAGCCGAGCGCCGCGCGGCCAGAAACCTGCCTTCGCGAACGATGATCCCGGCCACCACGTCAATGGCGTCGCTCGTCATGCATCCCTCTGGATTTCAAGCTCCTGCAGCTCCTTTTCCAGATAGGCCAGATCCGACATCAGCTCTTCAGCCCTGTTCTGCAAGGCCGCGAAACGCTGCCCCAGTTCCCGGGACAGGGGGACATCCTCATAGGTCGCCGGGTCGGCCAGCCGTGTCTCCACGGTTTCCTGCTCGACGAGATTGGCTTCAAGCTCCGCTTCGAGTTTCTCGTATTTTTTGCGCAGGGGCTTGAGCTGCTGATAAATTCTGTTGCGCATCTCGGCCTGCTCGCGCTTCTTGAGCTTCTGCTCGTTGCGCACCGCGCGGGTCATGTCGGGTTTTTCCAGTTCCTGGGCCTCGCGGGCCTTCTTTCGGGCGTGATATTCGTCAAAGCCGCACTGGTGCACTTCGATGCCGTCGGCATGCAGTTCCCAGATTTCGCTCACCACCTCGCTCAGGAGATAACGGTCATGGGCGACCACCAGCATGGTGCCCTGATACGCAGAGAGCGCGTCCATGAGGGCCTCGCGGCTCTCCATGTCAAGGTGGTTGGTCGGTTCGTCCAGAATGAGGAAATTGGCACGGCTGAGAAAAAGGGTGCTCAGCACCAGGCGGTTTTTTTCGCCGCCGCTCAGGTCCTCGACCTTCTTTTCCCAGTAGCGCTCGCCAAGCATGAACAGTCCCAGGGCGGACTTGAGCTGCAGGTCCGTGCACGACGGCGAGGCCAGCCGCTTGATCTCGGACATGACCGTGAAGGCCGGTCGCACGATGTCGGTCTGGTGCTGGCTGAAGTATCCGGTGACAATGCTCGAACCCATGTTGATGTGGCCCTGGCTGGGCTTGAGTTGACCGGTGATGAGCTTGATCAGGGTCGATTTGCCCTGGCCGTTGGGGCCGACCAGCCCAATTTTCTGACCACGGTAAATATTGAAGGACAGATCCGAAAACAGGACCGAATCCGGAAAGGAAAAGGACAAGTCCACGGCGGAAAGCACGGTCTGATTGCCCCGCTCGGGTTCGGGCCAGCTGAAGGACAGGGTGCGGGAGCGGGTCTCGGGGGTCAGGGTTTGAAGCTCGCTTTGCAGCTTGCCAATCTGGCCGAGCCTGCTCTGGGCCTGCTTGGCCTTGGTGGCCTTGGCTCGGAAACGGTCAACGAAGGCCTGTTTCTTACCGATCTCCGTACGGAGTTTTTCGGCCTGCCGCCGAACCTGATCATTGCGTTCGGCGTTCCATTCCAGAAACTGGGTAAAGTTGCCGTCGCGTAAAAAAGGCTTTTCTCCGCCGAGAAACAGGACCTTGTTTGCGACCCGGTCCAGAAAATAGCGATCGTGAGCCACGAAGACGAGAACGCCCTCGAAGTTCAGCACGTAAGATTCAAGCCACTCCACGGCTTCAAGGTCGAGATGGTTTGTCGGCTCGTCCAGGAAGAGAATATCGGCCCCGGCCACCAGCACCCGGGCCAGCTTGGCCCGTTCGCGCCAGCCGCCGCTCAGCTCTCCCACGGGGCGGGAAAAAACCGCTGGCGCAAACCCCAGGCCGGAAAGGATGGCGTGGGCCCTGTGCTCGGGATTGTACCCGTACTGATGCTCCAATTCCTCCTGCCGGTCGTGCAGCCGGATCAAGGCGGCCTCGTCGCCCTGATCCAGGGCGGCGCGCCACTGCGTCCAGAATTCCCCCCATGAGGGCAGCACCTCCAGCACAAAATCCTGCAGGGGTTTGACCAAATCGGCTGCGCCCAGTTCCTGGCGCACGAATCCGATCTGCGAACCTTTGGGCACGGTGACCTTGCCGGAGTCGGGCACGGTCTCCCCGGCCATTATCATGAGCAGCGTGGACTTGCCGCACCCGTTGGGACCAACCAGGGCAAGACGGGTCCCGGAATGGACCTCCATGGACAGGCCCATGAAGAGATCCACTCCGGAATATGCCTTGGAAACAGCTTGAACGGTAATCTTGGACATTATTCCGCTTCGAAGAAAATGGACATCTGGGTCATCAGCGATGTGACGGACTTGTTGAACATGTCTTCGGAGAAATCCGAGGCCACGAACTTGGTCTGCAGCATGAGGAACTCCTCCTGCTCTTCACCGAGCGGCGGGGTGATGGTCAGAGAAGCGCCGAGCAGGTCGCCGTTGATGATCAGAAGATCCATCAGGTCTTCCTTGCTGATCTCTTCGATGGAACCCAGGGACAGGGACACGGTCACCGTGGGCACATCGAGGGTGCCCTCGTTTGATTCCAGGGACAGAAAGCCGCTGGCGTCCTCGCCAAGTTCAAAACCCCAGATCGCGCCGTCTTCAGAAGCCGGAGAAACCAGTTCGCTCTCGGTCGCGGCCGTTTTGAGGACGGTTTCCATTTCCTTGGCAAATTTAATCAGATCCATATAAGCACCTCAACGTGTAAAAGTGTGATGCCGGCCCTTCAGGCGGCCAGCAGAAAATGTATCCCGGCAATCCAGCCCCGCTCTTCAAGCTCCGAGGCGATGCGCGCTCCGGCTCCCCTGCTTCCCACATATGACAGGAGAAATTCCCCCTGCGGAGCGCCCACTTCGTGCCATGAACGGACCGGACGGCCGCTGGCCCGCTGGCCGATCTTGGCCGGATCGACCTCCAGCCAGCAATCGATGACAATGCCGTGTTCCTCAAGCATCAGGGCCCGACGCCGGGTGATGCGCCCGCCGCCGATGATCGACACCCGTCCTATCCCCCTTGAATCAAGCCATCGGGCCAGATATGCGGCCTTGGTGCGATAGAATGCATCGGGATCGTAACGAGGGTCAGTGCGCGTGAGCCGGGAAGGCGGATCATTCCAGATCAGCACCTCCTGGGGGACCTTGTCCATGCGCACACCGGCGGCCATCAGACGCAGCAAAAACTCGTAATCTTCTGGAAACGGGCCGTCATAAAACGGGCCGCACCGGCTGACAAGCTCTTTGCGGAACATTATGCTCGGATTGGCATAAGGTGATTCCACAAAGCGTGACAGGGAAATTTCCTCTTCCGTCACCAGGGTGTTGGTCCAGTCCACATAGGCCTTGTAGCCCCGGCCGGTCTCGGGATCGCCGCCGAAAAGGACCCGCCCGCCGACCAGGCCCAGGTGGGAATGGCGGTCCAGGTGGGCTTTTTGCACAGCCAGGCGCCCCGGCAAACAGACATCGTCGCTGTCCATGCGGGCCACATACTCGCCCCGGCACTGCTCAAGGGCAAAATTCATGGCCTGCACCACGCCGCCGTGGGGGCGATCGAAAACGCGAATCCTGGAATCCCTGGCAGCGTATCGCCGAAGCAGGGCAAGGGTGTCGTCAAGGGATCCGTCGTTGACGGCCACGACCTCGAATTCCTCCCAGGTCTGAGCCAGCAGGCTGTCCAGGCAGGCCCCAAGGCCTTCCCCGGAATTGTAGCACGGCAACGCGACGGATATCACGCCCTGTCCCCCCTGGTGCAATGGCAATGGACACGGACCGCGCTCACGGCCGCAAATCGGACCCAGACAAAAGACATGAAATTTGCAAACCTCCCAAGCGACAATTTCGGACCGCCCTTGACAGCGCGCCCAGCGCTGACCAAAGCAGAAATCAGATTTCATATTTCCCGCGCAAGGTAAATCCGCCCGCGAGCCCCAAACCACGGAACCCCGTCAATGCCTTCAACGCCACCAAACGGCACCGCTTCCGAAACTCTCATTGCAGAAACCCTGCTGGACTGGTGCCCTGGCGCGAAACCTACAGCCCCTACCACATCTGGATCTCGGAGATCATGCTGCAGCAGACCCAGATGGAGCGCGGCGTGGAATATTTCAGGCGCTGGATCGACCGTTTTCCGGATGTGACCAGTCTGGCCCAGGCTCCGCAAGACGAGATCCTGAAACACTGGGAGGGCCTTGGCTACTATTCACGCGCCCGCAATCTGCACAAGGCGGCGCAAGTGGTCATGGAACATCACGGCGGAACCCTGCCGTCCTCCATGGAAGGACTGCTGGCCCTGCCCGGGATCGGCCCCTACACGGCCAGGGCCATTGCCAGCATCGCCTTCAAACAGGACGTCTGCGTCGTGGACGCCAACGTCGAACGGGTCGTTAGCCGTCTGTACAACATCGAGCAACCAGTAAAATCCCGTCAGGCCCAGAAAGAAATCAGCGAATACGGACAGCGCCTCCTGCCAAGTGGGCATGCGCGAAACTTCAACCAGGCGTTGATGGAATTCGGCAGCCTCGTCTGCACGCCCAGAAGTCCGTCCTGCCCGCAGTGCCCCCTGGCGCAATGGTGCCGGGCCAGGGAGGCTGGAGTGCAGGAGGAAAGGCCTGTCGTGGTCAAAGCCCCCTCCCCCGTCTATCTGACCATGGCCACGGGCATACTGATCCATGAAGGAAGGATTCTGACGCAAAAACGGCTGGCCGAAGACGTCTGGGGCAACCTCTGGGAATTCCCGGGCGGCGTCGTGGAAGACGGGGAGACACCGCACGAGGCCGTGATCCGCGAATACATGGAAGAGACGGGCCTCGTCGTGAACCACCCCGAACCCATCGCGTCTTTCAAACACTCCTTCACGCGCTTCCGCGTGACCCTGCACGCCTTCAGCGTCACCCTGCTCTCGAGCCCCGAGGAACTGAGCCTTCAGGCCGCTCAGGAGCATCGCTGGGCCAGCTGGTCCGAAATCATGAAGCTGGCCTTTCCGGCCGGTCACCGCAAACTCGTCCGCCACCTCGAGAACGATCAAAAATTTTTGGCAAAGGTACAACCATGATCACGTTTCTGCTGACCGCCTTCCTCACGCTGACGCTCCTTCTCGCCCTCCTGACCTACACGCTGTACTGTTACGAGGAGTGCAACCAGACGGGCAAGCCGCTGGGTCCATTTCTGGCCCTGGCCGGAAAAACTGCCCTGCGCAGCATCGCAAGCGAAATGGCGATCCTGCTGCTGCACCCCCTGGGTCTGTGGCCGCGGCTCTGGAAGGAACCGACCGGCGGACGGGATCTGGTGGTGCTCGTGCATGGGCTTTTTCACAACCAGAGCGCCTGGGTTCTCTTTCGTCGCTGGATGCAGGCCCACGGTTTCGCCACGGTCTGTGTTTCCTATGCGAGCTGGGGTGCCGAGTGGGACGAAACCGTGGCCGCCCTGCGGGAGGACCTGGAATCCCTGCTGGCCACGTACCCCGACCGGGAAGTGCATCTGGTAGGGCACAGCATGGGCGGCCTGCTCCTGTGGTCGGCCCTGGCGCAGCTTCAGGGTTCCAGCCGCATAAAGAGCTTCGTGACCATGGGCACGCCTTTTGCCGGAAGCAAGCTCTCCCCCTTTGCGCTGACCTCGCTGGGCAGATATCTTGACTACCAGGGCGAAACCGTGCGCGCAGTCACGCAACTGCCTCTGCCCTCCCACGTGCGCCGTCTGGCCCTGCATTCTCCGGCGGACAACATGGTGCTGCCCAACGCGGCCCTGCGCTGCACGGCTCCGGGATGGGAACAGGTGACGACACGGCCCGTAAGCCATGTCGCCATGCTCCATTCTCGCGAGGTGTTCCGGGAAGTCCGGAGCTGGATCAGCGCCGAGCTGGCAAACGAAAGGTCACAGGCCGCCGCTCAGGACCCTGCCTGAGCCCCTGCCTGCCCCGCCTGCGCGGGACGGGCAGGACCGATTTCTCACTTCAGCCCTTCCTTGCGATCAAGGTACAGGTTGGTCAGGGCCAGCACGGACGTGCCGATGATGAGCAAAAGCGATATGGCGTTGATCACGGGCGTCGAGCCGTCGCGAACCTGCAGGTACAGATTGATGGGCAGGGTGGGCTGCGAGCCGACCAGAAAGAGGGTGGTGTTGAAATTCTCGAAGCTCATCAAGAAGGCCACGGCCCCTGAGCCGATGATCGATGAGCGCAGATAGCGCAGGGTTATGTGCCAGATGACCTCGAAGCGGGTCGCGCCGAGGTTCAGCGCCGCCTCTTCCAGGGAATGGTCGAACTTGCGCAGCTTGGCCGAAACCACCAGCGTCACGAAGGTGGTGATGAAGGAAAACTGCCCCACCACCACCAGCCAGAAGCTGGGCCTGAAGAGATCGAAATCCAGGTTCCAGTGATCCTCGAAATAGATTCCCGCCGTTGTCGCCCCCAGCAGAATGGAGATGCCCAGGATCACGCCCGGAATGACCAGCGGGGCGAGCATCAGAAAATACAGAAAATTCTTGCCCTTGAAATTCTCCTGCTCAAACAGGAACGCGGCGCAGACTCCCACCACCACGCATGAAACCGAGACCCAGAGCGCGGTCTGGAAGCTGACCCAGATGGCGCGCAGGTTGTCGGAATCCTCGAAGATGCCGACCCGTTGGGGTCCGGCCGAGAAAAACCAGTCCAGGGTGAAGCCGCGCCAGGGCAGGGACGGAAAGTCGGAATTGTTGAAGGCCAGCACGCAGGTCACCAGGAGCGGCGCGAACAGGAAAAAGAAATAGAGCAGGATGAAGACCACGAAAGCGCGGTCGTAGGCACGGGATCTTGGCAACGAGCGGATCATGACGCCACCTCGCCCAGACGCTGTCCCGAAAGCTTGAGCCCGACCCAGATGATGCCGGAGCTTAAGACCAGCAGCAAAAAGCCGAAGGCCGCGCCCTGGTTCCAGTTGAAACTGGCGATAAACTGGTTGTAGATCTGCTCCGTGAACCACAGCGAGTTCTTGCCGCCCATGAGGTTGGGGGTCAGGTAGTTGCCGAGCACCAGCATGAAGACCACGATGGAACCGGACGTGATGCCTGGCTTGCAGTGCGGAATGATGATCGTGCGCCAGATGCAGCTCTTGCTCGCGCCAAGGTCGTAGGCGGCCTCGACCAGACTGTCGTCCAGGCTCTCCATGACCGAGACCAGCGGCACGACCATGAACAGCATGGACGTGTACACAAGGCCCATGATCATGGTCGCGTCGTTGTAGAGCATCTCGATGGGCCGCTCAACGAGGCCAAGCTGCAGCAGGAAATAATTGATGACCCCGGATTCGCGCAGCAGGATCATCCAGCCGTAAACCCGCACCAGTTCGCTGACCCAGAACGGCAGTAGCAGGAGGACCATAAGGAACCCGCGCACCCCCGGTCTTGAAAGCTTGGTGATGTAGAAGGCCACGGGCAAGGACACGATCAGGGTCAAAAACGTGGTGATGACGGAGTAGGCTGCCGTGCGCACGAAGGTCAGCCAGTAGATGGGCTCCATGAAAAAATTGCCGTAATTGGCGAGGCTCCAACTCTTGCCGACCCTGAAGCTGAGGATCAAAAGATCCAGGTGCGGCAGCACGATGAGCAGAACAAGCCACATCAGCACCGGGGCCAGAAAAATCCAGAACAGCCCGGAGCGCTTCATGGCGTCTCCTCCTGCGCGAACGCGATGCCGGACTGGGGATGCCAGCCCAGGGTGATGCTTTCACCGGGACGGATGTGATCGAAAGAGCGGTTCTGAGGCAGGGCCACGAGCAGCTCGTGACCGGCGGCGGTGGCAGTCAGCAGGCGGCTGTTGGCCCCGTCGAAGAGAATGGCCTTGACCGTGACGCCGAAGGTGTTGAGCCCGGCCGGATCGGACGGTTCGATGACCATGGCCTCGGGACGCAGAAAAAGAGTGGCCGGACCCTTGCGCGCATCGGCCTTCTTGCGGGCGCGGAAAACCAGGTTTTCGTCCGTGCGGATCAGCACCGTTTGGTCGTCCATCTCCTCCACCTTTCCGGCCCAGCGGTTGTTGTCGCCCACGAATCCCGCCACGAAGGGGGTGTGAGGATCGCCGTAAAGCTCCTGCGGGGAGCCGACCTGCTCGAAGCGCCCCCTGTTCATGACCGCCACGGTGTCGGACATGACCAGGGCTTCGGACTGATCGTGGGTGATGTAGACAAAGGTCGTGCCGATCTTGGCCTGAAGCTTCTTGAGCTCGACCTTCATCTGTTCCCTGAGCTTCAGGTCGAGCGCGCCAAGCGGCTCGTCCAGCAGCAGGACCTTCGGTTCGAGCACCAGGCAGCGGGCGATGGCCACACGCTGTTTCTGACCGCCGGAGAGCTGCTGGATGCGCTTGGCGCCGAATCCGGGCAGATCCACCCGCTCCAGAATCTCCTCCGTGCGGCGGCGGATCTCGGCGGCAGGCACCTTGCGGCGTTTCAGGCCAAAGGCGATGTTCTCGGCCACGTCCATCATCGGAAAAAGAGCCAGATGCTGAAAAACCAGATTGACGGGCCGGTTATTGGGAGTCACCCCGCGCACGTCCTGCCCGCTTATCTCGATGCGCCCGTCCGTCTGCTCCTCGAATCCGGCGATCATGCGCAAAAGCGTGGTCTTGCCGCAGCCCGAAGGCCCGAGGATGGAAAAAAAGGAGCCCTTGGGCACGGAAAAAGAGACATCGTCCACGGCGACAAACGTCCCGAACTTCTTGACCAGACCCGTGATGACCAGATCGTATTGCATGCGCCTTCCGTTATGAAAAAAATGAGGTCCGAAGCCTGGGTGACTTCGGACCTACGTGCTTAGTTGGAGGCCTTGACCTTGTCCAGCACCTTGCCTTCCATGGCTTCAAGGTTGGCTGGAACGGGCGGATACCATTTGATGTTGTCGATGGTAGCCTGCGGGAAGGAGCGGTCGAAATTGGCCTGGAATGCCGGGTCTATGAAAGGACCGGCGCCCTTGCAGGCCGTGGGGGTCTTCTCGGCGGAAGTGAAATAGCCGCTGTTCTCGGGCTTGAGCATAAAGTTGATCCACTTGTAGGCCGCATCCACATTCTTGGCCTTGGCCGGAATGGTGAAGGTGTCGATCCAGCCCAGCGCGCCTTCGCTCGGAGCCACGAAGTCTATATCCTTGTTGTCGCCATGCAGTTTCCATCCACCGTTGTCCCAGGCCTCGGCCACGGTCACTTCACCGGAACGGACGGATTCAAGCAGCTGGTCGCCATTGGCCCAGTAGTTCTTGACCAGTGGCTTGGCCTTGATCAGTTCGGCCTCGATCTTGGAAAGCATCTCGGCGTAGGCCTTTTCGTCACCGTAGAGAGCGAAGGGGTCGTAGCCAAGCGCAAAGCCCAGACCAATGAGGACAGGGCGTTTGAGACGGTAGCTGATGCGGCCCTTGTACTGCGGATCGACGAGGGCTTTCCAGGAGGTCGCGCCCTTGGCCTGCGCAGTGTTGACCACCAGACCGGACGTGCCCCAACAGAAGGGAACCGCGTGCGATTTGCCACCGACCAGTGTGTTCTTCTTCACGGCTTCGAGCATGGAAGGAATGAACAGATCGGCCTCGATCTTGGAATAATCGATGGGCTGGTAGATGCCGAACTCTTCCTGCACCGAGGAGATGCGGTCCTGGCTGGGCTGGGCCAGATCAAAGCCCGCTCCGCGCGTGGCCCGCAGCTTGGCGATCATTTCCTCGTTGTTGGAATAGGTCACCTCGACCTTTACCCCCGTCTCGGCCTCGAACTTGTCCACCAGCTCCTTGGGGGCGTAGCCTTTCCAGGTCAGCAGCTGCAGGGTGTCGGCCATGGCCAGGGACGAACCGGCCACTAGAAAAACGATCATCAATACAATCCGTTTCATGCGTAATTCTCCTTATAAATGTGTAGGAAAAGCCAAACAATCATGTATCAATTACAATCAATTTCGACAAGAGCATGACAGCAGGAAGGCAGGACGACGGCAGGACTGTTTCCAGAGGAATCCCATATGCGCCCAGCGCCGGAGATACTTGAAAACGTACGCAGGTCCCGGGAGGAAAATTTCCGCCAAGGTCCCGTAAAAATTACCTCCCGGGAAGAAGCGAAAGGACGGTCTCTTTGAGATGCCCCATATCCACGGGCTTTGATATATAGGAATCCATCCCGGCCTGCAGGAAGCGTTCGCGATCCCCGGCCATGGCATAGGCGGTCATGGCCACTATGGGGACGTCCTGCCCCAGCTTTTCCCGGATGATCCGCGTGGCTTCCATCCCGTCCATGACCGGCATCTGCACATCCATAAAAACCAGATCCACGCGCTCACGCCCGAGTATTTCCACAGCTTCCCGGCCATTGACGGCGCTTATGACCTCGCAGCCGAACTTTGCCAGAATCCTTTCCATGGCCATGCGGTTCACGCTGTCGTCTTCCACCAGCAGAAAACGTCGTCCGGCAAAGTCTTCATCCCTGCTCCGGCGCTGCACCCGCGCATGACTGCCCGAACCGACGGCAAAAGGCAGCGTCACGCCAACCGAGGTGCCTTCACCCGGGACGCTTTGGATCTGCAGCTGCCCGTGCATGAGATCCACCAGACGGCGCACTATGGCCAGCCCAAGGCCCGCACCCTGATGGGTACGGACACAGGAGCCGTCGACCTGAATGAAAGGCTCGAAAATGTCCTTGAGCCTCTCGCTTGGAATGCCTACACCGCTGTCCTGAACCGTGCAACGGATCTGACAGGGAGATTCACCTGCCGCCGAGACAAGGACAAAACTCACTTCGACCCGCCCTTTGGGTGTAAACTTGACGGCGTTGCCGACCAGGTTGAATAGAATCTGCCGCAGTCTGACCTCGTCTCCAAACAAATGAGCAGGGATACGCGGATCAAGCCGAACATCCAGTCGCACCCCCTTTTCACGGGCCAGGACCCCGAAGATGTCGAGGATGCTCTGCTGCACATCGGCAAGGGCAAAGCTTTCTTCCTGGATGACCAGCTTGTTGGATTCGATGCGGGACAGATCGAGGATATCTGAAAGCAGACGGGTGAGCCGATTCGTGGAACGGATGGCCGCCTCGACATATTCCTGCTGCTCGGCATTGGGGCTTGTGGTCTGGAGCAGCTGCAACATGCTCAGCACGCCGTTCAGGGGCGTGCGAATTTCGTGGCTCATGTTGGCCAGAAATTCGGATTTACTGCGCGAGGCATCCTCTGCCGCATCCTTGGCCTTGCGCAGATCGTCCTGCGCGATCTGCCGCTCCAGGGCCATGCGATCGAGAGCCTCGGCCAAAAGGCCCAGTTCTCCTGCGTCATGACTCACTCCGGTGGATGCACAGTAGTCTCCGGTCCTGAAACGCTCGGCCGCCATGACCAAAGCTCTTATCCGGGGCATGAAGAAAACCCTTTGCGCGGCCCAGGCCAGAGCCAGCGCCAGCAGGGCCGCGCACGCAGACAGAAAAAGGCCAGTTTGCAGGGCCCTCTGGGCATCGGCGCCAATGGACGCTTCGGGCACTCCGACGAAGATGGTCATATAAGGCTGCGCCCCGTCGGCATGCCTGATCTTGTAAAACGCGTTCATGCGGCTGAGGCCGTCGGAGTCCCTGCTGAAGAAAACTCCGCTTTCCCCACCCTGTCTCGATGCCTCCCATGCGTCCGGGCTGATGAACGCCCCCAGGGGAAAGGACTCGTCGACACGGGACCTGAAGATTCGCCTGCCCACATGGTCGGCAATGCACAGGAAGGATTGGTCCGGCAGACGCTGTCCGCCCAGAAATGGATGAAACCTGCCCAGATCAAGGGCCACGGTGAGAATGCTTTCCACCTGCCCCTGGTCGTCCAGGATGGGATACGCGAACGGAAAAGACGGCACCGCCGTGCCCCTGGAAACGATAAATTCTCCCGGCGCAAAATCCTTGGTGCGCAACGCGTCCCTGAAATGCTTGCGATCTGCCAGGCTGTCGAAGGACATGGGCACGGCCGAGGCCAGGACAGTGCCCTCCCGGTCGGTCAGGGCCATGTTGGTGTAGTGGAGATTATGGAGCAGAATTCGCTTGAAGATCGATATGCAGCCGTCAACATCCTGGCTTTGAACCCGATCCATGAGAGACAAGGTCACAAGAGTTTGCCGGGTTGCCTCGGAGGTTCTTTGCTGCACTCCGGCCAAAGCGGTAATGATCCGAATCAACTCGTCCTCGGCGTGACGAAATGCATCGTCCCGGCTTTGGAGTCCATTGTGCAAAATGATTCCCAACGCCGGCAGCACTGACAGCAGCGCCAGGCCGAACAGCATGGCCCGCAAGGATTGGAGAAAAGCCAGACCCACGAAAGTCCTCCCAAGCCCCGGAACGCGTAATCGTCCGAAAGCTTCTTGCCCCCCATAACGCACGGGCAAGGAAAAGGGAAGAAAACGAATGAAACTGTGCGCAATCTTCCCCCCGACATCGCCGCGAACGAAGGCGTACAGGACTGCGGGCCCCGCGTCATGCAGGGCCCGAAAGGGGCGCTACCAGCCTATGAGCATACGACTCTTGTTGGGAAAGATCTTCTTGATCCGTTTGGCCACCACGTAGGAGATCCAGATGACAAATGGCGAAAGGATGGGCAAAAGATGCAGCCCATAGTAAGGCCTGTAGTAAGATTGAACAGTTGAAATGATATAGATGATCCAACCATGCAGAAAATAAATGGCAAAGCTTGAGGCAGCCAGGGTTTTCAGCAGCACACTGTCGACATGTTCGTATTTATGCAGAAAAATCATGAAGTAGACACAAAGTATTTGCTTTTGTATATAAGATATATCAATCCAATTAAATTCGAATGGGTTCTTTTGCAAATTTCCACATGCTTCAAAAAATACAGCCTGCACAACCGCAAGAAAAAAAACAACTCCAAGCAGATGAAAATCTTTTCCTTTAAACGTTTTATATATATAATCTCTTTCCATTGAACATAAAATACCAAACATATATACAGGAGAAAAATAGACCACGGACTGAGTTATAGACCAATTATTTATAGGCCTATGCATAAAAATAGACAGAATAGATAGAATAGCCAATACATACAACTTATGACGCAAATTTAATTTTATAAACAATATGAACAAAGGAGATATTATAAACATGGCCATGATGAATGGGATATACCAATACACCATAACACCACCATACCAGTAGTAAAGCAACGTCGGACGAATAATCTGATCGTAAAAAGTATCATCAGGACCAAAATAGAATTCTGGAAATGGTTCTTTTATGACCAGAGCCCAAATAATGGGCAGTACGGACAAGAGGAGATACGGCAGATACACATTCTTGAACTTTTTCTCCAAGAATTTCCGATAAACAAATTTGGGATAGAAAACATGGTGAAAAAGAAATCCGGAAATGAAAACGAAAAGCGATGTCCCACCTGAAATCAGATTGGCCAGCACCCGCTCGCCAAAACTCTCGATCACCCACCCGGAAATACCGTAACAATGGCCGATTACAATCAGGACAATGGCGACAGCCCTAAAATACTCAAAAGATCTCAGATGCATACATTTTTACTCAAAGTAGAAGGTTGGCGGCAGTCTGCCGCGATCGGAAACAGGACAATCATATCCGGCAAACCAGAAAAAATTTCCCGGCGCCCCACCCAAAAAATACTCCGCCCGCGTCGAGCCCCGCCTGCCGAAGTCTGGCCCAAAATCTGCTAAGATTGCCATGAAGCATCGACAGCGACACGATTTTGACATGGAGACGTTACATGAGCCTTCTTGATCCCATCCAACTGATGACCCTCATGGGAACCAAACCCGAGCGCAGAAGCCACAAGGCGGCGCTGGAGAACGGGTTTCAAAGCCACATGCGTCAGGCCCTGGGAACCAAAGACATAAACGCCCTGAGCGCGAATCTTGGCGGCTCTTCCATGGAAAACTCCCTCATGCGGGATGCCCTGCACGGCCTGGCTTCCATCATGAAACAGCAGTCCTCCAACGGCGCAGGGACAGCACGAAGCTCCCAAAAGCAGAATCCGACAGGCTCCCTGTCCGCGACCTTCGAATCCGGCACAGAGGGCGTAAACGCCATCGGCCATGACAAAAACGGCGGCACTTCATACGGCACCTATCAGATCGCGTCCAAGCCCGGCACCATGAAGGATTTCATCGAGTTTCTGCGCGAAAAGGAGCCCGGATGGGCCGCCAAACTTAAAGCTGCCGGTCCCGCAGACACGGGCTCGACCCAGGGACGCATGCCGGAAGTCTGGCGTGAAATCGCGGCCGAAGACCCGGATAAATTCGGCGGACTGCAACGAGACTTCATCGAGGGCACCCATTACGCCCCCGCTCGTGACAAGATTTTGGCACGAACCGGCGTGGACATGGACACGATGCCGCCCGCAGCCCGCGAAGCGCTGTGGAGCACGGCGGTTCAGCATGGAGCAGGCGGAGCGGCCAGAATCTTCGGCCGGGCCATAAAAGCCATCGGCACAGACCAGTCCGAACAGCAGTTCGCGGAAAAACTCATCGACAAAGTCTACGACAACCGCAAGTCACAGTTCGGCTCCTCCACGGCCAGCGTGCAGGCCAGCGTGAAAAATCGCATGAACGTGGAAAAGGAAATGGTCCTGGCCATGCTTAATAGCGACAGCCAGTCCGTGGCCTAGTTCAACCCTGCGCCAACAGTCCGACATATTTTGTGAAATAGAGAATATCCTCGCCCGGCGCGTAGTAATCGCGAATGCGAGCCTCATTGCTGAAACCGCAGGAAAGGTAAAAACGTTGCGTCGGCGCATACTGTTCCCGGGACGAAGTCTCGGCGATGAGCTTGCCTCCTTTGCCCCTGCGCAACCGTTCCTCCACTTCCGCCAGCAGCTTTCTGCCCAGCCCCTGGCCGCGCATAACTTCATGCACCGCGATCCAGTAGAGATCGTAGGTGTTCGCGGTGCACGGCGTGGGACCGTAGCATGCATAGCCCATGGTCCCGCGCCCCGGTATGTCGGCAAATACGAAAAAATAGCCGCTCTCTTCTCCCTTGGACAGGCGCTCGGTCACCAACTCCTCGGCCACATCCACTTCCGAAGCTGAAAAAAATGCCGTGGAGGTCACGATTTCGCGCACGGCATGAGGATCGCCAGAGTGCACCTGATCGCGAAAGGTAATTTCATCCACGATCGACTCTCTCCTGCTGCTCCGCCCGCTCCAGGGCATCAAGGACTATGCACCGGACCAGCGCGGCATGATCCAGACCGGCCTGCCCGGCCGCGGCCACGAAGCCCGCGTCCGGGGTGATGCACGGATTCGGATTGACATCGATGATGTAAACTTGGCCGCCATCACTGACGCGAAAGTCTATGCGGGCGTATCCGGCCAGATTGAAAAGTTCCCAACAGGAGATGCCGACCCGCGTCATCTCCATGGCCAGGGGGTCATCCCCGGCAAGGTTGAAGCTGCGCGCCGATGCGGCATAATCCGCGCTGCTCTGCTCCCATTTGGCCGCATAATGCAGTATGGCCGGGCCGGATATCGCGGCATTGAAGACCATCTCCGCCAGGGGCAGCGCGCGGACCTTTGATCCCGGCTCTGCCAGCAGAGCCAGATTGAATTCCCGGCCAGGAACGTATCCTTCGGCCACGCAGTCCCCGCCCATGCGCGGCGCGATTTTTTTCATCACCGCCAGCAACTCTTCGCGAGCCTGCACCTCAACGACGCAATCCGGGCCAAGGCCCAGGGAGGCATCCTCGAAACGCGCCTTGACGATATAGGTGCCGGGACCGGGAAAAACACCCCGCTGCAATTCCCCGAGCGTCGCACCGCAAGGCACGGGCAGCCCGGCCGCTTGCATAATCCGCCTGGCCAGGGCCTTGTCGCCCGCCAGGGTCATCCCGCCCTCGTCCGCTCCGGTGTAGACAAGCCCGCCCTTGCGAAAAAGAGCAGGAGCAAGACATGCAAGACTGGACAATCCATGACAGGACTCAACCAGATTGAAGACGACATCGGGTCTGCGGTGCGCAAGAGCGGCCTCGAGCGCAGAGGGATCGGATCCCAGGATATGCTCCGAGGTGCGCCAGCCGCAACGGGCCAGGCTCTCGCGCACGCTGCGGGCCTGCACCACCGTGTCCAGAGCATCGGGGGAAGCGGCTTCCGGAACGCTCTCGCGCACCACTGCCACATGCAGGGGCGTCACGAACGTTTCCCCTGAACCCTGCTTTCGGCTCTGCGGATGGCAGAATCCATGATGCTGCTTATGAGTTCGTCATAGCCAAGGCCTATCTTGCCGCAGAGAATGGGCAGATCCGAACTCTCCGGATTGAGCCCCGCCAGCGGATTGACCTCGATGAACCGCGCCTCGCCCCGCTCGTCCAGACGCACATCGATGCGCCCGGCGTCGAGGCATCCAAGGGCCCGCCAGGCAGCGCGGGCCACCTCGGCGGCCTGCTCCGCAGGGCCGTCGGTGGCCAGTTCGTAGAGCGCCCGCTCGCGCCACTCCTGCTTGTTGGCGTAGGTGTAGGCGCACGCATCGCCGCTGGCGGTGGAGAGCACCTCCATGACCCCGAGCACCCTGCACTCCCGGCCGCTCCCCAGAAGACCCACGGTGAATTCCCGACCCGGAAGAAACGTCTCCACCAAGGCGGGCTGGCGATACGTGCCAAGGACATGGGCGCAAATCTCGCGCAACGCCTCCCGGTCCCTGACCAGCGACTTGTCGCTCACGCCCTTGCTGGATCCTTCGGCCACAGGTTTGACAAAGAGCGGAAAAGGCAGGTCGATGGCGCCCACGTCGTCCATGGAGTTCACGATCCCGAAATCGGCCGTGGGCACGCCGTGCGCCCGCAGCACCGCGTTGGTCCAGCCCTTGTGCAGGGCCAGGGCCAGCACGTCGGGGCCGGAGAAGGTGTAGGGAATGTCCCACGCATCCAGCAGGGCCGGGACCTGAGCTTCGCGAGCAAGGCCGAGCATGCCCTCGGCGAAATTGAAGACCATGTCCCAACGCCGCCCTTCCGCCAGGGCGCGCGTCAGCGGATTCACGCCGCCGATCAGTTCCACGTCGTGTCCCTGGGACAAAAGCGCACTTCTGATGGCCTCTACAGTGACAGGACTGTCCAACTCCGCCACCTCATCCCTGCCGTATCCAGCGGCCAGGTAGTCCTGCTGCAGGTCGTAGGTCATGCCAACGAGCATGGCGCCTCCTGCGGGCAAAGCTGGTCGGGGTAATGGAAAACACGGTTTTCATAATTGCGCAGCACGATACCCTGCTCGTCCCGGCCCTGAAAATAATCCGGTTGCAGCGGCACCTTGCCTCCGCCGCCGGGAGCATCGATGACATAGGTCGGGATGCAGTAGCCCGAGGTATGCCCTCGCAGATCCCGGATGATGGACAATCCCGTCTCCACCGGAGTCCGGAAATGGCTTGATCCGGGAATCGGGTCGCACTGGTACATGTAGTAGGGGCGGACGCGATTGCGGATCAGCCCGTGCATGAGCCGCTTCATGGTCGGCGCGTCGTCATTCACACCGGACAGCAGCACGGTCTGGCTCCCCAGGGGAATACCGCCGTCGGCCAGACGGTTGCAGGCCAGGGCTGTGTCCGGGGTCATCTCGTCGGGATGCGTGAAATGCAGGCTGATGAACAGCGGATGGTAGCGGCGAAGCATGCGCACCAGCTTGGGCGTGATGCGCTGAGGCAGCACGGCCGGCACCTTGGACCCGATGCGCACGATCTCGACATGGGGGATGGCGCGCAACTGGGACAGCAGCCACTCGATCTTCATGGCCGGAAGAGTCAGGGGATCACCGCCGGAAAGAAGTACGTCGCGCACCTCGGGATGCGCGCGGATATAGTCCAGGGCGGCCTGCCAGCTGCGCATGTCCGATCGGTGTCCGACCTTGCCCACCAGGCGTGAGCGCGTGCAGTAGCGGCAATAGGTCGAGCAGAACTCCGTGACCAGGAACAGCACCCTGTCCGGGTAGCGATGGACAATGCCGGGAACGGGACTGTGGCCCTCTTCGCCCAGCGGATCCGGTGTCTCGAAAGGCAGGCTCAGCGTTTCGCGCACATCGGGCAGGATGCAGCGCCGCAGGGCCTCGCTGCGGGATGCGACCCATAGATAATAGGGAGTTGCGGCCACGGGCAACTGGCGCCTGGTCTTTTCGAAGGCCGGCACGGGGACGCCAAGAATCCGCGCCATGGCCTCCACGGAGGTGACACGGTGCTTCAGCTGCCAGCGCCAGCTGTCCCAGTCCTTTTGCACGGCACCGGGAAAATGCGTGCTCATGAATTTTTTGCGATGTGCCCAGAGGCCAAGCTCCAGGTCTTCGGGATGGGGAGATAAAGAGGGGGGTTCGGCCAGCTCCTGATCGATTTCGGAAGGCTCTGCCGCGACAATTTCGACAACGTCCATGGTTTCCTCTGTGCACGTTAAATTATTCAAAAGATGAAAACGCGCCAACATTTAGCAATATATTGAAATCAGTATATAAAATCAGTGTTAATCCTTCATGCGCACCTGCCCTTTGGCAGCTATAAAAACGCATGTTCCCTGATGCGTCGGCTCATATGCCTTTCCCATTTTCTTGTCATCAGGGTTATGCCCATAGCAGCACAAATTTTTTGATATTTCCTGAAATATTTTGCGAAAGTCCGCCAGGGGCATGAAGGATGGAAAAAGTCTTGCGGTTCAAGCTGTTTGAAACCGAAAGATACAGGAATGAAGAGTCCCTATTCGGGCTTTGAGATCACGATGCGCTTGTAGGTTTCGAGCAGCTCCACGAAGGCGTCATGGTCCCCGCCCTTGTCCGGATGCATGGACATGGCTTTCTTGCGGAAGATGCGCGCGAACTCGCGGCGGCTCAGACGCCTGATCTCGTCCATGCCCATGCCGAAGAGTTCCCGCACCCGTACCGGGGCGACAGCCCGTGGGCGGGGACGGGGACGTCGAAAATCGTTCATGAAATCGCGAAAGATCCGCTCGAAACCCGCTGATCCCGCGAAATCGAAATCAAAATGGAAACAGGCATAACGCCGCAGATACGCCTGCGCATTTGTGTCCAGGCCGAAGGCAAAGGCCGCATCGTTCCCGAGGGCACAGAATTCATGCATGAAGGCTTCGTCATGATCGGCCGGATCCAAGGCTTCGGGTATGGTCCGGGCCGCCGGAGAGGTGAAATGGCGTTGCAGATTGAACACCGCATGCACGTAGCCGCGCAACTCCTGCATGGGCAGGGAGCGCTCCAGTCTCAGGAAGAGCTGCTCGATTTCGTCCCGGCTCTTGTTCATGAGGCTCAAAAACAGTTTGGGGCTGACTTCGTCGATGCGGCTCAAATTGAGCTCGCCCGAACGCATGAAAGCCATGCGCCTGCGATCAAAGGGGTGCAGGGCGCGGATGGCGTCCTCCTGCGTGCGGGTCAGCACTGTTCGCGTCCATTTCCCGGCCCGCCCGGCCCGGTCCCGAAAGCCCTGCGGGGCAAAAGGAGCGAAGGCTTCGTCGAGCTCGTCCATGTCCGGGTCCAGACGTGCCAGCTCCTCAAGAAGCTCCTCGGCATAAGAGATCCCGAAACGACCGAACCGGACCATTCTGCCCGGGTCCTCCCCCAGGTCTGCAAGCGTCTCGAAACCGAATCCGCCGTCCATCGGCACGGAACGCCTGAGTTCGAAGCGTACCGGCCTGCCGTCTGCAAGCACTGCCACGTACATGCTAATCCACCACCCGCCACTTCAGGGTTTGGCCCGCCAGATATGGCACGACGGAGCCGATGCGCTCGGGCACTTTCCAGGCGCCGTGTTCAAGGCGCACTGCCCGGGGCATGGGGCTCAGGCCGTAGGCGGCGCAGGCACGGTCCGAGACAAAGGACTGCAGCAGATCCAGGGCACCAAGTTCCTCGAAGAGACCGGCCAGGGCAGGAAGGGCCACTGGCGCGGAAAAGATTCCGGCCGCGCAGCCCGGAGCCTCCTTGGCATCGCGGGGATGAGGGGCCGAGTCGCTGCCGAAGAACGCCCGGGGGTGATGCAGCGCCGCCTGCCGCAGGGCGTCGCGATCCTCCGGACGCTTGGCCACCGGCTTGCAGAAGAGATGGGGACGCATAAGCCCGCCAAGCACATCATCAAGGGTGATGAGCAGATGGTGCAGGGTGATGGTGGCGAAGAGATTGTCGAAGCGGTCCAGCAACTCCACCCCGGCGCGGGTGGTGACGTGTTCGAGAACAATGCGCAGCCGGGGAAACGAGCGCGCCCACTCCTCGACAACGGGCAGAAAAACCGCCTCGCGATCCATGACGAATCCGCACCCCTCTCCGTGAATGAGAAGCGGGATGTCCAGTTCCTCCATGGCGGCCAGGGTAGCATGGGCCTGCCTCATGTCGGCCAAGCCGGCCTCGGAGTTGGTCGTCATTCCGGCGGGATAGAGCTTGACCCCGATGATATGCGGCCTTGCGGCCAGCAATTCGGCTCTGGAGCAGGTCCTGAAGAAAAGGGTCATGAGCGGAGAGAAGGATTCTCCCGTCACGCGAAGTATTTCCTCCCGGTAATCCAGAACCTGCGCGAGGCTGGTCACCGGCGGAGTCAGGTTGGGCATGACCACGGCGGCGGCGAAGTACCGGGCCGTGTGCGGCGCGACCAGGGTCAGCATGTCGCCCTGACGCAGATGGACATGCATGTCCATGGGGGAGTGCAAGGTCAGCATAAAACCTCCAGTGAATAGAAATATATCAGGAAAGCAGATAGGCAAGTCCGGCATACCGGGCCAGCTTGCCGAGCAGTACGGGAGGAATGAAGCGGCTTATTGACAGGCCGAAGAGACCGGCCACGGCGCAAAGCGGATCACCGAGTATGGGCGTCCAGGCCAGCAGCAGGCTCCACGAACCATACTTGGCAAAAACGCGCACGGCCCGCTCCCGCTGCGCGGCGGAGAGGCCGAGCATGCGGGTCAGAAATGCCTCGCTGCCCCACCGCCCCATCCCCCAGGTCGCCAGGGCTCCCAGAGTATTGCCCAGCGTGGCCACCGCCACGCTCGCAAAGGGATCGGCACCGGCCAGAATCAGCCCCACCAGCGCGGCCTCGGAAACCACGGGCAGAAACGTGGCGGCCAGGAAGGACAGGACAAAAAGCCCGAAGAGGCCGTATTCAAGGAGCAACTCTTCCATGTCAGGACGTGAACAGGAAGGCGTTGGGGGTGGACGCGACCCGAGGCCTCTTTCCCAGAATCCGCCTTGCGTTCTCCGCCATGTCTTCCCGGGTCAGCCCGCGCACCAGTTCCGGCCAGAGGCTGTGCCCGTAGACAAAATTGGCGGCCAGGTACGGCACGTATTTTTTGTACATCTTGATGGCCCGGGCCGGCTCGAAATGCTTCCAGATGGCGTCGATCACCTTCAGCGCCGTGTTCATGAAGACATCCTCGTCAGGCTCGAAGCCGTGCACCAGCTGCGCGAAAATCCAGGGCCGGGCGATGGCCATGCGGCCGATGGACACTCCCGCGCAACCGGTCTCGGTCATCATCCGGGCGCAGTCTTCCCCTGAGAACGCATTGCCGTTGCCTAGCACGGGAATCGAAACGGAGTCGGCCACGGCCCGGATGTGCGCCCATTTGGGCGGACGGGACCTGCGGTCCGGGGCGATGCGCGGGTGAAAGGTCAGAAGATCCGCGCCGGCGTCCTCGAAACGCCTGGCCAGATCCACGGCCAGGTCCGGAGAATTTTCCCAGCCGCTGCGAAACTTGACCATGACCGGACAGCGCACGGCCTGCCGCACGGCCCGCACGATGGCCACGGCCCGCTCGGGATCTTTCAGCAGCGCAGCCCCGTAGCCCTTCTTGCAGATGGCGGCCACGGAACAGCCCATGTTGATGTCCACGCCCATGAGCCCTTCGGCCTCGATGCGCCGGGCCGCAGCAGCCATGACTTCGGGCTCGCCACCGAAGATCTGGCAGACAAGACGCGCCGCCTCCTCGTCGCGCCAGCGGAACACGGGAGAATGATGGCGGCTTTCCTGCGGCACGGCGCGGGCGTTGCACATCTCCGTGACCATGAAACCATACCCTCCGAATCCGTCAAGCACTTCCCGGAAGGCCGCATGCCCAAGACCGGCCATGGGCGCCAGGACAAGGCGCGAAGGCAGGATCATGGAACCGATGTTCAAGGGATCTGAAAAAAAGTCGGGATGCTGCATGGACACGGTCTCCACAAAACCGGAAAAACAGGGGGCCAGAGCCGGAACGGCCAGGAGTGGGAAAGCTGAAAAAGCGCCCTCCACCGTAGGGGGAAGAGCGCTTGGGGGACAAATCGGACGAGCAGGGATCAGGACATCAAGAATAAACGAATGACGCCGATTCCGGTGACCACTTCCGCCAGCGCCAGAAGCACGGCCAACGTGTTGAAAACAGCGTGCGCCAGAGGCAGATAGCGGCGTTTCTTCCTGTTGCGGTCCATGATCACGCCCGTGATGTAGCCGCCCGCGATACAGGGCATCATCAGTTGGCCGATCCAGTAATGGTTGCCGGTGATGGTGTTCTGACCCCAGTGCTGGGCAACGGCATAGAGGCCAAGAACCAGTCCGCTCATCCAGAGAATATGCGCGTACTTGCCGAACCGGACATGCTCGGCCCACATGAACTTGCCTTTCTTTCCCAAGTGGTTGGCCTGAAAACGCGGCCACCCGAGGGACAAGACGTACAGGGCCAGACCGGTGGCCACGAGTTGAAGCAGAGGATGAATCCAGAGCATTGTGCACTCCTTGAAAGGCAATGTGTGAGCGAAAGCTTCCGCCTTGGTGGAAGCGGGCTGGTGAGTGCATAGATGAGGGGGGCATGATTGACAAGGTCCAACCCCCCGCATCCAGCGCCAGGCAGGCGACCTAGGCTGGCGTTTCGGTTCTTGCCGCCCTGCGGCGGGCCCACCACCCCCTGGCTCCGTCCTGCAGGGAGCAGAGCACCGGCACCACGACCAGAGTCAGCAAAGTGGCCACGAGAAGGCCGAAAATGACCGCCACGGCCATGGGACCCCACCACTGCGCGGACTCCGATTCCGTGATCAGCGCCAGCTTGAAGAAGTCGAAGCTCACACCGAGAGCCATGGGCAAGAGACCAAGGATCGTGGTCACGGCCGTAAGCAGTACCGGACGGAAACGGGTCAGTCCGGCCGTCATCAGCGCCTCGCGCGTCTCCATGCCCGTGGCTTTGAGCTGCTCGAAATAGTCGATGAGCACGATGGCGTTGTTGACGACCACCCCGGCCAGGGAGATGACGCCAACGCCGGTCATGATGACCCCGAAAGCCGTGCCGGTGAGCAAAAGGCCCGCGAACACGCCGATGAAGGACAGCACCACCGAGGTCAGCACGATGAGCGGAGTGATCATTGAATTGAACTGGGCCACCAGCACCATGAAGATGAGAAAAATGGCGATTACAAAGGCCTCGCTCAGGAATTCCTGGGCCTTGCGCTGTTCTTCCTGTTCGCCCGCGAAGCTGTAGGTATACCCGCGCGGCCAGGCCATGGCCCCGAGCTTGCCGTCCAGTTCGCGGATGATGTCGTTGGCGAGCCTGCCGCTGACGTCCGACGAAACCGTGACCACTCTTTTCTGGTCCTTGTGATTGATGGCCCCGAGCCCGCTGGCCAGCTCCACCCGGGCCAGGGTGGTCAGGGGTACCGGCTCGCCGTCCGGTCCCGAAACCGTGATGCGTTTCAGTGACTCCACCGACTCCCTGTCCCTGCGCGGCAGCTTGGCGACGATGTCGTATTCATCCTTACCCTCGCGGAACACGCCGACCTTGGCCCCGTTGATGGCCGCTTTCACGGTATAGGCCACGGTGTAGGTGTCCAGTCCAAGGAGCGCCGTCTTCTCCTTGTCCACCCGGATCTGGATCTCCGGTTTGCCGGTGACCAGGTTGTCCTTCATGTCGACGATGCCGGGGATGTCGCGCATGAGCGCGCGGACCTGCTCCACGATCCCGGCCAGCACCTGCATGTCGTCGCCGTAGATCTCAAGGCTGACGGGATCGCCGGTGGGCGGCCCTTCGTCTTCCTTCTCCACGCGCAATTCCACCCCGGTGATCTGCGCGGCAAGTTTCTTTCGAACCTCCGAGACTATCTCCGATGAGTGCCTTGTGCGTTCGCTGATGGGTTTGAAATCGAGGGTCACGGAGCCCAGATGGGTGCCGCTTCCCCCGCCGCCGAAATCCCCGCCCGTGGCCGCACCCGTACTGCCGATGACATAGCGCACGTCTTCATATTCGGAGCAGACGCCCTCAATGATCCTTATGTAACGATCCGTGGCGTCGAGGCCCGTGCCCACGGGCAGCTTGATGTTGGCATAAGCCCGTTTGGGTTCAGTTTCCGGAAAAAACTCCACGCCCTTGCCGAATTTGCCAAAAGCCAGGGCCGAACCGAAAAACATGACCACGCAAATCCCCAGAACCAGCGCTCTGTGATTCAGGGCCCAGTCCAAAAACCACATGTAGACTCTCTTGGACCGGGACTTGGCAACGTTTCCGTCACCGGCGAAGCGCGGAGGGGCGGCGGTCTGATAGCGCGCGGAGAGGACCGGATTGATCACCAGGGCCACGAAAAGAGAGCCCATGAGCGCCAAAATGACTGTCTTGGGCAGAAAGGACATGAATCCGCCCATGATTCCGGGCCAGAATATCATCGGGAAAAACGCGCCGATGGTGGTCAGGGTCGAGGTGATAACCGGCCAAGCCACTTCACTGGTACCGTCGAGGGCCGCCTGGAAGCGGTCCTTGCCCTCCTGCATGTGACGATAGATGTTCTCCACGATGACGATGCCGTTGTCGACAAGCATGCCAAGGGCCAGAATGAGGGAAAAAAGCACGACCATGTTCAGAGTGATGTCCAGGAGGCGCAGGAGCGCGAAGGTGATGAGCATGGACACCGGGATGGCCACGGAGACGAACACGGCGGAACGCCCTCCGATGAAGATGAGCACCACGAACAGGACGAGAATGAGTCCGGTCAGGATGTTGTTCTCCAGATCGGCGACCATGTTGCGGATATCCTCGGCCATGTCCGCGGTCAGGCTGATGGTCAGGGTGGGCGGCAGATATTCGCGCATCTCCTCGACAACGGTCGCTATCCGGTCGTTGATGTCGATGATGTTCTCGCCGCTGCGCTTGATCACCTGCAGGGTAACCGCGTTCTCCCCGTTCAGGCGGCTGAGCGTGGTGGGGTCCTTGTAATGATCGCGGATGCTGGCCACATCGCGCAGATAGACGGGCTTGCCGTCACGCACGAAGGCTACGATAGAATCGATCTCCGCCGGATTCTGAAAATCCTCGGGAACGCGCACCTGATAGCGCATGTCGCCGATGTCCATGGAACCGCCGGGCATGTTCACATTGCCCCTCTCCACCGACTGCAGCATGGCTGTGAAAGGCACCCTGTATGCGCCGACGCGGTCGAGGTCGAATTCGACATGAATTTCGCGTTCGAGCCCACCAATGATCCGGGCGTCGAGCACTCCGGGAATGGACTCGAACCTGTCTTCCAGATCCTCGGCGAAGACCTTCAGCCGTTTCAGGCTGAAAGGGCCGGACAGGACCACCTGAATGATGGGCATGTCGGAAAAGTTCATCTCGCTGACAACCGGATCGTCCTCAAGGTCAGAGGGCAGGTCTCCGGAGGCCTGATCGACCTTGTCCCGGACCTTCTGCAGGGCGTCGTCGATGTCTTCGCTGGGCAGAAACTTGATGGCGATGGTGGACTCGCCGTCATTGGACTGCGAGGTCAGCTCCTCTACGCCCTCCAGCCCCTTGAGTTTGCGCTCCAGGGGAATGGTGACGAGCTTCTCCATGTCCTCCGGGGCCACGCCCTCGTAAGTGGTGGTCACGAAGATGTAGGGGATCTGGATGTCGGGGGCGGCCTCGCGCGGAAGCTTCACGTAACCGTACAGTCCGGCCACGATGATCAGCAGCAGGGAGACCAGGACCAGGGGCTGCCTGCGCTGCGCTGTTTCGTTGACAATCATCGCACGTTCACCTTTGTCCCGTCCTCGACCTCGGTGTGTCCGGCCACGATGAGCCTGTCACCCGCGATGAGCCCGCTGAGCACCTGCACATGATCACCCTCGATAACGCCCAGCTCAACGGTGCGGGCCTGGGCCACTCCGTCCTGCTCCACGAAAACAACCCGCTCTCCCCCCTTGTCCTGCACGGTGAAGAGAGGCACGGTCACGGCGTCCTCGATCAGGCGTCGCAAAAACGCCGCCCGCGCGATCATGCCGGGCCGGATCTTGCCGTCGGCATTGTCCACTACCACCCGGACCTGAAAAGTGCGGGTCGCGGGGTCGGCCTTCCAGGCCACGAAATCGATCTCGCCTGTCCACTGCCGCTCGGGATAGGTGTCCACGAGCACCGATACCTTTTGTCCTTCGGCCAGAAAGCGCACGTCGCCTTCAGGCACGTTGAAGTTGATGCGCATGGTGCCCACGTTGACGATATCCGCCACGGGTCCTCCCTCGGCCACGAATTCGCCGGGGTCGACGTGAACCTTGTTGACCACACCGTCGAGAGTCGACGAAACCGTGCCGTGGTCATACTCGACCTCGGCCTCGCGCAGCCGCGTCCTGGCCGAGGTCAGCTCGTTCTGGGCCTGCTCCAGCTCCTCCCGGGCAAGAACGCCCTGCTTGTGAAGCTCGGTTCTGCGCCGCAACTGATCTTCGGCCAGCCGCACGTTTGCCCGCGTGCGATCGCGGGCGGCGCCAAGAGCCGAGAGGTCTATGCGGGCGACATGATCTCCGGTGCGCACGAGGCTCCCCTCGGTCACACCGACCCATTCCACGACACCGCCGCGCTGGGCGGCCAACCGCACATCATGCAGAGCCTCGGTCTCCCCGGGCAGAACCAGGATGTCACGCATGGTGACGGTCCTTATCTGCTCGATCATGACATTGACCACGTGCACAGGCCTTTCAGGCCCAGAAGCCTCTGAGGCAGGGACAGCCTTGCCGTCTCCGACAGCGCCGGAAGTGTCCGCAGGCGCATCCGAGCAACCGGCCAGAAGGCCGAAAAGGCAAAGGACAAGTGCGATGCGATTCAACATATTCTTTTCCCGAATCATTTTCATTTCATGTGCTCCGAAATATGTGTGATCCCGCCCAGCGAAAAACGGGTGATGTGCAGGGCCGCCTCCGAAACCTCGTCGGGAGTGAAAGGCAGGCCGTCGCGCTGGGCCATGAGCGCATCCCTGTTCGTGTTGTAAAAAAGAATCTGGGCCACGATGGAGCGCCCCATCATCTGGATGCGCATGTCGTCACGGCCGTCCGCAACCATGCCCCCTTCCAGGGCAAGATCAAGCAGCAGAGGAGCCAGATAATTCCGGACATCGGCCCTGTGCCTGCGGGCGTGGACCTCGAAAGGTGGCATAGGCCGGACAAAAGCCTCGGACAGCATCTGCCCGAGCATGCACTCGTCCTCGCGGCCCGCGGGGAGCAAAATGCGGCACAGGAACGCAAACACGAATCCATGCAGGCGCTCGGCCGCAGGGGCGTCGTCCGCCACTCCTCCGTTCATGGGATATATTGCCAGCAGTTCGTCCAAAAGGATGCGCAGGACCTCCGCCAGGAGTTCCTCCTTGCCGCCGAAATGATAGTTCACGGCAGCACCATTGGCCCTGGCGGCGAGGCATATCTCCCGGACCGTGACCGCACGCCCCTTGCGCCCGAACACCTCCCGCGCGGCCAGCAAGAGCCGGTGCCGCGTCTGGACGTCCGCTGCCGAATCCCTGCCGTCCTGTCCGCAGCACGGACCACAGCCTTCAATAACTCCCCGCGCGGCCGTCAACAACCGCTCCGCAACCCTTTGCAATGTCATGGGCACCCCTTGTTTCAAACGGCGTTTGAAACAAGGTTTTGTTTTCGTCAAGCATAAAAATGCTCAACCTTCGCGCCCTGGCGCCCAAAAAAACCCGTCTGGGCACGCGCACAGACGGGAAAGCAGAATTGCGGAAATAAAGCCTCAAGGCGCTTTCAGCGCCCGTAGACGTCCTCGAAGCGCCTACTACATTAAGCTCAGCTTTTGCCCGCAGCAACGCGGCGACGCAGCAATCGGGCCTTTATCGCCCCTCACCGGCCGTAGACGTCTTCGAAACGGACGATATCGTCCTCGCCAAGATAGCTCCCGACCTGCACCTCGATCAGCTCAAGCGGAATCTTGCCCGGATTGGCCAGGCGGTGCACCGCGCCAAGAGGCAGGTACACGGATTCGTTTTCGCGCAGCATGATCTCCTCGCCGTCCCGGGTCACCACCGCCGTGCCATGGACCACCACCCAATGCTCGGCGCGATGAAAATGCTTCTGCAGGGACAGGACCTGCCCCGGGAGGACCGCAATGCGCTTGACCTGATAGCGCGCGCCGTCGCCGATGGACTCGTAATGTCCCCAGGGCCTGAAGACCTTCTTGTGCGAGACGGCCTCGATGCGATTCTCGGCCTTGAGCTTGTCCACGATCTTCTTGACTTCCTGCACCCGGTCGCGCGGCGTGATGAGCACGGCGTCGGAGGTCTCGACCACGATGTGGTTCTCAAGTCCAACGGCAGCCAGGAGGCGCGTCTCGGCGTGCAAATAGGAATTGTGCACGTCGCAGAGCACCACATCTCCCCTGGTCACGTTGCCGCTATCGTCCTTGCCCCCGGCCTGCCACAGGGCGTCCCAGGAGCCAAGATCGTTCCAGCCGCAGGACAGCGGGACCATGACACCCCGGTCCGTCTGCTCCATGACCGCGTAATCAACGGAATCCTCGGGGCAGGCGGCAAAGGTTTCCCGGTCCAATCGCAGAAAATCGAGATCCTGTCCGGCAAGCTCAAGAGCCTTGCGGCAGGACACGACGATGGCCGGTGCAAAGCGGTCCAGTTCGGTCAAAACGGCTTTTGCCCGGAACACGAACATGCCGGAGTTCCAGAAATATTGTCCCGAGGCGACATAGCCCTCGGCCGTAGGCAGATCGGGTTTCTCCACGAAACGCTCGATGGCGCGGGCCGTTGAGTCCGGAAGCGCCGGTCCCTGCAGGATATAGCCGTACCCGGTCTCGGGGGCCGAAGGGACGATGCCGAAAGTGACCAGATGATCCGCAGCGGCATGCACGGCGGCCTGACGCACGGCATCGTGGAACCGCTCCGGATCGCCGATGAGGTGATCCGCCGGAAGCACGAGAAGTACGGCCTCGGAATCGGTCTCAAGAGCCTTGAGGGCCGCGATGGCCACGGCCGGTGCAGTGTTTCTGCCGACGGGCTCGAGGATGATCGCTGCCGGGGACACGCCAAGGGCACGCATCTGCTCGGCGATGATGAAACGGTGATCTTCGTTGCAGATGATGATGGGCTGCGCGACTTCGTCCAGGCCGTGCAAGCGCAGCAGCGTGTTCTGGACCAGGGTCCGGTCGTCGACGAGCGGCAGCAGCTGCTTGGGATACAGTTTTCGCGAGAGGGGCCAAAGCCTTGTGCCGGACCCTCCGGCAAGAATGACTGGTATGATCATGTTCTGCTCCAAAAAAAAGAAATGGGGGACATGCGCGCCAAAACCTGGCCTATGTACCTTGGATGATGACAAAATCAAATGGCAATTTCATGGCCCCTTGCCATGCGGGGCGGGGCATGCGCCAACCGCCGACCCCTGCCCGGTTCTGCCCGGCAAGGGGTCTGGATTTATGAAAGTCTTTGCCGTACAGGGAGGGCTAACGCCAACCGCGGCACACAAAGAGGCAGGGTGATGAGCAGACAAGTGATAGATATCTTTCCCGATGAGCTTGAAGAACTCAAAAGCAAGACCAGAGAGCGCGACTATCTGCTGATCGACGTCCGTCAGCCTGGAGAATTCGCCCAGGGCCACATCCCTGGCGCCCAGCTCATCCCGCTGCCGGAAATCGAAAGCCGCATGACGGAGCTGGACGGAGAAAAAAACCTCATCCTGTATTGCCGCACCGGCGGCAGGTCATCCGTCGCGGCCGCCCTGATCAAGGACGCAGGACCCAGGCAGGGGGCGCTCTACAACCTGGTCGGGGGGATCGCCGGGTGGGAAGGCAAGGGCCTCAAGGACATCCCGCACCTGGAACTTTTTCCCCGGGACATGGCCCTGAACCAGACCCTTTACCGGGCCATGAACATGGAAAAGGGTGCATGGCTGTTCTACAATGAGCTGGCCCAAGAATACAAGGGCGCGGAACTCGGCGACATGATCAAGGACCTTGGCGGCATGGAAGAGGTTCATGCCCGCGCCATCTTCACCTACTGGAAGAAAAACAGCCCCACGCCCATCACCGACGGTTTCGAGGAAACGTTCGAGCGCCTGGACGGACGGATCATGGAAGGCGGCAAGCCCATCTCGGCCTGGATGGCCCGCCTGGGCAAGGACCCGCAGGATCGCATGCTGCGGCTTCTGGAACTGGCCTGCGAGATCGAGTACTACGCCTACGATCTCTACCGGGGCCTGGCCAAGCGTGACCGCGACACCGAGGCGGTCAAGACCTACCTGCTGCTGGCCGAGCAGGAAAAAGCCCATGTCCGTGTCGTCACCAAAGCTCTGGACCGGTTTTTTGGTGATTGAGGTCTTCCTGAGGCAGACGCCGGACTACACCCATGCCGCTGGCATGATCCCGGAACTGCTCGACAACGTGCTCCCGGACATCGCCGGTTCCCGACTGCTCATCAAACCCAACTTCGTGGCGCTGCGCGGCTCGCACCTGTGCTGCACCCATCCCGCCGTCATCGCCGCCGCCGCAGGACACTGCGTTGCACGCGGGGCGCAGGTCACCGTCGGGGATTCGCCCGCCTTCGGCACGGCCCAGACCATAGCCAAGGGCATCGGACTGACCGAACTGCTGCGCCCCCTTGGCGTGGAGGTGGTCACCCTGAACAACGGGGTTTGCGTCAAGAGCGGACCCGTGCAGGTCCAGGTCTCGTCCGTCGCTCTGGGCGCCGACCTGATCGTAAATCTCCCCAAGTTCAAGGCCCACTCGCAGATGCGCTTCAGCGGCGCGGTGAAAAACCTGTTCGGATGCGTGACCGGCGTGCGCAAGGCCTGGCTGCACGCCCGGCACGGCGACAAAAAGAACCGCTTCGTCGACATGATCTGCGGACTCATGCAGGTATTGCCACCCACGGTCAGCCTCATGGACGGCGTGCAGGCCATGCACCGCACCGGGCCCATTGCAGGCGATGCATATGCGCTGGGTTTCATGGGGGCGAGCTCCAGCCCCGTGGCCCTGGATACCGCAGCGGCAATGGTTTTGGGCACGGGGCCCGAATTCATCCCCATCTGGGCCCACTGCCTGCGCGAGAAGCTGCCCGGAGCCGAAACGGCAACCCTGGACTTTCCCCTGCAAAGACCCGAGGATTTCGACGCTGCGGACTTCATCCTCCCTGCGTCCCTCAAACCGGAATCGTTCCGGCCGGACATCCTGATCAGGAGTCTCATCAAACGCATGTGGCTGGCACGATTCAAGCCCTGAAACAGACGGCGCAGGATTCAATCCAACAATACGGACGTTACAACACCGGATTCTTCAAATGCTCATGCAACGCTGGAAATGGATCATCACCGGAGGGGTGCAAGGGGTAGGCTTTCGGCCCTTCGTCTACAAGGCGGCCCTGCACGCAAAGGTCACGGGGCGGGTGCTGAACACCCCCGAAGGAGTGCTCATCGAGGTACAGGGCACCCTGGACCAACTTGCCACCTTCGAAGACACCTTCTCCGCCACCATCCCGCCCTTGGCACGCATCGTGACCTTGGACCGGGAGGTGATCCCGCCGCTGTCCGGCGAGGACGCCTTCCGGATCCTCAAGAGCACGGGCGGACACGGACATCAGGTGCTCATCAGTCCCGACGTGGCCACCTGCGACGACTGCATCGCGGACATGCGCGACCCGTCGGACCGCAGATACCGCTATGCCTTCACCAACTGCACCAATTGCGGACCGCGCTACACCATCACCCGCGCCATCCCCTACGACCGCGCCTGCACCTCCATGAGCTGTTTTCCGCTCTGTCCGGACTGCCTCGAAGAATATGAAAATCCACTGGACAGGCGCTTCCATGCCCAGCCCAACGCCTGCCCCGCGTGCGGCCCGAAACTGTGGCTGACGGACAGGACGGGCCGGACACTGTGCGAGAACGACGAAGCCGTGCGCCGCACCTCCGCCCTGCTGCTCAAGGGCGGACTTTTGGCCATGAAGGGTCTGGGCGGATTCCATCTCGTCTGCGACGCCCGCAACCAGGTGGCGGTGCAGGAACTCAGGACCCGCAAGAACCGCAAGGACAAACCCCTGGCGATCATGGTTGCGGACCTCGATGCGGCCCGGGCCTTCTGCGTCCTCAGCGAGGCCGAAGAGGAGCTGCTAATCGGCAGGCAGCGGCCCATCGTCCTGGCCAAGGCCCGCAAAGGCTCGGGACTCGCGCCGGGCCTGTCCCCGGACACCGCCTTTTTGGGAGTGATGCTGCCTTATACGCCCCTGCACCACGTGCTCTTCGACTATCTCGGACGCTCCGAAATTCTGCCCGCGGCCCTGGTCATGACCTCGGGAAACCTGAGCTCTGATCCAATTTGTCTCGGCAATCGCGAGGCCCTCAGGCGCCTTGGAAGCATTGCCGACAATTTCCTGCTGCACGACCGCGACATCCTGATCCGCTGCGACGATTCGGTGCTGCGGGTGGTAGACGAAAAACCCCAGTTCATCCGCAGGGCGCGCGGCTACACCCCCGCCCCCATCGACCTGGCCAAGGACGGCCCCGTGGTGCTTGGCGTCGGCCCCCTGCTGAAGAACACTCTCTGCCTGACCAAAGGGCGACAAGCCTTTGTTTCGCAGCATATCGGCGATCTGGAACACCTCGAGGCCTACGGCTTTTTCCGGGAGATCTGCGCCCATCTGCAAGACATCCTGCAAGTGGAACCAAAGGCCGTGGTCCATGACCTGCATCCGGATTTTCTGAGCACCGGCTTTGCCCGCGAGTCCGGGCTGCCCTGCCTGCCCCTGCAGCATCATTTTGCGCACATCCATGCTGTCCTGGCCGAAAACAGATACATCGGGGCGGCCATCGGGCTGGCCCTGGACGGAGTTGGGCTGGGCGACGACGGAACCATGTGGGGCGGCGAGGCCCTGCTGGTCGATACGTCAAAGCTCGAACACAGGCGGCTGGCGCGCTTTTCACAAATCATGCTGCCCGGCGCGGACGTGGCCACACGCGAACCCTGGCGGCTGGCGCGGGCCCATCTGCATGCCCTGAACATCCACGTCCCGGACGAAAAACCCTGGCCATGGCTAGAGAAACATGCCGCCGCCGACAAGGTCGTCGGGCAGGTGCTTGAGCGCCGCATCAATTCGCCGCTCTCCTCCAGCTGCGGACGACTTTTCGATGCAGTGTCGGCCATGCTCGGCCTTTGCGAATGCATCTCCTACGAGGGTCAGGCGGCGATCCGGCTGGAGGCGGTGCAGGACAAAGATGAAAAAGGTGTTTATTCGTGTTCCGTAATCGAATATGACCAAATCGTGGAACTTGATACCTTGGAACTTTTTGCGCAGGTTCACGCACAGTGGCGCGAAGGTGAATGCCCGGCAAAAATAAGCAGGCGCTTTCACCTTGGTCTCATTGACGGTCTGAGCAGGCTTTACTCCCATCTGGCCGCACGGTGCTCATGCAACACCGTGGCCCTGAGCGGCGGGGTCATGCAGAATCTGACCCTGGCCACTGAGCTTCCCAAGGCTCTGGCCGCACAGGGAGCAACCGTGCTGACCCACTGCGAACTGCCGCCCAACGACGCCTGCATTTCTCTTGGCCAGGCCGCCTACGGCCAACTGGTCCTGCAACCCTAACAGGAGCGCATCCCGTGGAAATATTCGCCCGCCTGAAAACAATCCTGAGCTTCCTGTGGAAGGTCCTTGGCACCACCAGAGTCGTGATGGCCAACATCTTCTTCCTGCTGGTGGTCATCATCATCTTAGGAGCCTTTTTCTTCGACTCCGAGGAATCGTTGCCCCAGAACTCCGTGCTGGTAATCAACCCGGCCGGCTCCCTGGTCGAACAGCGCAGCACGCCGGAAGCGGCCGAGGCTCTGCTCAAAAAACTGGGCCGGGAGACAGCCAGGGCCGATGAGACCAAAACCCAGGACGTCATCGACGCAATCCGCAGGGCCGCCACTGATCCGAAAATCCTGGCCATGGTCATCGATCCCCGGGACCTTCAGGGCTGCGACACGACCAAGCTCCTCGACATCGGCAAGGCCATCCTCGATTTCAAGGAGACGGGAAAACCCGTGCTCGCGCACTCAATGGTCTACACCCAGGGCCAGTATCTGTTGTCGTCCTATGCCGACACGATCTCCGTCAATCCGCTGGGAGGAGTGCTGATCACCGGATTCGGCATGTACCAGACCTATTTCAAGGGCCTGCTGGACAAGACCCGTATCAATTTTCACGTCTTCCGCGTGGGCGACTACAAGACTGCCGTGGAGCCCTTCGTACGCGAATCCATGTCCGAGGAAGCCCGGGAGGCCGGCCGGGACTGGCTGAACGGTCTCTGGCAGGCCTATCTTGACGAAGCTTCCAAGAATCGCGGCGTCTCCCCTTCCGACATCATATCTTATGTGGAGAATATCGACACCAGACTCGCCGCCACGGGCGGAGATGCCGCGCGCCTGGCCGTGAATGCGCAACTGGTAGACGAAATCAAGACCTCCACCCAGTTCGACCAGCTGCTGGCCGGCAAGACCGGAAAGAAACTCGAAAGCCTGCACCGGATCGACTTTCAGGACTACCTCGCCATGTCGCCCCCGGTTCAGCCCAGCGGCAAGGAACTCATCGGCATCATCAGGGCCCGGGGAGCCATCCTGCCCGGCAAGCAACCGGAGAACATGACCGGCAGCGAATCCATCGCCGAACTCTTTCAGAAGGCGCGTCAGGATCCCGCCATTCTGGCCGTGGTGCTGCGCCTGGACAGCCCCGGCGGAAGCGCCGCCGCTTCCGAGGAAATCCACCACGAGATCGCCCGCACCCAGGAGGCCGGCAAGCCCGTCGTGGTTTCCATGGGCAGCGTGGCCGCATCGGGAGCATACTGGATCGCTGCCGGCGCCAACCGCATCGTGGCGGCCCCGACCACATTGACCGGCTCCATCGGCATTTTCGCGGCCTTCCCCACTTTTGAAGATACGGCCATGAATCTGGGCATCACCACCGATGGTATCGGAACGACCCCTCTTGCCGATCTCGGCAACCCGCTGCGTCCCCTGTCCGCCCAAAGCGAGAGGGCCATCGGGCAGTTGCTGCGTTTCGGCTACGACCTCTTCATAAACCGCGTGGCCAACGGCCGCAGACTACCCGCCGCCGAAGTCGAAAATTCGGCTCAGGGACGGGTCTTTCTGGGTCAGGAAGCCCATGGCCGCAAGCTGGTCGACCAGCTCGGCAATCTGGACGACGCTCTGAAAACCGCCGCAAGCCTGGCCGGACTGACCGTGGTCAACAGCAAGGAACTGCGCCGCGAGCCTTCATCCCACGAAAAAATCTTGCAGGCCTTCACGTCTTCGGCAGAGGCCATCTTCCCGCAGCAGTCCCCGGCCGTCTCAAGATTGCTGAACATGGTCGAGACCCAGGCCCGGGTTTTTGAAAGCTTTGCCGATCCGAACCATATCTATGCCCGCAGCCTGGAATGCGAAGGGTCCCTCTTCTGATTAAACTCCCCGCCCGGCGCTGGTCGCCGGGCGGCCTCCCTCTTTTTGCGCCTTGCCAACCCATCGCCTTATGTTTAAAAATTTAGTTTTGCCTGACCGCGAACCTTTTTTTCGCGTCCCGTCCAAAAACCGCAGCGGCCGCCTGCCGGCCTTTCATATGGAACCGACATGCCTCAAAAAGGACCACATATCTCCCTTGCTCCCGAACGCCTGGTCAAACGCGTTCTGGGACTCCCCCTTGAAGAATTCCAGACCTGGCCGGAATATCTGCAACAGTTGGCGCTGGATTTGGCCGAAGAACTGTTCATCATCCGCTATAACCCCTTCATTCCGGCCAAGGATGTACGCCAGAGCGTAAACGCCCGCCTGCAGGCCGAACGCGCGGCCCTGTCCCCCGAATACTACCGCGAGCTGTCCGGTTGCCTGGAGCGTTTCTGGCAAAGCTATGAAGCCGACCAGAAGTTCAAGGCCACGCTGATCTCGCGCCTGTCCTCGATCATGAACAAGGAACAGGTCGTCTCGACCTCGAACAACCTCATCGAGTGCTCTACCGACGCCACCGACCTGCGCATGGAACTGCCTGCCCTGGTAGTCTTTCCGGAAAACACCTCCCAGATTCAGGGCATTATCCGTCTTGCCAACGAGATGGGCTTCCCCCTCGTGCCCCGCGGCGGCGGTTCCGGCCTGACCGGCGGAGCCGTGCCCGCCAAGCCGCGCAGCGTGATCCTGAGTCTGAGCCGCTTCAAGGATATCCTCGACATCGACGTGCAGGCCCGGACCATCACCGTGCAGTCCGGGGTCATCACCCTGACCGCCATCCAGGCGGCTGCGGCCAAGGGGCTGCTCCTGACCGTGGACCCGGCCTCCAAGGCGGCCTCGTCCATTGGCGGCAACGTCTCGGAGAACGCAGGTGGCCCTTTCGCTTTCGAATACGGCACCACCCTCGACAACCTGCTGTCGTACAAGATGGTCCTGCCCACGGGCGACGTGATCCAGATCAACCGCGTCGATCACCCCCGGCACAAGATCATGCCGGAGGACACTGCGGTATTCGAGGTCCTGGACGAATTCGGCAACAGCCGAGACGTCATCACCCTGCAGGGCGACGAGATCCGTGGCACGGCGCTGGGCAAGGACGTGACCAACAAATTTCTGGGCGGTTTGCCTGGCGTGCAGAAGGAGGGCGTTGACGGCATCATCACCGAAGCGACCTTCACCCTCTACCCCATCCTGCCTCACTCGCGGGTCATGTGCCTGGAATTCTACGGGAATTCCATGCGCAACGCCATGTTCGTCATAAAAGACATCGTGGCCCTGCGCGACGAGATCCGCAATCAGGGAGACCTGGTCAAGCTCTCGGCCCTGGAGGAGTTCGGGATCAAGTATGTCCAGGCCATCGAATATTCCAAGAAATCCCAGAAGTTCGACGGCATCCCCATCTCGGTTCTCATCGTGCAGCTCGACTCCATGGATGAATCCGCGGTCTTCGATGCGGTGCGCCGCATCACCCAGATCTGCGAACGCTACGACAACGTGGACAGCTTCATCGCGGCCGACGCCCACGAAGCCGAGGTTTTCTGGCACGACCGTCACCAGCTTTCGGCCATCTCCAAGCGCACCAGCGGATTCAAGCTCAACGAGGACATCGTCATCCCCCTCGAGGTCATCCCGGATTTCGCGGATTTCTTGGAAGAGCAAAATCTTTATTACCTGGCCATCGCCTACCGCGACGCCCTGCACCAGGTGCAACTGCTGCCTGGCATCGAGGTCGACGACGAGTTCATCCGCATGGAAATGGACGTGGCCTCGTCCATCATCAAGGGCAAGACCACCAAGGAGAGTCTGCCCGAACAGGAACTGGAGCTGCAGACCTCCTTCTTCTTCCAGCATTTGAAATCCAAGTACACAAAGCTGCATGAAGAACTGACCAAAATCTTCGACAACATGCAGAGCACTCGCGTGGTCATCGCCAACCACATGCATGCCGGCGACGGCAACTGCCACGTCAACCTGCCGGTCAACTCCAATGACCCGCGCATGCTGGGGCTGGCCGAAGAGGCTGTGGAAAAGATCTTCCACAAGGTACTCGAATTCAAGGGACAGGTTTCGGGCGAACATGGCATCGGCATCACCAAGATCGGCTTTCTGGCCGAGGAAAAAATCGCGGCCCTGCGCACCTACAAAAAAAAGGTCGATCCCAACAACATCTTCAACCCCGGCAAGCTGACCCAGCGCGACCTGGTCGTGGTGCCCTACACGTTCTCCTTCAACCGGCTGATAAAAGACATCAACAAGACCGCGCTGCCGGGCAAGGAGAGCCTGATCAATCTGCTCCTTAACGTCCAGACCTGCACCCGCTGCGGCAAGTGCAAGCAGGTCTGTCCCATGTATCTGCCCCAGAAGGGACTGCTCTTCCACCCGCGCAACAAGAACATCACCCTCGGCGCGCTGGTGGAGGCCATCTACTACTCGCAGCTGCAGAACGGCGAACCCGAGACGCGGCTGCTGGGCGAGCTGCGCAAGATCCTGGAACATTGCACGGCCTGCGGCAAATGCTACGCCATCTGTCCGGTCAAGATCCGCACCCAGGACGTGACCCTGCAGATGCGCGCCTACCTCGAGGAAAAGGGCGCAGGGGGCCATCCGTTCAAGAACAGGGTTCTGAATCTTTTAAGCCAGGACCCCCAGACCACCCTGCCCAGGATGGCCAAGATCGCGGGCATCGGTCAGGAGATGGGCAACCGCGCAGTAAACCTGTTGCCCGCCAAATGGAGGGAGCGCCTGGACAGCCCGCTGCTGCGCGGCAAGGGACCAAGCACCCAGTTCAGAAATCTGAAGGAAGGCCTCGGTCTGGCCAGGGGCAACATCATCACCGCCGAGAACCTCGGAAGCAAGCGCGCGGTGATCTATTTTCCGGGTTGCGGCGCGGGGCTCTTCTACCGCTCAATCGGCATGGCTGCGGTGCGGCTGCTCCTCGACGCCGGCGTGAGCGTGATCCTGCCGCCGGATCACCTGTGCTGCGGCTATCCGCTCCTGGCTTCGGGCTGCAAGGATCAGTTCGAGCGCATCGGCATGGAGAACCAGAAGGTCATGGAAAGGCTGGTCCGCCAGGCCGAAGCGGCGGGATTCGTCATCAAGTCGGTGCTGACATCGTGCGGCACCTGCCGTGAAGGCATCCGCAACTACCGGCTCAAATCCCTGGAGACACGGCAGGTCGAATTCCAAGACGTGGTCCAGTTCGTCATTCAGCAGGGCAAGGGCGGTTTCGGGCAAGGCCCCGAGCAGCTGCTCTACCATGCGGCATGTCATCACGAATGGACGGGAGTTGCGCCCCTCAAGGCCGGAGAAATCTACGCTTCGGAGCTGGGCAAAATGGTCGGCTCGCAGGTCGCCATTTCGCCTCATTGCTGCGGAGAATCAGGCCTGGGCGCGCTGACCTCGCCCAAGATCTACAACCGTCTGCGACTGCGCAAGAAGGAGCAGCTCTCCTCCGACCTTTCCGGCTACCCCTCAGACAGTCCCGTGATCGTCGGCTGCCCTTCCTGCAAGATCGGCATCAGCCGCACGCTGCTTGAGATGGGCGTCAAACGCGAGGTCGTACACACGCTCGAATTCCTGGCCCGTCTCAGACATGGCGACACCTGGCGCAAGGATTTCCACAAGCAGCTGGCCAAAGCTGCCGTGCAGAACGAAGTGCAGACGCTCACGCGGATTCCATGAAGATACTCGGCATCGATTACGGACAAAAGAGAATCGGACTGGCCATGGCCCGGCACGGCATGGCCTTTCCGTACAAGACCGTGGAAAAAAGCACCCGCGACAAGCTCTTCGCCGACCTCATGGGCATCATCGAGGTCGAAGGCGTGGAGACCATCGTGCTGGGCCTGCCCCTGGACATGAATGGAGAAGAAACCCTCACCACACGGCAGGTCCTGAACTTTCGCGACAGTCTGGCCAGACGGACAACGCTTCCGATCCATCTCGTCAACGAGGCCCTGACCTCTTTTGACGCCCGGCAACGGCTGCGGGAAGCCGGCGTGCCGGAGCGGAAGCACAGGGAAATGCTCGACCAGATGGCTGCCGTCTGCATTCTTGAAACATATCTGGGGAATTCATGAAACTTTGGCTGAAGCTCTTCCTGGCAGGACTTGCGCTCATGCTGCTCGCGGCGGGAGCCACGTTCTTCGCGGCCCGGCAGTTCATCGAAACTCCTCTGGACCTGGCCTCAAACGGAACGGTGATTTTCAATGTGGAACCGGGTGAAAACCTGTTCACGGTCTCAACGCGACTTGAGCGGGAGGGGCTGGTCCGCTGGGGTGAGGCTTTCCGGACCTACGGCCGCTTCAGGAAGGCCACCCTTCAGGCCGGAGAATTCGAGCTCTCCGCGAGCATGTCGCCAAGAGAAATTCTTGAAGTCCTGGCCTCCGGCAGACCAATCCTCTACCGCCTGCACTTCCCCGAAGGCCTGACCATGCGTGAAGTGGCCCTGGCCGTGAACGCCACAGGGCTGAGCACTGCGGAAAAATTCCTCGCGGCCTGCCGCGACCGTGACTTTCTTTTGAGCCAGGGGATAAACGCCACCGACGCCGAAGGCTATCTCTTCCCGGAAACCTATTTTTTCCCGCGCATTCCGGGTCAGAATCCGTACCCCATCCTGAAAACCCTGCTGGACCACTTCAAGTCCACCGTCGCGAACCTGCCCCAGTCACGGGACCCGGAAGAACTGCACCGCATGGTCATTCTGGCCTCGCTGGTGGAAAAAGAGACGGCCGTTCCCTCCGAACGCGGCACCGTGGCCGGTGTTTATGCCAACCGTCTTCGTGTCGGCATGCTCCTGCAATGCGACCCGACCATCATCTACGGTCTGGGTGAAAATTTTGACGGCAACCTGCGCCGCTCCCATCTGCAGGACCCCAAAAACCTCTACAACACCTACGTCCACCCGGGCCTGCCCCCCGGCCCCATCTGCTCTCCCGGCGCTGCTGCCCTGCAGGCCGCGTCCAGCCCTGAACAACACGACCTGTTCTATTTCGTGGCCAGACAGGACGGATCCCACCACTTCAGCCGGTCCCTGCGCGAACATACCAACGCGGTCATCAAATACCAGCGCCGGGGCAAGCCGTTCCCGAGCAACCAGAGCGGGCAAGGCAATTGACGGCGCGGCGGGCAGCCATTTCCAATCCCTGATCTGACAGTTCGTCCTGAATTCCTGCGACCATTCATGGTCCGCCCTTTCGACCAAACAAAACCGATTATATATCCGTAAGGAAAATTTTTCGCTTCAGTTATTTTTCATAATCAGCTATATGTATCGCCGCCTCGCCATCTACGGCCAGGTACTGATCAGATCGTTTTGCCAAATACTTACCAACCAACCCAAGCTCATGTGAACCCCCCGTCGGGATGTTCCCGGCAGGACGTTATACCGCTTCATCATTCAAGGAGGTTGTTTGTGAAAAAACTGCTCTTTTTCGCACTGGCATTCATTTTTCTGGCCACGGCTGCCCAGGGCAAAACCCTGAAGATGGCCCTCGACGCCGACCCGGAGTCCATGGACCCCCATGTTCAGCTCTCCGGCGGCATGCTGCAGTACACCCATCTGTGTTTTGATCCGCTCATCCGCTGGACCAAGGACATGAAATTCGAGGCGCGTCTGGCCACCAAGTGGGAGCGCATCGACGACCTGACAGTGCGTTTTCATCTGCGCGAAGGCGTCAAGTTCCACTCCGGCAACACCTTCACCGCCGCCGACGTGGCGTGGACCCTGGACCGCCTGAAGAAGAGCGAAGACTTCAAGGGCCTCTTCACCTCTTTCGCCACGCCCAAGATCATCGACGACTACACCATCGACATCATCACCACCGAGCCCTATCCGCTGGTGGAAAACATGGCTACCTACATCTTTCCCCTTGATTCCAAGTTCTACACTGGCACCGACGAAAAAGGCCTGGCCAAGGACGCCATCGTCAAGACCGAGTACTCTTTTGCCAACCAGAACCAGTCCGGCACCGGCCCCTTCTACGTGGAATCCCGCGAGCAGGGCGTAAAGTTGGTCTACAAGCGCTTTGCCGACTACTGGGACAAGGACAGCAAGGGCAACGTGAGCGAGCTCATCCTCACCCCCATCAAGGAAAACGCGACCCGCACGGCGGCTCTTTTGTCCGGCGGCGTTGACTTCATCGCCCCTGTTCCGCCCCAGGATTTCGATCGCCTGAGCACCAACAAGGACATCAATCTGGTCAGCATGGCTGGCAGCCGCATCATCACCTTCCAGCTCAACCAGAAGAGAAAGCCCGAATTCGCCAACCTCAAAGTCCGTCAGGCCGTCATCGCGGCCATCGACAACGCCGGCATCGTGGCCAAGCTCATGAAGGGCACCGCCACCGCCGCCCAGCAGCAGGGCCCCGAAGGCTTCGACGGCTATGTGGAAGGCCTGGCTCCCCGCTTCGATCTGGCCAAAGCCAAGCAGCTCATGAAGGAAGCCGGTTTCGAAAACGGCTTCGAGGCGACCATGATCGCCCCCAACAACCGTTATGTGAACGATGAAAAGATCGCCGAAGCCGTTGTTTCCATGCTCTCCAAGATCGGCATCAAGGTCAGCCTCAAGACCATGCCCAAGGCCCAGTACTGGGATGAATTCGACGCCCAGGTGGCCGACATCCAGATGATCGGCTGGCATTCGGACACCGAAGACTCCGCCAACTACTCCGAATACCTGCTCATGTGCCCCAACAAGGACACCGGCAAGGGCCAGTACAACAGCGGCAACTACTGCAACCCCAAGCTTGACGAACTGGTCAACCAGGCCAACGTCGAGAACGACCGCGCAAAGCGCAAGGCGCTGCTGCAGGAAGTTGAAAAGCTCGCCTACGAAGATGCCGCCTATGTGCCCCTGCACTGGCAGAATCTGTCCTGGGCGGCCAAGAAGGGCGTGAACATCGAGCCCGTGGTCAACATCATGGACTTCCCCTACCTTGGCGACCTGGTCGTGGAATAGTCCTCTTTGAAGACTTGATCCATTTGCCAAGACTGTGTACGCGGGGCAGGCTTTTCACGAGGCCTGCCCTTTTTCGAACAAACACCCCCCGTCCGCGCGGCCGCCAGCGCTCCTGACCGTCAGGACGGCAACGGATTCACACATGTTTGCATTCACTGTACGCCGTATTCTTCAAGCCATCATCGTCATGCTCATCATCAGCTTCATCGGCTTCGCCCTCAAGCAGAGCGTGGGCGACCCCGTCCGCGAGCTGACCGGCATTTCGGTTTCAGCCGCAGAGCGAGACGCCATCCGCGAGAAACTCGGGCTCAACGACCCGTTTTTCATTCAGTACGGACGATTTTTGAAAGGCGCCATGCAGGGCAACATCGGCCAGTCCTTCTTCTACAAGAAGCCGGCCATGGAGGTCATCCTGAACAAGGCTCCGGCCACCATCGAGCTGGTCATGTGCTGCACGGTGCTCATTGTCATCCTGTCCATACCCATGGGCATCTACAGCGCCATCTATCCCAAAAGGCTGCTTTCAAGGCTGATCATGGGCCTGAGCACCATCGGCGTGTCCGTACCCATTTTTCTGATCGCGATCCTGCTCATCTATGTCTTCGCCATCGAACTGAACTGGTTGCCGTCCTACGGGCGCGGAGAAACCGTGAACGTCTGGGGCTGGGAATCGGGGCTGCTGACCCTGGACGGCCTGCGGCACCTCATCCTGCCGACCACGGCCCTGACCGCGCTGATGCTGCCGCTCTTCGTACGCCTCATCCGCTCGGAGATGATGGAAGTTCTGGAGAGCGAATACGTCAAGTTCGCTTGGGCCAAGGGCCTGCCGCGCATGCGCATCTGGTTCGTGCATGCCTTCAAGAACACGCTCCTGCCCGTCATCACCGTCGGCGGCGTGCAGATCGGCACCATGATCGCCTTCACCATCCTGACCGAGACGGTTTTTCAGTGGGGCGGACTCGGTTTTCTTTTTCTCGAAGCCGTCGAGCGGGCCGACACCTCGCTCCTGGTAGCCTATCTGATTTTTGTCGGCGTCATCTTCGTCGTGGTGAACACCGCCGTTGACATCATCTATGGCCTGGTCAATCCCATGGTCCGCATCACAGGAAGGAAATAATGAGACTTTGGAAGCAATTCCGCGGCTCGTACTTTTTGTACAGTTTTCTGCATGACCCCGTGGCCATGAGCAGCTTCGTCGTGCTGGCCGTCCTGGCCCTGTCCGCCTTCGGCGCGCCGGTCATCGCTCCCCACGACCCCTACGACACCACAACCATCAACATCATGGATTCGGAAATTCCGCCCGTGTGGATGGACGGTGGCGACAAAAACTTCACCCTCGGCACCGACGCCCAGGGCCGGGACATGCTCAGCACCATGCTCTACGGCATGCGCATCTCGCTGATCATCGGCATCGGCGCGACCTTCCTGCAGGCCGTCATCGGCATCGTTCTCGGGCTCCTGGCCGGATACAAAGGGGGCAGGATCGACAGCTTCCTGATGCGCATGGCCGACGTGCAACTCAGTTTCTCCACCCTCATGGTGGCCATCTTCCTCTCGGCCATCTTCCAGGCCGTCTTCGGCGTGGCGTCGTTCGAGCGCATGGCGGTGCCGTTTCTGGTGCTGGTCATCGGCATCGCCGAGTGGCCGCAATACGCACGCACCGTGCGCGCCTCGGTCCTGGCAGAAAAAAAGAAGGAGTACGTGGAGGCGGCGCGGGTCATGGGCCTGCCAGCGAGCCGCATCATGTGGCGGCACATCCTTCCGAACACCATGTCGCCCATCCTGGTCCTGTCCACCGTACAGGTGGCCCACGCCATCATGAGCGAAGCCGCCCTGTCCTTCCTGGGGCTGGGCATGCCCATCACCAAGCCGTCACTGGGGTCGCTCATCAATTCCGGCTTCGACTACATTTTCAGCGGCTCGTGGTGGATCACCATGTTCCCCGGATTTCTGCTGGTGCTCCTCATTCTGGTCATCAACCTGCTCGGCGACTGGGTGCAGGACGTCCTCAACCCCAAACTGTACAAAGGATGACCAATGACCCATCTTCTTGAAGTGCAGGATCTGGTGGTCAAATTCGGGCTGCGTTCCGGAGACCTCACGGCCCTGAACGGCATCAATTTCACTCTGAATCCCGGCGAGCGCATGGGCCTGGTGGGTGAATCGGGCGCGGGCAAATCCGTGGCCGGATTCTCCATCATCAACCTGATCAGCAAGCCCGGCTTCATCGCCTCCGGCCGCGTCCTCTTTGAAGGCGAGGAGATCAGCTCCTATCCGCTGGAACAGATGCGCGACATTCGCGGCAACCGCATCAGCATGATCTTTCAGGACCCGATGATGACCCTGAACCCCGTGCTGACCATCGGCACCCAGATGGTCGAGACCATCCAGGCCCACAACCAGGTCAGCACCGCCCATGCCCGCGAGATCGCGCTCGAAAAACTCCAGAAGGTCTACATCTCCTCACCCGGCAAGCGCCTCGGCCAATACCCGCACGAACTCTCGGGCGGCATGCGCCAGCGCGTGGTCATCGCCATTTCGCTCTTGACCAACCCGAGCCTGATCATCGCCGACGAGCCCACCACGGCCCTGGACGTGACCATCCAGGCCGAGGTCATGGCCCTGCTCCTTGAACTGTGCAAGCACGAGAACATGGGGCTCATCCTCATCACCCATGATCTGGGCGTGGTCTCGCAGGTCACGGAGAAAATCGCGGTCATGTACGCCGGACGCATCGTGGAGCAGGGGTCGACGGCAAGCATCGTCACAAATCCACGGCACCCGTACACCAAGGGCCTGATCCAGGCGCTGCCCCAGGGCGGAAGCGGACGCGGACGATTGCACCAGATTCCGGGCATGATGCCCAACCTGACCAGCATCCCTCCGGGCTGCGCCTTCCACCCACGCTGCGAACACGCCATGGACATCTGCCGGCGTGAAACACCCCAGCTTTTTGGCGACGCGGAAAATTCGGCCCTTGTGGCCTGTCATCTTTACTCGCAAACCAGGTAGACCATGACAGATAACAAATCCCTCGTGCGCATCAGCAATGTGGTGAAGCACTTCGACATCTCCGGCGGCTTTCTGGACCGGATCAGCTTCTCCGGCGCCATGCCGACCCTGACCACGACCACGGTCAAGGCCTTGAACGATGTCTCCCTCGATATAGTGCAGGGCGAGATCCTCTCCGTTGTCGGCGAATCGGGCTGCGGCAAGTCCACCCTCGGACGCACGGTACTGGGCCTTTATCCGCCTACCAGCGGTGAAATCGCCTTTCGCGGACAGCGCATCGACAATCTCTCGCCACAGGAGATGCTCCCCTACCGCCGCAAGATGCAAATGGTCTTTCAGGACCCCTACGCGTCGCTGAACCCGCGCATGACCGTGCGCCAGATTCTCGAAGAGCCGACCCATTTCCACTTCCCCGACCTTTCGAACTCCGAGGTCCAGGACAAGGTGGCCGAGGTCATGCGTCAGGTGGGAGTCGACCCGGCCTGGGCCGGACGTTTCCCCCATGAATTTTCCGGGGGCCAGCGCCAGCGCATCAGCATCGCACGCGCGCTGATGGTCGACCCGGAGTTCATCGTGGCCGACGAGCCCATCTCCGCCCTGGACGTATCCATCCAGGCGCAGATCCTGAACCTGATCATGGACTGTCAGGAACGCTTCGGCCTGACCTACATGTTCATCACCCACGATCTCTCGGTGGTCGAGCACATCAGCACCCGCGTGGCCGTCATGTATCTTGGCACGCTCTGCGAACTGGCCAGCAAGGAAAACCTCTACGGAGACCCCAGGCACCCCTATTCCCGCGCGCTGCTTTCGGCCATCCCCAAGCTCGGCGGCAAGGGGTTTTCGCACATCCGCCTGAAGGGCGAGGTACCCACGCCCATCCTGCTGCCCACGGGCTGCGTGTTCCACACCCGCTGCCCGTTCGCCGACGAACGCTGCCGCCGTGAAATTCCGCCTCTTCTGCCCCAGCCGGGCGGGAGCCAGGCAGCCTGCCACGCACTGGAAGAAGGGCGACTCACATGACCGCCCCCGCCCGCAAGGTCAGCGAAAGCGAAACCCTCATGACCCACCGCGCCCTGCCCGAAGACGCCAACCCCGCCGGCAACGTGCACGGCGGGGTGATATTGAAGCATCTCGATTTGGCCGGAGCGGTCTGCGCCATGCGCCACGCGCGCATGAGCGTGGTCACGGCCTCCATCGACCGCATGGAGTTCAAGGCCGCCGTGAAGGTGGGCGAGCTCATGTTGCTGCACGCCAGTGTAAACAGGGTCGGCAAACAGTCCATGGAGATCGGGGTGCGCGTGGTGGTGGAAGAGCTCATGACCGGCGAGCAGCGTCATGCGGCTTCGGCCTACCTGACCTTCGTGGCCATGGGCCCGGACAAAAAACCGGCATCCGTGCCGGATCTGATCCTCGAAACTCCGACCCACCAGCGCCGCAACCGTGAAGCCATGATGCGCCGCGAGTTGCGCCTGGAAGAGCGCAAACGCGAACGCCTGGCCCAGGAGTCCGAGCAGATCTGAACGAAAAAGTCCGAAGAACGCCTTTTCCTGACCAACCGCCCGCTCCAATCCGGCATTTACAGTCCAGCCTCTTCAGTCTAGGGAAAAGCCCGAATTCATCTTCCGGAGCATCCCATGAACGCAATCGTCATTCTCGTGGCGTCCTATATCGCCCTGCAAATTTTTTCCGATGTCGGATCCCTGCGCATCGTCATGCTCGGCGGCATGTCCATTGACGCCGGAACCTTCATCTATCCCCTGACCTTCACGCTGCGCGACATGGTCCACAAGACCATGGGCAAGCAGGGGGCGCGACTCATGATCGTCACAGCCGCGGCCTTCAATCTGCTCATGGCCGCCTATTTCTGGATGGTTTCCGTATTGCCGCCGGACATGGGCGTGGGCACGCAGGCAGAGTTCGGACAGGTGCTGGCCCCACTGTGGAGGCTTGTCTTCGCGTCCATCATCGCCGAAGTCATCTCCGAACTGACCGACACGGAAATCTACAGTCTGTGGAAGGAAAAGGTCACGGCCCGACACCAGTGGTCCAGGGTGCTGGTCAGCAACGCGGTCAGCATTCCGCTGGACAGCCTCATCTTCTGCTGGATCGCCTTCGGAGGCCTGTTCGAGGGGGCCGTGGTCTGGTCCATATTCTTCAGCAACACCCTGATCAAATTCGTCACCACCCTCGTCTCCCTGCCAGCCATCTACCTGGTCAAGGAAAAGGACAGCAACTCCGACGTCGCAAACCACTGCTGACCGCAGCGGCACACCAAAATCGAGTACTCGAATACTCCTGAAAGCCGGGCAACCGGCTTTTTTTCATCCTCTTTTCTGTAGCGATCAGGCATTCATGCCCGTCAGCAAAATGCGTTTGAGAAGAGTATTTCCTCTTAAAAAACGCTGGATTTATCTTGTTCAATTCGTATATGCATACAGGTGATATCCCCTTGATTCCAGCCACCACATCAACCCATTCCCAGCGCGGAAGGAGAACCGAATGAAGCTGTCCATTCGAAAAAAGCTTCTGTTGGCCTTCACCATCACCATCCTGACCTCGATCCTGATCATCTGTGTCGTATTGGGACTCCAGATTAGGGATTCGTCCATCACCACGTTTCACGATTCGGCTGGCAAGGAATTGTCCCAGATTGACCGGGCCATCGGCATCTTTGTCGACAAGGCGCTGAAGATGACGACCATGATCGCCCGCGACGCTCTGGTGCGCCAAGCCGATGAATCCCTGCACAGCTATGTGAACGAGACCGTGAAGAAAGCGCCCAAGGACATCGACCGCAGTCCACTGGAAGATCAAATGGCGCAGTTTTTCAAAAACATTCACGTCTCGCATCCTGAATACGTCGAAGTATTCATCGGCACCAAATGGGGAGGCTTCGTCTCTTCAGGAGAGAGCGAGATGCCGCCCGGTTACGATCCGCGAAAACGACCTTGGTACACCACGGCCATGGCAACACCTGACAAGGCTTCCATTTCTCCCGCCTACCTGTCGACTACCGGCGAGGCGGTCATCAGCAACATGTTCCCCATCACCTCCGATGGCGGAGAGATCATCGGCTGTACGGGACTGGACGTGGGGCTTGGGGTGCTGACCGAATTGATCGAAAAATCTCCAATGGGCCAGACCGGATACGTGATCCTCGTGCAGGACGACGGGACAATCCTGGCAAATCCCAGGCATGAAAATCTCAATTTCAAGAAAATGAACGAAAGCGACGTCCCGGCCCTGGCACAACTGGACACGATAGACCAGGGAGGAATGGACGTGCGCATGGACGATAAGGACTGGTTTGCCCAGGTGCACACCATCGAGGGCCTGGGCTGGAAGCTCATCGGAGTCATCGAAAAAGAGGAGGTCATGACCGGATTCAACGCCATGCTGCGCAAGATGGCGATCATGGCAGTGATCCTCGTGGCTATATTCCTGACCTTGGCCGCATTCTTCGCCAACTCCATGGCCAGACCCGTCATCAACGCCACCGGCATGCTCAAGGATGTGGCCGAGGGAGAAGGAGACCTGACCCGCAAGCTCGAAGTGACATCAAGCGATGAGATCGGCGAGATGGCCCGCTGGTTCAACACCTTTCTGGACAAGCTGCGTGCCATAATCAGCGAGGTCATTTCAAACGGCGGCAGCCTGAACAACGCTTCGGACCGTCTGCTGTCCATCTCCCAGGCCCTTACCTCCGGCGCGAACGAGGCGGCCCGCAAGGCCGAATCCGTGGCCTCCGCAACCCTGGACCTCAACTCCAGGTTCAGCAGCGTGGCCGCCGCCATGGAGCAGACCACCCAGAACACCAACATGGTAGCCACGGCCACCGAAGAAATGGCCGTAACCATAACCGAGATCGCTTCCAACACCGAGAAGGCCAGAACGGTTGCCGGAAGGGCAATGACCGAAGCCGACGCCGCCACTGCCGCCATGAGCGCACTGGGTGATGCGGCCATGGATATCGGCAAGGTTACCGCGATCATCACCGAGATTTCGGATCAGACCAACCTGCTGGCCCTTAATGCCACCATCGAGGCCGCAAGGGCTGGAGAGGCTGGCCGCGGATTCGCGGTTGTCGCCAACGAAATCAAGGAACTGGCCAAGCAAACCGCCACGGCCACCGAAGAAATCAAGGAGCGTATCGTCGAGGTACAAGGAACCTCCAAGACGACCGAAGGCCAGATTGTCACCATTTCCAAGATCATCGAGGAAATCAACAGCATCATCGCCAGCGTGGCGGCCGCCATTGAAGAGCAGTCCGTGGCCACGCGCGACATCGCCGGCAACGTGGCCCAGGCTTCGCAGGGGTTGCAGGAAATCAACGTGAACGTTGCCCAGAGTTCGGCGGTCATCAAGGATATTTCGGACGAAATCGCAGACGTGAACAGCGCGGCAGAAAGCACCAACCAGAACACGGCGGAAGTGGCCCGTAACGCTGAAGAACTTCGCCGGCTGGCCTCCAATCTCTTCAGTCTTCTCGGACGGTTCCGGACTTGAAGGCGCCCTGACAAAAAAAAGAAGCCGTCTTCCTTACGCCAAAAAAAAGCCATGAAAAAACGCCCCGCATCGCAGGGCGTTTTTTTATGGTCCAAAGAATCGCGAGATCTTGAAAAACTAGAACTTGTAACCAACGGACAGACCGACCATGTGTGCGTCGGCATTGTCGATTTCACCTTCAAGCACGCCATCGGCGAGTCTGGCATCAATGTCGCGATCCATGATCATCAGATAGGTGTAGTTCACGTCCACAACCCAGTTGTCCCAATGAAAACCAAGACCACCGTTGAGCAGATGGCGATCGTTGGCTGGGACAAGGTAGTCGATGGTTTCGTCCTGTACGGGTGACTGGTCGTAAACGTAACCAGCACGCAGATCGAGCCAATCCAAAGCGGCGTATTCCACGCCAATGTTGAAACGCCACACATCGTCCCAATTCTTAGGCGACGTAGTCTGAGTGGTCACGCCATCTGCAGTGATGACAGGATCACCATAGTCGATGGTCAGTTCATTATATTTGCTCCACATTGTGTATACGGCGCCAACTTCAACGCTCAATTTTTCTACAGGATATAGAGCAATTCCAAATGCAAATGAATCTGGCAACTGCACAGTACCGCTAACAGAAGTATCTTTGAAAAAACCGCCACCAGTGAGAGCGGGATTTATATCTGAAAAATCTGCTTCGCCTGTAACCTTCATTGTCACGGGGCTTCTATAGGAAAGACCAACTTTAGCGTATTGACAAGGCTTGTAGTGCAAGGCCATGTTGAATCCATATCCCATCCCGTCTGCTTCCAGATGAGCATCACCTTCTGAAAAAGCTGGATTGATCATTGCCAAATTTAACTTCTTTTTCAAAGAAAAATTCAAATACGTGGCGTCCACGCCAAAGGCGGCGGAAAATTTGTCCGAAAATTTCAGTGCTACGTTCGGATTGATGGACATGGATTCGATGATGGCTTCATAAGAGTTGTAACGCCCAGACCAATCCTCATCGAAGACCGAACCCAAGCCAAACCGGGAAAAAGTGCCCAATCCGATGGTATATCGGTCATTGACCTTCCAGGTTGCATAAAAATGCGGAGGAATCCAGAGTGAATCCTCATCTGAAGAGGTCCAATTGTCATTGGTCCTGACATCAAGCACCGGATGAATGGCCGTAAACCCACCCAGAACCTGCAGTCCGTCAAGCTGGGTTATACCGGCAGGGTTTGAAGCAAGGGCTGATGGATCATCTGCCCGGCCTACCGTGGCACCGCCCAGGGCGTTGCCGCGAGCGCTCCATTCATAAATGCCGAATCCCGCCGCAAAGCTGAATTGCGCTGTTAGCAGCACCAGACACCAAGCCATGACCCACGATTTCAAAGTTTGCATCCATCCTCCCCTTTGTTGCACTGTTTTCGCTACAAGCGCAGCACTTTTAAGTGCACGCTCAATATATTTTTGCTAGAGCGCTAAATGAAGAAGGATACTGCGTCAAGAGTTTTGCAACATCCCGCCATTAAAGAGCATTGCCCGTATTCATTCTCATGATTGGCAGACCGGTAAAATTGAATGGGCGAGCAGGAATGAAGCGGAAAAATAGTGGACTGGTCAAAAGTGGCTGGTTACAAGACAGAAAAAAACAGGGGGAAAAGGCAAGTGGCCATAGGCAACAAAGAACGCATTCTGAAAACGGCCAAACGGCTTTTTGGGGAACTCGGGTACGCGGAAACGACCTACAAGCGCATTGCCCAAGAGGCGAGCATTGCCGACGGGCTCATCGCCCATCACTACGGGAGCAAGGAGAACCTGTTCCAGTTGGTGGAGATAGACATTCTGACGAACCTGCTGATCAAGATCGACGAGAGCCAGTACTATGCGTCCGACGGTCTGAGCGGCGTACTCAATTTTGCCAAATGCATCCTGAAGGCATCCACTGAACCCGAATCAGGATTCCTGACCCTGCTGCGCTGCTCCCCGTTTCTGGCCAATACCGTCGACGCGGACAATTCAGAAATCCTGGTTGTCTGCTCAAGAGTGGTGGACAAGATGCTTGAGTGTCTGCGCAAAGGCATCGAAGACGGCTCCATCCGCGCGGACCTGGAGCCCAATCTGGCCGCCAGCGTCATCTTCTCCACGGTCTTCGGCTCGACCCGCGCTCGCCTGCTGGCCAAGGAAAACATCCTGGGGCTTAATTTTTCAGCCGATTTTTATCCTGAAATCCTTCGGATTATCACCAGATATCTGGAGCCCATCGATAAGACCCTGGCACAAGGCTACGAATCATCGTCATCATCCGAGCTACCCTGAACCATGGCATAGGCAACCAGGCATCCGAGCAAAAATCCGCCAATCGTAATCCACCAGACCATTCCTGCCCCCTGTCGGCAATCAACCCAGATGAAAAGACCGGCCGCGCAACATCCATCCGCCTGCGACGGCCGTAAAAAAAACATTGGCCGCCCAGGCTGCCAGCATCGGTGGCACAAGGCCTTTTTCCCCGGCTGAGGCGCATAGCACGAACAATCCGTAATAACAGAATGTGGCCACCAGCCCGATGGGGATGATGACGAAAAGCGACCCGAAAAGGGACACCACGGCCAGGGCGATGAGCGCCATGACCAGAACCGAGGCGGCATAGGCCAGCTTCATGTGCCAGGCGGTCTGTAATCGCTCGATATTCGATCCGGAATCCTGCAGCCGTCTTATTTCGGCGCCCAGTTGCCAAAGCGGCAACGACTCGAGCCGGGTCTTGGGGTCGACGATCAGAAAGCTGCCCAGGTCGGTGCGCAGATCAAGCTCCATCTGCGCCGTTTTTTGCACCTCAAAGGAGGCGGGAAAAGTACGCGTCACGTCTGTCAGAAGCCAACCGGCGGCAGTCGATTTGAAGGTCCGGGCCTGCAGTATCTCTTCTATGCTCCCGGCGTCGTCATCTTCCAGGACATGCACCGTCAGCCTTGAACCCTGCCCAGCGGCCGGGGTCACCTCACCCATGTGCACGATGCGGTTGCCTTCACGGAACCAGATGTCAGAAAGCTGCCGTTTTTCAATCTGTCGGTTGCGCACCTCCTCGTTCCAGATCCGATCCGCCGCCCTGTGACCGCTCACGCCAAGCGCTTCGGAAAACAGGAGCTGCACCACGCAAAGGGCAAGGGCGTACCAGATCACGGACTTGGCCACCGCCCCCGGCGACACGGAGCAGGCCTCCAGGGCCAGCAACTCGCGGCTGCGCAGCATGAGGCCCATCTGCACCATGAGTGCGATCAGGAATACCGCCGGAAAAATCTGGGCCAGGATAAAGGGCGTGCGGTAGAGAAAATAGGCGCCGATGGAAGAAAACCCCACGCCCGCCTCCAGAAAATCATCCAGCCGGTCGAACAGATCGATGAAGACATAAATTCCAAGGCCGATGCCGCAGACGAGAAGCAAAAGAAAAAGATTTTGCCGCAGAATATAACGTGTCAGCAAATTCATGCGTCAGCCCCCTTCATGCCCAGGATTCTCAGCAACCAGAACCGGAACGCCCTGAAATTGACCTCCCTCTCCGTCGCGACCAGCCACATGCCTACCGCCGCAGCCAGCATGAAAACGATATTGGGCAACCACAAGGCCAGGGCCGGAACCAATACCCCGCTTTCAGCCAGGGACATGCCCCCGGACAAAAGCACATAATAGAGAAAAAAAGCCCCCAGACAGACGATGAGCCCGTACTGACGTTTCATGCCCTGAAAGAAAAATGCCAGCGGCAGTGCAAAAAATCCGAGCACGATGCAGGCTGCGGGGAGGGAAAAGCGCTTGTGCAGTTCAATCTCCACCCGACGCTGAAAATTGACACTCGTGTCCTGGAATCCGGCGTCCTTCAACGCCTGCAGATCCTTCCAGGACATCTCCTTGGGGGCCTTGTCCTTGAGTTCGAAACCTCCCAAAAGTCGCGTCATGTCCAAGGAAAGGATGTAGCTTTCAAAGCTGATGACGCTCAGCTCCCCGCCCTCCTCACGGTAGACATGCCCGTCCTCCAGGCGCACGAAGACCTGACCGAGTTCCGGGTCGGAATCGATCTGCCCCACGGGGGCGACAATCGTCGCGCGGGCCTTTGATCTTGAGCTGTCGAGAACGAAGACGTCAAGCAATGCGCCGCTGCCCGGGTCGGCCTGGCGGGCATAGACGGTCAGGCCGGGAAAGGAGGTATTGAAGACTCCGGGCTGCACGTTGACGGAAGTCTTGTGCCGGGCCAGTTCCACGACCGTCTGCCGGAAATTGTCCATGCCCCAGGATATGCCCGAGAGGGAAATCCACACCGTCAGCGCGGAACACAGCAGGCACAGGAGCATGGGCGCGGGCAAAAGAGGCCAGATGCTGACCCCTCCGGCGCGCAGTGAAATGAGCTCCCGGTCAGCCCCCATCCGCAGAAAAGTCAAAAAAAGACCGAGCATGCACGAAACCGGAATGAGCATGATCAGAAAAAAAGGGCTCAGGTAGGTAAAGAGCTTGACCAGATCAAAAAAAGTCACGCCCTGAGCCATGAACAGATCCCGCAGCTGCAGGAGGCGACCAAGCAGGATGAGACACAAAAAGCCTCCCAGACAGATGGAGGCAATGATCCCCATCTCCTTGAAAAGCTCCCGTTGCAGGAGAGGCACTCGAATCACCGGGACTCGGCCTCCTCACGGTAGAACCTCGCCAGAGCCAGCTCTTCCGGCGGGGTCAGATCGAACTGCATGCCCGCCTGGGCCGTGAGCTTCTTCAAATCGGGGTATTCGTGGCGACGCTCCTCGATCCAGGCAATGGCGTTGCGCAGGTTCTTGTCGCCGGGCATGATGGTTGTCATCAGGTTCTCCTTCAGGGGTTGTCCGTACCGACACGCCCATACAGGAAAGGCCCGCGAGGCACAATCGGATCAATTCCCGCGAAACGCCCCGAAGCGTGCGCTTTCGACACGCACCGCCTCTTCCCCTCGCCAGCGGAATCTGAGCGCGCCGTGATCGGCAGTGGTCAATACCTCAAGGCCCGCCCGCCTGCAGGCCCGCACTACGGAAGGGTGAGGAAAACCGAAACGGTTGCCCGGTCCGCAGGCAGCCACGGCCAAATTCGCCCCAACCTCGGCATAAAAACGCGGGTGCAGGCTCGATTTGGAGCCGTGATGGGGAAGCACCAGGACCTCGGCCGAAAGCGCCCGCCCCTGGCTTGTAAGCTGCTCAAGGGCGCGTTTTTCCAGATCGCCAGGCAGTAGGGCCAGCCCGCGCCCCTTCCAGACCAGACGCAGCACCAGCGAAGTGTCGTTGTCGGAACTGCCGGTCTCCGTGAAGGCAGGATGCAGCACTTCAAGATGCAGGTCGGGCTCTATGACAACATTGTCTCCGGCACGCAGCATTCGCACCGGCCATGGATTCTGATCCAGCCTGGCCACCAGCCGCCCCGAATCATTTGAGCTGTCCACAAGCCCGCTCCATCCGAACCAGCCCACATCAAAAGCCTCGAGAATGTAGAAAAGCCCCCGCAGGTGATCAGCATGGACATGGGACAAAAGCACCGCGTCCACCTGTGGAGGATGCATCCAGCTCAGCGCCGGCCCAACCACCGCACGCCCCGGATCATAGTCGGCGCTCCACCCTCCCCCGCCATCCACGAGGACTGTCCTTCCAGTCCTGCCGCGTACAAGGATCGCCTGACTCATCCCTGTATCAAGCACCGTCATTTCAACCTCGTCACGCAGTTGCCCACCCTCCTGCCACAATGACGGAACGGCCAGCAACGTCAGCCCAACTCCCAGAAACAGAAACGCCTTTGCCCGGGGCCGTGCAGCGTCCAGAAGCACGCTCCCCGCCACCAGCGCGACTCCGTACCCGACCACCTGCATTCCCGAAGGGCGCAGCACCGGCGTTACCGCAAGGTTGCCAGCCCCATCGAGAAACACCAGGCAGCGATCCAGAACGTCCACTCCCCAGGCCGCCGCGAAAAAGAATTTTTCGGCCAGAAACGAACACCATGGTGCCGCCGCAACCCCCAGAAAAGACAGGGGCAGCACTGCCAGACTGAGCACCGGCAGCCACAGGAGATTGAGCCACAGATGCGCCGTGACTTCGGAGAAATACAGAACCTGCGCAGGCAGGATGAAAAGATTGGCGCAGCATGTCACCGCCAAGGGTGTCAACAGCCAATGAAAGCTTCGCCAGAAGGCGCTTCGCTCACGTAAGGGAGCAAGCAGGGCCGCCGCCGCGGGCATGAAAAGGACGAGACCGGCGACGGCCAGCACGGAGAGCTGCAAGCTCAGATCGTGGACCGCTGCGGGATCGGCAATGGCCAGCACGGCCATGGCGGCAAAGAGTGCGTCCTGTGGATGCGACCTGGCTCCGATGAAGAGATGCAGGACCACGGCGGCAAGCATGACGAAAGCACGCAAAAGTGAGGGGGGAAAATCGCCGAGCCACAGATAGGCGACAACCGGCGGCAAAGCCAGAAGCGCGGCCAGTTTTCGGCGCGGGAGGAACAGGAGCAGCGTGGGGCAGACCCGACTCAAAACCCTGGCCGCGCCCAGGCCAAAGCTTGCGACCAGAGCCAGATGCAGCCCTGACAGAGCCAGGCTGTGGGACAGCCCGGCCCGACGGATGCGGTCCATGAAGGCGGTCCCAAGCAGCAGTCTGTCCCCGAAGAGAAGCGCCCTGACCGCCGCGCCGCCCTGCGTGTCCGGCACCAGCGTGCAGGCCAGATCCAGCAAGCGGCTTCTAAGACTGGTCCGCCCTTCACCCCAGATTACAGGAGCAGCGCCACGCGAATACGCCCGGTAACGAACATCCATGCGCATCCAGTATTCCTCGCTGGAGGAAAGGCCGAAATTGACCCTTGAGCGCAATTCACGAATGCGCAGATCGGCCGTGAATTCCCGGCCGATCTGCGGCACGAGGGGAGGATCCGTCCAGGTCCAGAGCAGTCGACCCGGCAGGGTCGCATTCATGTCCACCGCCGCCACATCGCGGACGAAAACACTGACCCTGCGCCCCGGATGCGTGCGCACCTCATCCACGACACCATGTATCCGCACCGGGGCGTTCCATACCACCGCCGTATCATGCTCTGCAGCGGGCGCACCCGCAAGCAACCCCAGGCAGAAGAATGTCGCCATGAGCACAAGGGTTCGACCGCGACGGGCAAATGCCAGCGCGGTCAATGCGCTGGCGATCGCGACTGGCAGGACATGGGCCCAGGCAAGAATTCCGCCGAGATAGCCCAGTACCCAGAGCTGCCAGGGAAGAGGGGGGATGGGTTTTTGAATGCGCGTTTGCTGAACCTCCTGACCAGCAAGGCTAGCAAATCGCGTTTCATGTGTCGTACGCAGAAGTCAGTATTATCGGCGACAAAGGACCAAGAAGGGCGTTGCCTCCCGGCCGCATCTCGGGCTATGCATACTCATGGGCCGACCCGATGTGTCCAAAGCCCATTCCAAAGACTTCAAGGAGCCCAAATGGAAGAGTTTTCAGTACTGCTTGTGGACGATGAGGAAGACTTCCTGCGCACGATCATCAAAAGACTGGCCAAGCGCGGCCTGAAGGTCCAGGGGGCGTCCCGGGGCGAGCAGGCGCTGGCCATGCTCGCCGAGGAACCACGCGACGTGGTTGTGCTCGATGTGAAGATGCCGGGCATGGACGGGCTGGAAGTGCTGAGAAGAATCAAGGCAGACTGGCCCAGCACCGAGGTCATCATGCTCACCGGTCACGCCAGCATCGACGCGGCCATGGAAGGGATGAACCGTGGAGCCTTCGACTATCTGATGAAGCCTGCCGATCTGGAAGACCTGCTCTACAAGCTTGAAGACGCGTATCGCAAAAAGAGCATCAACGACAGCCGTCAGGCCGCATCCACCACAAACAGCGATCCGGCCTAGGCCGGGCTCTTTTACAACAGGACTTGACGTGGCGCATTCCCGTCTCTTCTTCGATTCCAACGACTATACGCTGCTGCGCATCGTCAATGATGTTCTGGACCGCACGGCGCAGAACACCAATATCCGTTCCCTGCTCGATTCGTGCATGCATCCGCACGGCATCAAGGAAATGGCCGCGCCGCGCGTGCTCCGCATCGCCTATGCCATCGCGAGCCTCCTCGGTTCCCTGGAAGTGGGCATGTCCTCCGACCGGCTCAACGCATTGCGCGCACTCAAGGACGAGGTGCTGCTCGCGGGCAACGCCTATCTGCAGAAGAACACCTCACGGGTGCTCCTGCAGATCATGAAGGAGCTCATACGCCATCGGGAGGACGAGCACACCCAGCTGCGCCTCGCGCATGACTTTCGCATGGCCTCCTCCGGCAAGCCCCGCGTGGTCCGGGCCGAGCTCGACAAATACCACCTCCTGGAAATGCCCGAGGAGTGGAACCAGCTCGCCTTCGACCACCATGTCCACGACGCCAACACCAAGGGCCGCAAATCCCCGACCCACCTGGTCATGGACGCCTGGATCAAGGGCGTGCGTTTTCTGACCGTGGTCTACTACAACTATGTAGACGCCGAAGTGGCCGAGGAACTCCTGGAAGCGGGCTGCATACTGGGCATGCACATCCGCATCGGCATCGATGTTTCCTCCCGCTTTCGAGGCAAGTATGTACGCGTGATCTGGGAGCCCCAGAGCTACACCGATCCCAAATCCTTCCGCGCCTTTCTCGGAGAGCAGCCGGTCAAGGCCTTCATGAAGGAAGGGCGGATGGTTTCCGCCTATCAGCAGAAATACGTCTTCGAAGCCTTGCAGGCATACAACCGCATCCACCGTATCGAACTGGCCAAGGAGTATGGCCTTGAACTCGACATGCTCGACGAAAAGGCCTTCGCCACTTTCGTGGGCACGGGGCAGCCGTCCCTCCTGCATCTGGCCAAATACATTCAGAGCGGGATGCATCCCAAGCTCAAGCAGGCCGCGCAGGGCATGGCCCAGGAGTACGAAACCGCCACACCTAAGCGGCGCCAGGAGCTGGAGGAACATCTCAAGGCCCTGAACGCCATCGATTCGGAACTGCTCATCAACCGCTACCTGCAACCATGCCGCAACCCGGAGTTGCACGACCCGACCATTCCCCAGGATACTCCCGAAGTCCCGCCCCTGCTGCGCCTCAACATCGGAGAACTGCTGCCAAGGCTGGCCAAATTTCACTCCACGTCTCATTTCACGCTGAACCTGAGCAACCTCTCCACGGCCGATGCCCTGGAAATTCTGTACGACTGCCAGGGACACATCAGCAACATCGAGCTCTACAACCTCAAGGACGCGGCCAGAGGCAAATGGTCAATGCCCGTGTCGTCGCATCTGGTCTGTCCGGGCGACGTCGTGGATGCCATCAGCCCGGAACGTACGTGCGCCCAGATTGCGGAACTGCAAAAGGCTCTGAACGAAGACAACGTCATCGCCTTGAAACGCGCCATCCGTGCCGTGATATGGTCCTTCGAGGAAGATCGGCTGTCACTGGAAAACACTCTGGCCCATGCGCGAAACAAGAACGTGCTCTCGCATGCGACCGGGCTTGAACGAGAACGTCTGCTCATGGAGGCGCGCAAGAACAAGCTTCTCGACATTCTTTTCAACATCGAAACGTTCCACAAATACTACAAGAAGCGCCCCCTGGGCTCACGCATTGGAAGTGGTTCCACGGGCCAGTCGCGGCATCAGTTCGGAATGGGTGTGGTGGTGCTTGAAACTCTCCCCAAACGAGCCCAGAGAATCGCGCTGAATCAGTCTCAAAGGCAGCGCAAACAGCTCCCGGTCACCGCCAGGATGACGGTTCATTTCCGCACCCGCTGTCACACAAAAAAGGAAGATCCTTTTCTTTTGAGGCTGGCCCGGAGGATACCCGGAATGGAACTGGCCGGGTGCTGCCGGGAGCAGGAATGGTTTCTCGACAGCATCGACATCCATCCCAAGCGCCTGGGCAACATCGTCACCCTGGGCGGCGTGCAGCTAGAGCACGACAACGGACTACGCATCACCAAGAAAGATGGTTCCGACGACGAAAACCACATGTCCCTGAAGTACCTGAACACGGGGCTGAAGAACGTCCTCAAGATCCTGATCGGGTTCATTCCGGCCTTCCTGACCTTTGCCCTGACCAAGGACTGGTGGGTGCTGGCCTATTTCGGGGGGCTGATCTGGTTCGCCATCACCGGCGTGCGCAACATTCTGCAGGCAGTGCTCGGCGGGGGCGGCTTGACGCGCTCACCTCTTTTACAGTGGAACTCCCTGATCAGTTGGAGCCGCGTTGCCGACGATCTGCTCTACACAGGCTTCTCCGTCCCCCTGCTGGATCTTTTGGTCAAGACCATTATCCTGGATCGTGGTCTCGGCATCACCACGGCCACGGACCCGGTTTTGCTTTTTGCGTCCATGGCCCTGGCCAACGGCATCTACATCTCCAGCCACAATACCTTCCGCGGCCTGCCGCGTGCAGTGGTCCTGGCCAATTTCTTCCGCAGCATCCTGTCCATTCCGCTGGCCGTCCTCTTCAACAGCGGCATAGCCGGAAGCATGCACATGGCAGGACTGACCGGGGTGGAGCAGACGCTTCAGAAATGGGCCGCTATTATCTCAAAATTCGCCTCGGACTGCGTGGCCGCGGTCATCGAGGGCCTCGGCGACCGTCACAACAATGTGCGGGTGCGCCTGGCCGACTACCGTGCCAAACTCATCGCCATGTTCGACGCCTTTGCCCGTCTGGATGTCCTTTTCCCGGAAGAAGACGTGCTAGACATGCTCCAGTCCCCCAAAATGTTCATGGAGACCATTTCCTACGAAGCGCGCGACCTGGAAAAGGTGCTCATCGTCAACGCCCTCGACCTCATGTACTTCTGGCTCTACCAGCCCCGGGCCGCGAAGGCCCTCGAATTCATATCCCAGGACTTGAGCAAGGAGGAGTGGCTCATCTTTCTACGCTCCCAGTACGTGCTCAAGCGCTACCGCGAGATCAGCCAGATGTTCGTGGACGGACTGGTAGGCAAGAACTTTTCCCGGGCGCTGGCCTTCTATCTGGACAGGTCGGATGAATACCTGCTGGATATGGAAAAAATGGGGCGCAGCCGCAGGCTGCGTTGAGAGGGCCGGGCCCGAAGGCTTTAGCGGGCATGACGTGCCGGAGAAGCATGGATTCCCACTTTCGCGGGAATGACATCGAAGCGGGTTCCGCGGCTCATTCCTCGAACGTTTTCCCGGCATTGCCAGGAAAGGCTTTCAGTCGCCCGGATGAAGAAATTGTTCACCCGCAGGGTACAGGCACCCCACTTTTCAAGTCCATTTCCTGTCGATCATCAGGTGCGAGAAGTAACCCAGCACGGCAGCTCCGTAGAATGGGGCCATGGATTTCGGCGTTGCGCCATAAAGCCAGACCGGAAGCAGTACCAGAGGCAGGGGAACTGCAAGCATGGCCCACCAGGTATGGGTCCAGCCGCGGTGCGGACCGATGGCCGGAAACATGGCCGCCAGTCCCAGAACCGCCGCCCACTTGTAATAGCCCTGCACGATGAGGGCAAAATCGAGTACGGCCAGGGTCAGGTAAAAGATGTGCTGGCCCTTGGAATCCGTATCGACATCCGGAAAAAGGCTCCCAAGCAGCACCAGAGCACCGAGCACGGCCAGTTGCGGCAGCTCCGGAACATACGTCCCGCTCCAGAACAATCCCCCCAACACCGCGCCTCCGGTCAGCACCCCACCGACCAGATGTCCCTTGTATCCTGGCATGACAACCTCCAGAAATGCAAAAGCCCGGTCAAGCCGGGCCTTTGCTCATAAGTAAAGACGATTACATGGCGTCGCTGGCGTCCAGTTCGGCGATGGTCTTGTCAATGGACTCGCGCAATTCCTGGGGCAGGCCCATGATCTCAACGTTCAGAAAGCCGCGCACGATGGTCGAGGTGGCTTCATCCTCGTCCAGGCCGCGCGCCATGAGGTACTCGATCTCCTCCTGGGCTATCTTGCCCACGGCCGCCTCATGGGACAGCTCAACCCCGGTCACGCAGCCCTGCAGTTCGGGGATGGCATGGATCAGCCCGCCGCCAAGGATCAGCCCCTTGCATTCCAGATGTCCGCGCGCCGGAACCGCGTTGCCGATGATCTCGCCGCGCGCGATGATGGTCCCGCCGGTGGTGATGGTGCGGGAGATGATTTCACCGCGCGTGTTCGGGGCATTGAGGACGATGCGGTTGCCCGTGTCGACGTGGGACCCGGTGGGGGTCACGATGACTGAGTTGAAGCGGGCCACGGCCCCGTCTCCATTCAGATATATGGTCGGATAGGACTGCACGGACTTGACCTTTTTCAGCAGCACATAGTTGTTCTGCAGGACTCCGTTCTCCTCCACTATGCCCACCGTGCGAGGCCGGACCATGACGTCCTCGCCCCAGTTGTGGACCATGGTGAAGGTCAGCTTGCCGCCTTTCTTGATGTAGAATTCGGAGATGCCAAGATGCAGGGCCGAAGTCACGTCGTGGGAGGTGGCGCAACCAGTGATGATGTGGACTTCGGAGTCTTCTTCGACAACCACGATGTTGTGCACGTTCTGGCCCACGTTCTGGCCCTTGATGAACAGGCAGGTCTGGACCGGTTCGGCCACCTTGACCCCTTTTTCGGTGCGGATGAAGTAGCCGCCGTGCAACTCTTCCTTGGCCGCTGCGCGGGTGAAGTCGTCCTTTTCCGGGTCCATGGCATTCCAGAAATATTCGGGCAAGCCGTCGTATTTCTTGAGCGCCTGACGAATGCCCAGCACCTCCACACCCTTGCCCGAACTCTTGCAGTGCACGGTTGAGTGGTCAAATTGCAAAAACGTGCCCGAGCGTTCGTCGGTGGCGTCAACATCCACCCCAACCATGCGCAGTTCGCGCTTGCTCTCTTCGGACAGGGTGGAAAAATCGGGCAACTCGGCGCTCTGCCGACCGGTAAAGGAATAGGAGTTCAGATCGACCAGGGTTTGGCTTAGTTCAGACATCTGATGCACTCCTTGTAGCCGTACTTGCTGATGTGATCCAGAATATCGCGAGGTCTGGTCGGACGCGTATCGCAGCACAGCACCCCGTTGTACATGACCTGGCCACGGTCGGCATTGACGTAGTCGAGGATGTAGCCGGTGTGGGTAATGATGAGGCCGGAAGTCCTGTTGCGGCGACGCAGGTCGCGCATGCACGTCTCGGGCGACGGAGCAGCCGCGCCGTCGAGCAGGGCTCGGGCCGTGTTGCCGATAAGGACCATGTTTTCCAGATCCACGCCGGATTCCGGTTCGTCGAAAAGGATGAGATCCGGATTCTGGGCCATGAGCTGCAGGAGTTCGGAGCGTTTGATTTCGCCGCCGGAAAAGCCCGAGTTGATATCGCGGTCCAGAAAGTCTTCGAAATTGACGGTCTTGGCCATGCCGTCCACATCCATCTCACGTCCGCGGGCGCACATGGAGACCAGATGGCGGGTTTTGAGGCCGTGAATGGTCGGCGGTCGCTGAAAGGACATGCCGATACCGAGCCGGGCCCGTTCGTAGGTTGGCATATTGGTGATATCGACACCCTTGAAGACAATCTTTCCCGCGGTCACGGTGTAGCCGCCAAAGCCCATGAGCGTCATGAGCAGGGTGGTTTTTCCGGAACCGTTGGGACCGAAGAGAATGAACGTCTCTCCGTCGTCGATGTTCAGGTTGATCCCTTTCAAGACTTCCCTGTCACCGATACTGACATGCAGGTTTTCAATCTGAAGCATATGGTATCCTTGTGGTATGAAAGGCAGGACGGCGCGACAAAACAAGACCCTGCGCTTAATTGAGGCAGGGCCAAATGTCCAGTCGCCCTACTTCCACTCCTTCCAGGTTTCGGAACGGTAGCAATAATAGCAGCGCGAATCGTCACGGAAGAAACGCAGCAGCAGCATGCCGACCACGAACCCTCCAATGTGGGCCCACCAGGCCACTCCCCCGCCGCCCGCCGGGGCCAGCATCCCGGAAAGGACCTGGGTCATGAACCAGGCTCCCAGATAGAAAACAGCCGGAAGCTCGAAGATGAAGGGGATGATCAGGATGGGCAAAAAGGTGACCACCTTGGCATGGGGGTACAAAAAGAAATAGGCGCCCATTACCCCGGCGATGGCCCCGGAGGCCCCGACCACGGGAATGGTGGAAGAAGAGTTGGTGAGCATGTGCACCGCGAGCGCTCCAAGGCCGCAGAGCAGGTAGAAAACGAGAAACTTGAAGGGGCCCATCACGTCTTCCACGTTGTCACCGAAAATCCAGAGGGTCCACATGTTGACGATGAGATGCAGCCATCCCGAATGCAGGAACATGTGTGTGCCAAGAGGCAGCAGCAACCCCTCGGGATAGCCCTGAAACATGGCCCACTGGGCGTCGAAATAGCGAGCCGGAACCACGCCGAAAAGATGAAAGAGCTTGAATTCCTGGACGTCGCTGAGGCCCAGCCCGCCCAGAAAAAAAGCGATGTTCAGGGCCACAAGAGTCCACATCATGTAGGATCGATGCCTGGAAGGGATGTTGTCGCGCAGGGGAAACATGGGTCAACCAGCCTCTTCCATGGTGTCCGGATTTTCAAAAATGGCCTGCAGCTCGTCCATGCACTGCTCGGCATGGCCGTGCAGCATCTCGCGCACGACCCGGATCAGGGCCTGCGCACGAGTCTGAAGCTCCTCCAGGGAACCGGAATTGTCGACCACCAGCTGCGCCAACCCCACCTTTCTTTGCTGGGGCCATTGCCAGGCATCGACCATGGCTATCCGTTCCGGACTCCAGCCCCGGCCCCGGAGCCTGTCATGCCGCAGGCTGTCAGGACAATACACCACCGCCAGCAGGTCGATCTCTCCGGCAAGGCCGGCTTCGCAAAGCAGGGGGATCTCGGCCAGGATCACGTCCTCGTCATGCGCGGCCCGAAAGGCGTGCAGGGCATGTCGCACCAGAGGATGGACCAGTCGTTCAACCTCGCGGCGCAGGCTGTCGGATTCGGCCAGGGCGCCCAGCAGCAGGTCCTTGTCCACCCCGCCTCCGGGATGCGTGAAACGGGTTCCGAAATGATGCTCCAGAATGGCGCAGCCCTCGCCTCCCTTGGCGTAGGACCCGGCCACCACCCGGTCCGCACAGAAAACCGGCACGCCCATCTCTTCGGCCACCGCCCGCACGGTGGACTTGCCGCTGCCCACGGCGCCGGTCAGGCCGATGCAGGCCCGCTCCCGGCAAAGCCCGCGCAGAACCTGCAGAAAATCCTCCGGCGGAGGAGCGCAAAATTCAAGAGGCTCAAGACCTCGGGGATGTTCGAAACGCAGTTGCCAGGCATGCAGCATCTGCCGGGGAGCGCGTGCGGCGGTCATCTTGTCGGCATAGACCGCGTCCCCCAGCAGGGGGTGACCCAGCGCGGCCAAATGCACACGGATCTGGTGAGTGCGCCCGGTCATGATGCGCACCCGTAGCAATGAAACACTTCTGTCCGATGCACTCCAGAGCACTTCATACCGGGTTTCCGCCACGCGGCCGCCGCGTTCGACCACGGCCATGCGCGTCTTGATGCTCGGATGACGTCCCAGGGAAAGATTCACGATTCCGGTGGGCTCGGGCACTCCGGCGACAAGGGCCAGATATTCCTTGTAGACCTCACGGGAGGCGAAGGCCTGAGTCAGATTCAGGCGCGCCGATTCGGACAACGCCAGCACGATGAGCCCGGAGGTGTCCTTGTCCAGTCGGTGCACGATCCCGGGACGTTCCCCGGACTGTGACAGCAGGACTGGAAAATGATGCGCAACGCGATGCACAAGGGTCGGTTCAGCCACCGAAGGCGCCGGATGAACGGTCATGGCCGGGTTCTTGTTGACCACAACCAGATCGTCATCGGCGAAAAAGACATCCAGCGGACCTTCATCGGGAACGATGGTCGAATCAGCATACTCGGGAGCCAAGGTCAGGGTCTGACCGGGCATGAGCCGGGTCGCCGCCTTGCTGCAGACCTGCCCGTTGATGCGCGCCCGCCCGTCCTTGATCCAGGCCTGGACGCGGCTTCTGGCCACGCCCTCCTCCTCGAGGCAAGCCTGCCAGAAAACATCCAGACGCTGCCCGACGTCCGCGACGCCAACCTTTTCCACGTATTCCTGCATGCAACCTTCCCGATTAAACCGTCACCAGCCGCGCTGAAATCTTCAGAACAGCCGAAAAACCACGATGTCATGACAACATGCCTTGCGTAGTCACCTTTCGCGCCGCTGACAAATAAAAAGGCGGCCCCATAAGGGGCCGCCTTCGGCAATTCCAACGTCAGGGAAGACTATTTCTTCTTGAAGACGCCTTTCAGCTCGGCGAGGATGCGACGGTTTTCGGCGCGACCTGCTTCGGTGTCGTTGCCGGCAATGGGCTTGCTCTCGCCGTAACCAACAGCGGAGAACAGCTTGTCGTCCATGCCGAGTTCGTTGACCATGTAGTCGCGAACGGCCTTGGCGCGACGCTCGGACAGCTTCTGGTTGTATGCATCGCTACCGACGGAGTCAGTGTGACCGGCAATCTCAACAACAGTGAAGGACTGCTGCTGTCTCATGTAGGAAGCGAAATCGGCCAGTTCCTGATAGTACTCGGGCTTGATGTCGGACTTGTCGAAGTCAAAGTTGATCTTGAGGGTCACGATATCGGCAATGGGGCAACCTTCGGCGTCAACGGCCAGACCCTTGATGGTGTCGGGGCACTTGTCGATGCAGTTGTTTACGCCGTCGTTATCGTCGTCCAGTGCACAAGGATCAGCAGCGGACTTTTCATAGAACACGTCCTGTACGAACTGCTTCAAAGCGGCGTCATCGGCCAACTGGGCAGCGGAAGCTCCAACACCGCAAGGCTTCAGAGCGGTGATGGCGTCAAGCAGGGCCTGGTTGCCGTTGACGGTGTCGGCAAAGCTGATGGTGTGGAAACACACGCCGTATTTTTCAGCCAGGGCGGCGGCAACCTTCAAGGAGCCTTCACCGAGGTTTTCCTGGCCGTCGGACACGATGATGACTGCATTGCGGCCCACTGCGCTCTGCAGGGCGGGCTCAAGAGCGGCCAAGCCGGTTCCAAGCGGGGTGGGATTGGCGCCAATCAGCGTCGGAACCTTGGCGAGGGAAGCACCGTAGCCGGCATTGGAATATGCTTCCAGCGCCTGGAGTTCACCCGCCGGAGCGGCAGTGTTCAGGCCGCCCATGTACCCAAGTTCGGGAATCATGCCGTTCATGCGCTCGAGCAGGGCCTTGGCCAAAACGATTTTCTTGTCCTTTGTGCCAACATACTTTTCATCCATGGAACCGGAGCGGTCCACCAGAATGATGAAGTTGTCGACCTTACGTACGTAACTCTCTGCGGCTACCGCCACGGAGGCGGAAAACATGGCCACGAGCAAGGCCAGAAGAACCAATTTTTTAACTTTCATACGTCCTACTCCTCAGGTTGATATTGCTACTCAGATGAAAAAGGGACAATTCTCTAAAAACGTGTCTCATTATCTTTAGCTCTATCGCATTTTATTGTCAAAGGCAGAAAAATGAAAGAAATAAAAAAAAGCCATCGGCAAAGGGCGACGCTGTCGCAAATATGACTTGACCCACGACTGGCCTGCATCGACAATAACAAACATGGAAAAACTTTTCAAGGATGCCCCGGACTTCAGGCGAGTCATTTTGCACCTGGACATGGACGCTTTCTTTACCTCCGTGGAACAGGCCGACGATCCCCGGTTGCAAGGAAAGCCTGTTGTGATCGGACAATCCCTGCGTGGAGTGGCGTCGGCTGCGTCATACGAAGCAAGGAAATACGGCATCAAATCCGCCATGCCCATCGTACAGGCAAAAAAACTCTGTCCCCACGCAGTGTTTCTGCCCGGACGCATGTCCCGCTACCGAGAAGTCTCGGGACAGATCATGGGCATAATGCGTGCACTGTGTCCCGTGGTCGAGCAGGCTTCCGTCGACGAGGCGTATGCGGACATAAGCGGTACGCTGCGAATCTTCGGTCTTCCCGAAAACATCGCCCGGCGACTGAAGGCCGAGATTCTGTCAGTCACCAATCTGACCTGTTCCGTGGGCATCGCCCCCAACAAGTTTCTCGCCAAGATCGCTTCGGACTGGAACAAGCCGGACGGCCTGACCAGCATTCGCCCCGCCGACGTTCCCGCATTCCTGCACGACCTCTCGCTGGGCAAGATTCCCGGAGTTGGCAAGCATTTTCAGGAGGAGCTGCACCGAATCGGTGTGACTACGATCCCTCACGTGCTGGCGCAGCCCCGGGCATACTGGAGCGAGACCATGGGCAAGCGCGGAGCGTTCCTGCACGACAGGGCCCTTGGACTCGATGATTCGCCAGTTGTTCCAGGGAACGATCCCAAGTCCTGCAGCGCGGAAAACACGCTGGACCGCGACACGCTGGACCGGACCCTGCTTGAGCGGTGGTTGCTGATCCAGGCCGAACGCATCGGGCGGGAGCTTCGCGGCCTCGGCAAGAAAGGGCTGACAGTGACTCTCAAGATCAAGTTCCAGGATTTCTCTTCCATCACGCGCAGCAGGACCCTGCCCAGACCCACGGACATCACCACGGAAATCCTCCAGGCCGCGCGCCAACTCCTCGCAGCCGAAAAACTCACCCAACCCGTACGTCTCATCGGCACCGGGGTTTCCAATTTCCGCTTCGTGCAGGCCGAACTCCCGCTGATGCCCAACGAGGGCCGCAAACGCAGTCAAAAGCTGGACCAGGCCATGGATCGCATCCGGGACAAATTCGGAAACACGAGCATCCTGCGCGCCGAGGCCGCCGTCAGGGAAGTCGAAGCCATCGATGACCTTTTGTCCCAAAAAAACCGCACTTTGAACGGACAATAATACTTGCCAAAGAAGATTTTTCTTGCTTGGGATTTCCGCTTCGAACTTCAAGCATACAAGGATATCCCATGTTCTCTCATGCCATCACCCGCATTCCCGGCTCTGATTACCCCAAAGGCCTGACCACCTCCGCGCTGGCCGCCCCCGACCTTGAACTGGCGCTCCAGCAGCACGGCGCATACGTGCGCTGCCTTGAATCGCTGGGACTGACCGCTCAAGTCCTGCCCGCCGCCCCCGGCTTTCCCGACGCCTGCTTTGTCGAGGACACCGCCGTGGTCACGCGCGAGATCGCAGTCATATCGCGGCCAGGGGCGCCTTCACGCCAAGGCGAGACCGAGTCCATGACCGGGCCCCTGTCCACTCACCGCCCCCTGGCTCACATCGAAGCCCCGGGCACCCTCGACGGCGGAGACATCCTGCAGGTCGCAAAGCGCTTCTTCATCGGCGTCTCCGACCGCACCAACGAAGAAGGCGCGCGCCAGCTGGCCGCCATACTGGCCGCCTACGGCTACCAGAGCAGCATCATCAAGGTCGCGGCAGGCCTGCACCTCAAGTCCAGTCTCAACTTCGTGGGCGAGAACACCATGCTCGTCACCCGGGACTTCGCCGGACATACGGCCATATCGGACTTCAGGCAGATCATCTGCCCCGAAGGCGAGGAATACGCTGCCAACACGCTGCTCGTGAACGGCACCCTGATCATGCCCACGGGCTATCCCCGGACCAGAGGCCTGCTCGAACCCCTGGGTCTGCCTATCGTGGAACTGGACACCAGTGAATACCGCAAGATGGACGGCGGGCTGACCTGCCTGTCGTTGCGTCTCCAAAGCCCTGTTTCTTGAGTTTTCGGCCATCACGGCGTACGGGAAGCAACGCGAGGGGGAATATATAATGGAACTGTTCAAAAATCGGTACAAGCGTGAATTCATCGAAGTTGCCTGCCCCAAATGCAAGCAGACCAAAATCATCTGCCTGCCCGAGGAGGAGATACCCACCTGTGAATACTGCAAAGTGAAGATGAACATCAAAGAGGTTCTGACCGAGGGAAAATATTGACCCCGGGCAAGCCTTGTAACCAAAGAGGAGGCTCTATGCGTTTTATGACGAAGATTGTTTTGGCCCTGCTCCTGGTCGCGTTTGCGGCCATGCCTGTCATGGCCGCGGATCACGAACTCGCCCAGAAATCCACCCTGAACGAAATCCTGAAGCGCGGCGAGCTGCGTGTCGGCCTCGACGCCGGCTACATGCCCTTCGAGATGACGGACAAAAAGGGCGAGATCGTCGGCTTCGACGTGGACATGGCCAAGGAAATGGCCAAGGCCATGGGCGTCAAGCTGACCATCGTCAACACCGACTATGACGGCATCATCCCCGCGCTGATGGCCGACAAGTTCGACATCATCATCAGCGGCATGACCGTGAACCAGGAACGCAACCTGCAGATCAATTTCGCCGATCCGTACATCGTTGTCGGCCAGGCCATCCTGCTGAACAAGAAGCATGAAGGCACGGTCGCCTCCTACAAGGACCTGAACGATCCCAAGTACACCGTGGTCTCCCGCATCGGCACCACCGGGGAACAGGCCGCCAAGCGCATGATTCCCAAAGCCCAGTACAAGAGCTTCGAAAAGGAATCCGACGGCGCCATGGAAGTGGTCAACGGCCAGGCCGACGCCTTCGTCTACGACCTGCCCTTCAACGTGGTATTCATGGCCCAGCAGGGCGGCAGCAACCTGGTCCTGCTGGACAAGCCCTTCACCTATGAGCCCCTGGGCTTCGGCGTGAAGAAGGGCGACCCCGACTTTTTGAACTGGCTGGACAACTTCCTGACCCAGATCAAGAACGACGGCCGCTTCGACCGTATCTACGACAAATGGATCAAGGGCACCGAGTGGCTCAAGGACATCCAGTAATCAAGCAAAGTTGAGGGATCCGGCTTCCGCGCCGGATTCCTCGTTTTCATGACTTAAGCATCACCAGGACGGATAATGGCCACCTACACCGGACTCGATCGGCCCAAAAGCAAGTTTTATTACCAATTCTGGAGTTTCGCCTTCGTGATCGGGCTCTGCAGCGCCATGGCCCTGCTCTATTACTCCACGAAAAAAGTGGAGTACACGTGGAGATGGAACCGCGTGCCCCAATATTTCATCTACGATGACAAGGTGAACATCCGCGCGGAGATGGAAGGAACCATAACCTCCATAACGGAGTCCGGCGAGAACGTGCTCGTGACGGTACAGGGCGATGATGGGGAGGAGAGCCACACCCTGCCCAAGACCTCGCTGCTGCTGGCTCAGGGCGACTATGTCTACGCGGGCGACAACATCGGTTTCTACACCCAGACCAAGCCCGGCATCCTTATCGAAGGGTTGCTGCTGACTCTCGAGGTCAGCGCCCTGGCAATTGTCTTCGGCATCCTGCTCGGCCTGTTCACGGGCCTGGCCCGCATATCCGACAACCCGGCCCTGCGCTGGAGCGCCATCGCCTACATCGAACTCATCCGCGGCTCACCGCTGCTGGTGCAGATATTTCTCTGGTACTTCGTGGTCGGCACGGTCATCAACAGCATGATGTCCCAATACGGGATCGGACAAATCCCGCCGCTCTGGTTCGGCGTCATGGCACTGGCCATCTTCACCGGCGCCTACACCGCCGAGATCGTGCGCGCGGGCATCCAGTCCGTGCACCGCGGCCAGATGGAGGCCGCGCGCTCGCTCGGGATGACCTACAACAAGGCCATGCGCAAGGTCATCCTGCCGCAGGCCTTCCGCCGCATACTGCCGCCCCTGGCCGGACAGTTCATCAGTCTGGTCAAGGACTCCTCGCTGCTTGGCGTCATCTCCATCCGCGAACTGACCAAGGCCTCCCGCGAGGTGGTCTCCTCGTCCCTGCAGCCCTTCGAAATCTGGATCGTGTGCGCCATCCTGTACCTGGTCCTGACCTTTACCCTGTCCATGTTCGTGCAGTATCTCGAACGCAAGGCCATCTAGAGGATATTCATGCACAAGCCGCCCATCATCGACGTTCAAAGCATCGACAAGTTCTTCTATACCCCGGAACGCCTGCAGGCGCTGAACCGGGTATCCTGCACCGTGGCGCACGGCGAGGTCGTGGTCATCATCGGACCGTCCGGTTCCGGAAAATCGACCTTCCTGCGCTGCCTGAATCGGCTGGAATACGCAGACACCGGCCACATCATCATCGACGGCGTGGACATTCTCGATCCCAAATGCGATATCAACGCAATTCGCGCCGAGGTTGGCATGGTCTTCCAGTCCTTCAACCTCTTCCCGCACAAGACGGTGCTGGAAAACCTGACCATGGCCCAGATGACGGTCCGCGGACGTTCCAAAAAGGAGGCCGAGGCCAAGGGCATGGCGCTTCTCGAAAAGGTCGGCATCGCCGAGAAATTCGCGGCCCGGCCCGAACAGCTTTCTGGCGGCCAGCAGCAGCGCGTGGCCATCGCGCGTTCCCTGGCCATGGACCCAAAGATCATGCTCTTCGACGAACCCACTTCCGCGCTCGATCCGGAAATGGTCGGCGAGGTTCTTGACGTCATGAAGAACCTGGCCCGCGAAGGCATGACCATGGTCGTGGTCACCCACGAAATGGGCTTTGCGCGCGAGGTGGCGGATAGGGTCCTCTTCATGGACAAAGGCGAAATTCTGGAACAGGGCGCGCCCGAACATTTCTTCACCGCGCCCACCCTGGAACGAACCAAGGAGTTTTTGGGGCAAATTCTCTGATCTGACAACGACAAACCGAGGAAGGAGCGAGATGAGCAAGGCGCTACAGAATCAATTGGCCAAGACCATCAAGGAACAGGGGGACATGGCCCGGGACATGGCCATCGCGGAACTCAAGGATCTGAAAAAAGACCTCTTGGAACTGGAAAAGGCCCTCGGCACCAAGAAGACTCCGGATCAGGGTCTGCTGATGGACATCTCCCACGGCGCCTTCGAGCTCTTCCGCACCGCCTCCATCGTCCTGGAAACGGACAACCTGCAGGAACAGCTTCAGCACGCTGCCGAAGCCGGGAAAGACCTGGAATACCTCGAAAAGAAAGGGGCCATCCTGCTCACCAAACCCGAAGGCTGGCACTGGTTCACGCCCAAGGGCGAGATGCTCTTCCTGGCCGCACCCAGCGAGACCCGACTGGCCGCCCAGAAACTGCAGGAACGCATCAGCCGCAAGACACCCGCCAAGACGCCCCCAAAGCCCCAGGCAGCACCCAAAGCCCCGCCCATTTCATCTGAAGATTGATGGTGGCTTAAAAGCTAGCAGGCCCGCCGGACCGGAAAGTTCGAGCGGGCTTTTTTAATATTTCATTTTAATTCAAGATATTATCGACCTGCTCTACCCAAAACATAAAAAACTTGTTTTCTGGTCTGCAGAAGTTGTTCCTCTTGCCCTCGGTACTTTTGACGGATGCCCCTATTGTTGCAAAAAATGCCCGTTTACAGAACCTCGGCTGATCCGTATGTGAACTTCGCTCTGCATAGAGCAGTTCCTCCTATCCATGCAGGAGCGATCCTTCCTGCGCGTCCCCGTAGCCGCTTCGGGGCCTTGGATTGCTTCGATTTTTTCCTCTCACTGCTATCGGAAATCTGGCGTCTTCCAGCCATGGGTTTTGCGGTTGGCGCGATGGAGCCGTGTTCATGCGTTTTCGTTCAGTCTCGTTTTGGGGCCCCCTTGTTTCCTTAATTCTCATTGCTGCTGCGCTTCAGTTCCTGAGTCAGGAATTGCGCCAGGTCAGCATTAATCAGATCTGGTCGGCCCTGACCGACATGCCCGGTCGAATCCTGATTCCCGCTTTCGCCCTGGCCGTGCTCAATTATCTGGTGCTGGCCGGATACGAGCACTTCGCATGTCGTTACGCCGGCGTGCCCCAGCCCATGAAGCGTATCGCCATCTCGTCCTTCATCGGCAACGCATTCGCCAACACCCTGGGTTTTTCCTTTCTGTCCGGGAGTTCCATCAAGTTCAGGCTGTATTCCGCATGGGGGCTGACCGCAGCCGACGTGGGACGGGTCACCATCTTCACCACTGTGAGCCTCTGGCTCGGGCTGGTGGGACTGGGCGGACTGGCCCTGGTCCTGAGTCCCGAAGCCGGGCGTCTTCTAGCTCTGGGCAGCGACATCCTCGGAGCCGGACTGGCGGCCCTCCCCGTGCTGTATCTTCTGGCCTCCCTGCGCTGGCGCAAACCGCTATCGCTGTTTGGCTTCCAGATTCCTGCTCCCGGTCCCGGCACCGCCGCGGTGCAGGTGCTTTTTTCCGTGCTGGACTGGGCTCTTTCAGGCCTGATCCTGTACGTCCTCCTGCCTGGGGAGGTTGGTCTGTCGGTCTTCTTCACCCGGTTCATGCTGGCCCAGCTGGCCGGGGTCATGAGCCAGGCCCCGGGCGGAGTGGGCGTCTTCGAAACGGCGTTCATGCTGCTGACTCCCGATGCGGGAGACAACGGCCAGCTTTTTGCCGCGCTTCTGGCCTTCCGGGTCATCTACTATATTCTGCCTTTGCTGCTGGCCGCGCTCACCCTGGCCGTGCGCGAACTTTTCGAGACTGTCCCCGTGCTTCGCCTCCTGGCTCACGCGGGCATGCGCGGGAGCGCAACGCTGCTGCCGCAGGTTCTGGCCGTCGCCACCTTCACAGCCGGGGCCATCCTGCTGCTCTCCGGCGCCGCACCGGCCCTGGAATGGCGGCTGCTCTGGCTGAAGACCCACCTGCCCGAATCCGTGGTCGGCGGTTCGCACCTGCTCGGGAGCATCATCGGGATGTGCCTGCTGTTTCTGGCCCGGGGCATTCAGCGTCGCCTGGACGTGGCCTACCATCTGACCATTGTCATGCTCGCCCTGGGCATGCTTGCCGTCCTGTTGCGCGGCGGCGACTATGAAGAGGCCATCCTGCTGGGATGCACGTTGCTTGTGGTGCTGCCGAACCGGCGGCGATTCTCCCGTCATTCGAGCCTGTTTTCCGACCGTTTCACGCCGGGCTGGCTGGTGGCCATGGGGCTGGTGGTGGCGGCCACGACGGGGTTGGCCGCATATTCTTACGGACACTCCAAAGAGGTCGCGGAGTTCTGGGTGACGTTCACCATGGACGGCTCCATTCCCAACGTGGTCCGTGCCTGGGTCGGCGCGGCAACCGCAGGGCTGTGCCTGGCAGTCATGCGTCTCCTGGCTCCGGCCCCGTACAGGCCCGCGCCGGTTACGCGGGAAGATCTGGGCCTGGTGCGGGACATCATCGCAACGAGCACGCATACACGTGCGAACCTGGCCTTGCTGGGCGACAAGATGTTCATGATCAGCCAGAGCCGAAAATCCTTCCTCATGTTCGGCGTCACGGGCAGGACCTGGGTCACCATGGGGCCGCCCGTGGGCCGGGAGGACGAGGCCCAGGAACTGATCTGGCAGTTCCGTGAAGCCTGCGACCGCCATTGCGGGCGTACGGTGTTTTATGGCGTGCCGCAGGACCGCCTGCACCTCTTCTGGGACACGGGCCTGAATCTCCTCAAGATCGGAGAGGAGGCCATCGTCGATCTCCCGTCCTTTCATCTCAACGGCGCGTCCCGACAGGGGCTTCGCTACAAGAAAAACAATCTGGAAAAGAACGGCTGCGTGTTCGAGGTCATTCCCCCGGCCGGATTCTCGGATATCGCATCGGAGATCCGGAAAATTTCCGAGGCATGGCTCTCGTTCAAGAATGCGCGTGAAAAGCGATTTTCCCTGGGATGTTTCGATCCCGAATACCTGACCCGCTTCCATACGGCGGTGGTGCGCCAGAACGGCAGAATCCTGGCGTTCGGCAATGTCTGGATGGGCGGCCGAACCGAACTGGCCATCGACCTGATGCGCTTCGACCGCCATGCTCCACGCGGGGTCATGGACTATCTTCTCTTCATGCTCATGTTCTGGGGACAACAGCACGGCTTTGCCAGGTTCAATCTTGGCGTCGCGCCCTTTTCGGGGCTGGAAACCCATGCCCTGGCCCCCGTCTGGAACAAGGTCGGCAATTTTCTGTATTCTCACGCTGAGGATTTCTATAATTTTCGAGGACTGCGTAGCTATAAGGAAAAATTCGGTCCCACCTGGGAACCCAGCTATCTGCTGGCTCCTGGAGGCCTGGCGCTACCAGGGATTCTGACCGAGGTCGCCGCGTTGGTGGCTGGAGGAGTTCGAGGGATGGTGGGAAAATGAAAATTCTGATGTACCTTCTGCTTTTCGTTGCTGGCATGCCCCTTGCCGCTTCCGGCGAGCCTCTTTCCTTCGGCCCTTTCGGAGAACTGATCCTGCGCGGGCAGACTGCGAACCCGCAATTGGTCGCCATTGTCCTGTCGGACGCCGGGGGCTGGGGAGTCGTGGAGGAGGAGATGGCCCGGGTCGCCGGGGACGCGGGAGCCCTGGTCATCGGGGTGGACGTGCGTCGTTACTTCGCCCATGTCGAAGAAAAGAAATACGAGCCCAATGTCTCCCACGAATTGTCTTCGGCAAGCAAGTATGTCCAGAAAACCCTGGGCCTCCCCCAGCTTTCTCCTGCGTTCCTGCTCGGACATGGAGTCGGAGCGGGGATAGTCTACGCAAGCCTCGTCCAGGCTCCGGAAAATGTCTTTCTGGGCGGTTTCAGTCTGGGTTTTCGACCCGTGATGCCCGTATCGCAACCTTTCGGATGGGGCCGCGGGCTGGTCTGGAAGCGGGCAGGGGAATACATAGCCTACGATGCGGTCACGAAGTACGAGCTGTCATGGACCGTGGTTCAGGCCGAAAGGGATCCGTTACTCTCCGAATCCGGGGCCAGGGATTTCGTCCGGGGCATGCGCGGAGTGACGCTGCATGGTCTCCCCGGAATACGCGGCTACGCTGACGCGACGGCATGGCGAGAATTTCTGGGAGAGTCGCTTGAAACGATGGTCACGGCCCGGACCTCCATGGAACCGGAACATCCCCTGGATCTGGGGGATCTGCCCCTGATCGAAGTGCCGCCCATTGGCCCGGCTACCGACAGCCTGGCAGTGTTCGTCACCGGCGACGGCGGTTGGGCCGGAATCGACAAGGACATCGCAGCCATTCTGGCCGACAGCGGACTGGGTGTGGTGGGTCTTGATTCCCTGCGCTATTTCTGGACCAGACGCACTCCCGAAGGGGGCGGCGCGGACCTGGCCCGGATCATGCGCCACTATCTTTCCGCCTGGGGCAAAAGCAAAGTTGTCTTCATCGGCTATTCCCTGGGCGCGGACGCTCTTCCCCCCATGATCGCCAACCTTCCGGAGGACTTGCGAAAGAAGGTCCGGCAGGTCACGCTGCTGGCGCCGAGCAAATCCGTGGAACTTGAATTTCACGTAACCAATTGGCTTCATGATGACGAGGTCACTCAGGACATTGCCCTGCTACCCGAAATCCGCAAACTGGAACCGATACCCATGCTCTGCGTGTACGGGCAGAAGGAGAAGTCATCCCTGTGCACAGACCTGCGCCCAGACCAAGCCACGATCATCCCCCTTCCCGGCGGCCATCACTTTGACGGTGATTACGCCAGGGTGGCGGCCCTTATTCTGGCACATCTGCAGCGGCACTGAAGCGATAGCTTGATGGTTGATGCAACCCCTGTACATGCCCCGCACGCAGCATCCCCGCCCATTGAAGCTGCAAACCTCATGGCAATTTACTGCAATCTGAGCATATAAATATAAAAAATAATTATTTTTATACATATTTTATATAAAAAATACCGTGCTCACGTACCATCTCTCCTGAATAAAACTGCTCAAAATACTGTACAGTCCTTACTGACAAACATGTAATATATGTGCTTTCATTCTATATCATGCATAAACGATCACGCCCTACGGATTGAATGGTCATTACCAGACCGGAGCTGAACAAGACCGCAAATGACTCGATAACATTCCGCGGCATCGAGCATCCAGGATTACCTTCGGAACCCTCACCCCGGAGCACCTACCATGACAGCTGACCACGAAGTCATGCAGCAACGCATTCGAGGCGCCCTTGTCCGCAAATTCATGGAACAGATCGAACTCCAGCCAGTCGAGTCCCTGCCTTGCGACGCCTACACAACCGAGCCAGATGGATGGGAATTTTACTACATTCGTTGGGTCGGCCGTTGCGCGGTCGGCGGAGGGGAGTATCTGGCTTACCATCCGGGACTGGACGACGTGATCTTGCTGGGCGTGCTTGGCAAATAGGCATAAGGGCCATCAATCAACAACCCAACGCTTCCTTCCACTTCTCCTCCTTTTTGAGCCGCTCAGGCATGTCCCTGTAAGCTTGATGGACGCCAGTCGACCGCATGCGCGGGACAAGCGGGTACACTCCCGATCTAGCCCCGATATCTCCTTTTTTTGACATGGCTCAAAGCGGCCATATATCAAAGCCCATAGACAGGACTCACGCAACAAACAGCGGAGGAACGCATGAAAAGAAAAATCATCGAGATAGACGAAGAAAAGTGCACGGGCTGCGGCCAGTGCGTGACTGGATGCGCCGAGGGCGCTTTGGCCATCATCGACGGCAAGGCCAGAATTGTACGAGACATGTTTTGTGACGGGCTTGGAGCCTGCATCGGGCATTGCCCGGAGGACGCCCTGCACATCATCGAGCGCGAAGCAGTGGAATTCGACGAGGAGGCCGCCATGGAACATGTACGCAAGATGGGCGGCATCGGACATGACCAGCATTCGCCTGCAGGCGCCGGATGCCCTTCAGCCCAGATTTCGACCCGCGCTCCCGGTCACGGGGGATGCCCGTCGGCCGGCATGATGCAGATGAACCCCTGCGAGCAGGCCAACGTGCCCGCCGGTCAGGTCGGTTCCGCCCTGTCCCACTGGCCGGTCCAGATTCGGCTCATTCCGCCCCACGCGCCGTTCCTGCAGGACGCGGAGCTCTTGATCGCGGGCGACTGCTGCCCTGTGGCTGCACCGGATTTCCACGCCCGTTTCCTTGCCGGTCGGACCATCATGCTCGGCTGCCCGAAATTCGACAATGCCGGGGAATATGTGGAGCGGTTGACGCAGGTCTTCGCCCAGAACAGGATCAAGTCCGTGACCATCCTGGAGATGGAGGTGCCCTGCTGCTCAGGGCTGTCGCGCATCGTCGCCCAGGCCCTGGCCGGAAGCGGCAAAGACATACCCTGCGTGCGGGCCATCGTGGGCCGCGACGGCAAGACCATTGAAGAAAAGTTCACCCCTGCAGTCGCGACTCCCGCAGGACTGACCCGGCTCTAAACTCCCCCGTCCGGTTCAGGGCAGTGCGCCTTGAACCGGTCGTACGCACGCACCATCATTCCTTTACTCGCACGGGTACGAGGACACTTTCAAGAGCCGTCCCGTCAAGGGACATCGGCACAGGTTCAGCCAGGGCACCCTCTTCCGTCAGATCGCGGATGAGGGTGTTCCTGCTTCCACTCGCCGGCCACTGCTGACACAGCAGCACGCCGGCAAAAACCACTCCCACACCCGCAAGCTGCGAAAAATTGAGCCGCTCATCAAGGCAAAGCCAGCCCAAAAGCATGGAAAAGACAGGAATGAGATTGACGAAAGCCGAGGCCTGCCAGGCCGGGAGCTTGCTAATCCCGTAGTTGTAGAGACCGTACGCGCCGATGCTGATGCACACGCACAGGTAAAGCACTGCCAGGCTTGGACCGGCCGGGAAGACCACCGGTATCGTCGTCGATGGCAGAAAAAGAAGCGGCAGAAAGAAAACCGTTCCCACCATGGACTGCACGGCGGTCAAAAACCATGGGGAATAGCGGGCGCAGAGCTTTTTCATGCTCACGGTGTAGCCCGCCGCGCAGAACATGGCCAAAAGTTCGAGAAAATTACCCATAAGCGGACGCGGAGCGGCCTCCGTGGCAACTCCCGAGATGCTGACCCAAACCACCCCGGCCAGGGCCAGAATCAGCCCGGTCCATGAGCGAAAATTCAGTTGCTCGCCAAGGAAAAAGCCCGCGCAGACCGCCACCAGAATCGGCAATGTGGCCGCGACCATGCCCGCCTGGGAAGCCGAGGTCATGGTCAGGGCCTGACCCTCGAAGACGAAATAGAAGCACGGCTCGCACAGGGCCATGAAAACCATGAAGCCCATATCCTCCCTGCGCAGATTCCGGGGACGCCAGCGCGGCAGCACGAGCAGAAACAGGAAAGCCGAAAGGGCCATGCGCATGAATACGACGACAATGGGATCAAAGAACATCACGGCATACTTGAAGGCCACAAAGGAACTGCCCCACAGCAGCATGCCGACAAACAGGGAAATAAAGGGAAGAGCTGGAAAATATGCCATCGTGATCCACCAAAGCATGCATAATAGCAGTATATTTTAAAAAAAAGCTTGCATAGAATTAAGGGTGCACCTACGTATTAAGCGAAGACTCATAAATACGCATGAGTATCCGGAGCCACCCAGAAAACTTTTTGAAAAGCAGACATTCCATGCACGACTCACCTTTTGAAAACATGTCCGAAACTGCACAGCACTTCAGTACGCCGCAGCTTGAAGACATTTTTCAATCTGTCTTGAGCGACATACAAAACCATCGTCTGCTGAGCTGTGTGATCGGATTTCCAAAGTCAGGCAAGACATTTTTCCTGAACCGTCTAAAATCAACCCAAAAGTCCCATACATTAAGCATCAACGCATCATCCGGGCGAACACTTTCTCAAATGATAAATGAAAATTTATCCCCCGAGAAGGAAAATAAAGCGGCGTTGACCCAACTGCTTCGCGAAAAAAAGCACGTCATTCTCTTCGTCGACAATGCCCATCTGCTCACGGATGCGGATTTTGCCTTTCTTGGAGGCCTCTTCAGCCTGACAAAGCATCTCTCGGCAGTCCTCCAGGTTGTCCTGGTCGGAAACGGCGAGATCGTGCACCGGCTGGCCCGGCCCGAAAACAGACCCATCTACAACATGCTCGGAGCCATTTGGACTCTCCCCAAGCTGACCCGCGAGCAGTCCCTGGCCTATATCCGCTTTCTTCTCGACGGCGCCGGAATGGCGACAGACCTCATCGGCACTCCTGACGCGGTGGCCAAGCGCGCGGCAGGAGTGATCGGAATCCTGCGCATGCTGACCATTACGCTCGCGCTCAAGGCCCTGCATTCGGATCAATCCTGCGACGCGGAAGAAGCCCTGAATTTCAAAAGCAACTGCCCCGGAGCGCAGGAACAGATGCCCGAGGAGACCATGCCGACCCAGAAGATGGGCTCCGGCAACTCCCTGATGGCCGGTTTGGCCCTGGTCCTGAGCATGGGGGCAATCATCGGGGCATTCCTGTTCTTTTTTTCCTGGCTCATGCCGGAGGTGCGCCTGGGCGATCTTTTCCATGCACTGACCGGCACGCCACGGGAGACAAGCGTAGAACCCGCGCCAAGCCCCCCCGCCGCCCCGCAAAACATCCACACGGCGTCCGGCCCCGTACACTGGCAGAGCGTGGCCAAAACCGTATTTCGCAAGCGCACCACGGACGGCCCCTATTCGCTTCAACTCGGTGCCTATCCGACCATGGAATCCCTTCTGCTGCACCTGCCGCGCTTCATGGACCAGAAACAGCCCCTGTTCTGGAACCGGGACCAGAGTGGCGAGGTTCCTTTTTCCCTGTTCGTGGGCCGCTTCGAAAGTTTCGAGGCGGCCGGGGAATTCGCGTCGCAGAACAGCCTCGCAGGTTCACCGGTGGTCTTCAGACCCTTTGTGGCCACGGTGGGTCCGCTCACGGATCAGCAGCAGATCGACCGCGCCAGCATGAGCCTGGGCCTGCCCGAGCAGCTGAACATTTTCGAACGCGAACTGGTCAGCGGCATCGAGATCCAATTCGCCCTCGAACGATCCCGCGACGATGCCCTGGCGCATTGCGCACGCGCCGAGCAGAAAGGGCTGTCCTGCGCCGTAACCCAATACGAATGAAAAAGGGACGGCCCTGGCCTTTTGCGGCCGGGGTCGTCCCGAGCTTCTGATCTGAATCAGTCGGCGAAGGCTCTTTATCCGCGAAGGTCCTGAACCCGTTGCGCCTTACCTTCCGACTTGGGCAAGGAGTTCTGCTCCACCAGGTCGATGCGCGCGGTAATGAGGATCTCATCGCGCAGCCTTGAGCTGATGCGGCTTTGCAGGCTCTTCAGCTCGCGCATGTCTTCCACGAAATACTCTTCCTTGACCTCCACCTTGACCCGCATCTGATCCAGATAGCCGTCCCGCTCCAGTACGATCAGATAATTCTGACCCACTTCCGGAATGCTCATCAGCACCTGCTCGACCTGCATGGGATAGATGTTGACCCCCTTGAGGATGATCATGTCGTCGGAACGGCCCATGATGCGATCCAGGCGGCGATGCGTGCGGCCGCAGGCGCAGTCGCCGGGAATGAAGCGGGTCAGGTCCTTGGTGCGGTAACGGATGAGCGGCATGCCCTCGCGGCACAGTGTGGTGATGACCAACTCGCCGACTTCGCCGTCTGGCAGCGGTTCGCCGGTTTCCGGATTGACAATCTCGGGAAGGTAGGCGTCTTCCCAGATGTGCATGCCGTCCTGCTCAAGACACTCGAAAGCCACTCCCGGCCCGTTCATCTCGGACAGCCCGTAGGAGTTGTAGGCCTTGATCCCGTAGACTTCCTCGATGCGCTGGCGGATGGCCGCAGTGTGCGGCTCCGCGCCGATGAGGGCCACGCGCAGGTTCAGGCGATCAGGTGTGTAGCCCAGTTCGTCTTTGACCGTGCCCAGATGCAGTGCATAGGACGGGATGATGTGGATGACGGAGACATTGAAATCTTCCAGGAGCTTGAGCTGGCGTTTGGAATTGCCGGCTCCGGCCGGGATGGTCAGGCAGCCCAGACGCTCGGCCCCGTAATGGATGCCAAGCCCGCCGGTGAAGAGGCCGTAGCCGGACATGTTCTGAAAGGTGTCCTCGGCCCTGATTCCGACCATGTGCATGCACCGGGCCATGAGATCGGCCCAGGAATCGATGTCGTTTCTGGTGTAGTAGATGACCGTGGCCGAGCCAGTGGTTCCCGAAGATGCATGCAGGCGGACCATGTCGGTCACGGGCCGGGTCAGCATGCGCGCGGGATAGGCGCTGCGCAGGTCGTCCTTGGTGGTGAAGGGAAGGCGCGTGATGTCGGCGGCGGAAGTGATCGCCTCGGGGCGTATCCCCATTTCGGCAAAGCGGCGACCATAAAATTCGGATCTGGCGGCACGCTCGAGAGTGGTTGCAAGACGCGTTTTCTGAACCTTGTCCAATTCGCTGCGCGAAAAAAATTCTTCCGGGCAATAGGCTTTCATGGATTCGTCCGCTTTGTGTTGAAGGTGCGCGGGATTGATCAGTACACGCCGCCGCTCTCGGACGGCAAACCTACCTCGGTGAGATTCTCGAACACGGTGTACTGACCGAAATAGCCCAGACGGATGGCCCCGACAGGACCGTTACGCTGCTTGCCGATGATGATCTCGGCAATATTCTTGTTCGGGTTGTCCTCGGCCTTGTTGTAGGCCGCGTCACGGTAGATGAAGACAATGACGTCGGCGTCCTGCTCGATGGCGCCCGATTCGCGCAAATCCGAGATCATGGGCCGCTTGTCGGAACGTTCCTCGACCTTGCGGTTGAGCTGCGACAGGGCGATGACCGGGACCTCAAGCTCCTTGGCCAGGGCCTTGAGGTTACGCGAAATATCGGAAATTTCCTGTTCGCGCGAGTCGCTCTTGTGGGAGGAGCGCATGAGCTGCAGATAGTCGACGATAATGAGCCCCACGCCCTTCTCGGCCTTGAGCCGCCTGCTGCGGGCCCGTATTTCCATGGTCGAGAGTGCCGGAGTGTCGTCGATGTAGATGGGTGCCCGGGAAAGATCTTCGGCGGCCTGATAGAGCCTGCTCCAGTCCTCGTCGTTCAGGTAACCGCTACGCAGACGGCTCAGGTCCACACGCCCGTGACAGCCCAGAAGACGCATCATGAGCTGGTCCATGGACATTTCAAGCGAAAAGACCGCCACGGGCACATCGTGCTGGATGGCCGCCCGCATACCCATGTTCAGGGCCAGAGCGGTCTTGCCCATGGAAGGCCGGGCCGCGAGAATGATCAGGTCGGACTTTTGCAGCCCGGCGGTCATCTGGTCGAAATCGGTGTAGCCCGTGGGCACGCCCGTGACCAGTTCGCCCTGGCCGGCCCGCGTCTCAAGCTGCTCGAAGACCCGCTGGACCAGATCCTTGCTGCTCATGAAGACGGGCTTGCCCTTGGACTCGGCGATGGAAAAAATCTGCTGTTCGGCCTGGTCCAGCAGAGATTCGGTCTGCTCGCCGGCCTCGAAGCAACTGGTCAGGATTTCGGAGGAGGTCTGAATGAGCCTGCGACGCACGGACTTGTCACGCACGATCTGGGCGTGAAAGACGGAGTTGGACGCCGAGGCCACGGACTCGGCCAGGGAGGCGAGATAGACCGTGCCGCCGACCTCGTCGAGTTGCCCCCTGGTCTGCAGATATTCGGCCACGGTGACCAGATCAACAGGTTCGCGACGACGGTAGAGTTCCTGGAAGGCCTGATAGATGGTGCGATGCACCGGCGAGTAGAAGTCCTCGTCGTTTATCGTGTCGACCAAGGTATGAAAAATGTCGTTACGCAGAAAAACCCCGCCCAGCACCGCCTGTTCGGCTTCGGTGTTGTGCGGGGGGACTCGGCGCAACAAATCAGAAGAGGCCTTTTGCAAGGCCTCCTCTGGTTGGATTCGAGTTCCGAGGCGCTGCCCGAACTTATTCTGCGACTGCTTCTTCGGTTGCATCGGCCTGCGGTTCGGGTTCGGTCACTTGTTCAACACGACCATACTTGACCACGTTCACGGTCAGCTTGGCCACGACCTCGGGGTGCAGCTTCACATCGATGACGTATTCGCCCAGGGAGCGGATGCCGTCTTCGAGCTGGATCTTGCGACGATCCACTTCCACGCCCTGCTCTTCCAGGATCGCGCCGATCTGGGAAGAAGTGACGGAGCCGTAAAGCTTGTCACCGTCGCCCACGCGCACTTCAATGACGACCTTGGCGGCCGCGATCCTGGCGGCCAAAGCGGCGGCCTCGGCCTTGACGGCGTCGTTCATGGCCTGCAGCTTGCGGCGTTCCTGTTCAAAGACCTTCAGGTTGCCGGGACTTGCCATGGAAGCAAGACCCTGAGGCAACAGATAATTTCTGCCATAACCGGGACGGACCGCGACGATGTCGCCCAGTCGGCCCAGATTATCCACGTCTGCTCTCAAAATGACCTTCATGATCAAATCTCCTAGACTCTAGATTTTTTGAGCACGTCGGTGCTGTGGGTAGCCGTGTAGAACATCAGAGCCATCTGGCGGGCGCGCTTCACTTCGCGGGTGAGAGCCCGCTGGTGCTTGGCGCAGGTGCCGGTGATGCGGCTGGCAATGATCTTGCCGCGATCCGTCACGAAATCGTTCAGGATTTCGGGATGCTTGTAGTTAAGCAGGATCTCGGGATTCTCGCAGAAACGGCAGTACTTTCTCCGGGGTGCGAATTTCTTCTTAAAGGACATGTTATGCCTCCTCGGTTGCCGCAGCGGGGGTCTCGGCGAGTCTGACGGTGATGAACTTGAACACACCGTCGGTGATGCGGACATTGCGTTCCAATTCCGCGACAGCCTGGCCAGGCATGTTCACTTCCATGCGCACGTAGCGACCACGATTGAACTTGCGCACCGGATATGCCGTATCCTTGACGCCCCAGTCATCGACCTTGAGGACGGTGCCGCCCTCGCGCTCGACAATGGCGCTGAAGTTGTTCACGATTTCGCGGCATTCTTCCACACCCAGCTCAGGGCTGAGCAGGATCAATTCCTCGTACCTTGTCATCATTATAAATCCTCCTTACGGGTAAAAGCCCACCCCATTCCATTCGGGGGAGCAAGGAAACAAGGATCGTTATTCCCATCCGCAACCCCTGTCAAGGACAGCGCTCCCCAGACTTGAAGGTCGCACGGTTTGCGCTTACACCGAGCCCATGACGCGCATCATTCTTTTCCTCCTGCTGCTCCTGCCGCCCCTGCCGCTCCTGGCCGCGCCTCCCAGCGTGCTCGTCCTGCACTCCTATCATCCGGGGCTATCCTGGACCGACACGCTCAACACGGGCATCAGCGAAACTTTTCGCGCCGAGATGCCAGGCGCCCTGCTGTGGGTTGAATATCTGGACACCAAACGCAACACCGACACGTCCTATCTCTCTCTGCAGGCCGCGCTCCTGCGGCACAAGCTCGCCGAAAGCACCTTCAACCTGATCGTCACCACCGACAACGACGCCCTGGACTTCGTGCTTGAATACCGGGACAGCATTTTTCGCGGCGCACCCGTTGTCTTTTGCGGCGTCAACGACTTCACGCCCGGGCAATTGCGCGGCCAAAAGGGCATTACCGGCCTGGCCGAAAATCCGGCCTTTGCCGAGACCATGCTCTCGGCCCTCTCCCTGCACCCGGGCACGAGGGAGTTTGTGGTCATCGGAGCCGACCAGTCCATCACCGACCTGCTCACGGACCGCTCCCTGCACGCACTGGAGCAGCAGTTCCCGGCCATCCGCTTCACCTACTGGAACAACCTCGACGCACTGGAACTGCGCTCCCGGCTCAAGGAACTGGGCCCCGGCCAGGTCATCCTCATCCATGGGGTCATGCGCAACGAGGAAGGGGTGCTGGTCGATTACCGCGGCAAGAACCTCTTTCTCTCCACCCACACCGGGGTGCCCATTTACGGGTTCTGGGATTTCGAGATGGGCACGGGCTGCGTAGGCGGCAAGATGGTGCAGGGAAGGACCGAGGGCGAACGCGCGGCCAGGCTGGCCATGGAAGTCCTGGGCGGGGCCGATCCCGACGATATTCCCGTGCACACGAAGACTCCTTCACGCTACATCTTCGACTACATTCAACTGCAACGCTTTGGGCTCAGCGAAAAGGCCCTGCCCCCGGACAGTCTGGTTCTCAACCAGCCCGTCCGCTTCTACCAGATCGACAAGCGCTACATCTGGACGGCCACCGTGGGCGTGGCCGTGCTGCTGGCCGCCCTGGCCATGCTCCTGAGCTCCATCCGCCGTCGTCAGGAGGCCCAGGAAGTGCTGCGTCGCCACAAGGAGCAGCTCGAAGAGGCCGTCCGCGCCCGCACCGAACATCTGCGCACGGCCAATGACGAACTCGAACGCGAGGTCCACGAACGCAACCGTGCCGAGGGCGACCTGCGCAAGGCGCGGGCGAGCCTGGAGATCGAGGTGGATCGCCGCACCACCGACCTGCGCTTCGAGATCGAACAGCGTCGCCTGGCCGAAGCCCATATCCGCGACCGCGAGGCCAAGGCCCGGGCCCTCATCAACGCCCCCACCGAAACCCTGCTGCTCATGGATCAGGCCGGAATCATCCTCGACATCAATGAAACCGGGGCTTCGCGTCTGGGCAGAAACCGGGAATCCCTCTACGGACTGTCCATCTTCGCCCTGCTCCCCGAAACGCGCGCGGAGCGGTTCCGCCAGGCCGCGGACACAGTCTTCACCACCGGCGAAGTCCGTTCCATCAACGAATACGGGGAAGAGCGCGATCTGGACCTGCGCTTCTATCCCGTTTTTGACGACCTGGGGCAGGTCACGCGCGTGGCCGTGTTCATGGCCGATGTCACGGGGGCCCGGCGCATGGCGCGGCAGATCATGCTCCTCGACAAGATAAACTCCCTGGGCCGCATGGCCGCAGGCATCGCCCACGAGATCCGCAACCCCCTGACCGGCATCCACGGGTATCTCTACGCCATGGACGAAATCTGCGACGACCTTCCGGACACGGAACCCGCCTCCGTCCTGCGCGCGACCATCGCCAAGATTCGCAAGGCCGCAGGCAAGATGGAGTCCGTCATCCGCAGGGTGCTGGATTTTTCCAAACCCGGCACGCCGCGCCTCGAACTTCTTGACCTTTCGATTCCGGTACAGGAGGGCCTGAGCCTCATGCTCCCGACCCTGCGCAAGGCCGGGATCACCGTGGACACGGAGTTTACCGCCGCGCCGGCAATCCTCGGAGACCGCATGCAGCTTGAACAGGCGGTCATCAACATCGTGGACAACGCGGCCCGGGCACTGCGCCACAACGAGGGGGCCAAGAACATTGCCCTGCGCATCCTGTCCGGACAGGACCGCCTGAGCCTCTGCATAGCGGACAACGGGCCGGGCATAGCCCCGGCCGATCGGGAACGGATTTTCGACCCATTCTATACAACGGCGAGCGACGGCACGGGCATCGGCCTGTCCATCGTGCAACGCATCGTCGCCGACCACAGCGGCACCATCCATGTGGGCGAAAGCCTCGCCGGCGGAGCGGAGTTCAGGCTCGAATTCCCCCTGCCGGTCCCGGAGCACTCATGAACTACTCCCTGCTCATCATCGACGACGAAGAATCCATCCGCGACAGCCTGTCCATGGCCCTCGGCCGCCACTACAAGGTCAGCGCCCTGGCCAGCGGCAAGGAAGCCCTAGAGGCGCTGCCCTCCCTGGCCCCGGATCTTGTACTCCTGGACATCGGGCTGCCCGACATCAGCGGCCTTGAGGTGCTGGATCACATTCGCAGACAGTCGCCTCATGCCGCCGTGATCATGATCACGGCCTTCGAGGATTTGGACACTGTCATCTCGGCCATGAAGCGCGGCGCCTTCGACTACCTCCTGAAACCGCTGCGCATGGACGCTCTCAAGCTCTGTCTGGAACGGGCGGGGAGTTCCATCCGGCTCGGCAAGGAGATCCGCCTTCTGCAGGACAAGGCCCTGCGCGAGCAGATTCCCTTTTTCGTGGCCGAGAGCGAGGCCCTGACCGATGTGGTTCAGACAGTGGCCAAGGTCGCGGTCAGCCCGGACACGCCGGTGCTGGTCGAAGGCGACACGGGCACGGGCAAGGAACTCATCGCCAGCGCCATCCATTACCGCAGTCCAAATTTTCGCGGCCCTCTGGTCACGGTCAACTGCGCGGCCATCCCGGCGGAACTCATCGAGAGCGAACTCTTTGGCTATGCGCCGGGGGCCTTCAGCGGTGCAGGGAAGAAAGGCAAGTCGGGGCTGGTGGAGGAAGCGGCGGGAGGCACGCTCTTTCTGGATGAGATCGGAGAGCTGCCGGGCAGCGCCCAGGCCAAGCTGCTGCGCTTTCTGCAGGAAGGGGAATTCTACGCCCTGGGCTCCACGGCCAAGCGCACGGTACGCACCCGGGTCGTGGCCGCGACCAACCGCGACCTCGAAGACATGGTCCGCACCGGCGCTTTCCGGCAGGATCTCTTCTACCGGCTGGCCGTGGTCCGCATCCGGGTGCCGTCGCTGGCGCGGCGCAAGGAGGACATCCTGCCGCTGGCGCGGCTTTTCCTGCATCAATACGGGGAGAAATTCGGCAAGAAATTCAACGACCTCACCCAAAGCGCCCGCGACGCCCTGCTCGGCCATTCATGGACAGGCAACGTGCGCGAGCTGCGCAACATCATGGAGCGGGCCACTCTGATGGCTTGCGGACCGGATCTGGACGCCGAAAATCTGGGACTTGCGGCGGAATGCCCACCGGGCGCCGAAAACCGGGAACCGCTCACCATGGAGGGAGTGGATCTGCCGGCCCTGCTGCACGCTTTTGAGCGCGAATATTACGAAGAGGCCCTGACCCTGGCGGAAGGCAACGAATCCCAGGCCGCCAGGCTGCTTGGCGTCTCCAGGGACACCTTCAGATACAGGCGCGGCAAATTGGGCCTCTAAAGCATGTGCCCTCTACCTGCCTGCCCAGCTAACGCCCCTCTTCCGAGCCGATACCGTAGATCTTGAGCTTGCGGTACAGATACGTCCGCTCCAGGCCGATGTTTTCCGACAGACGCGCGACGTTTCCGTCCGCGCGGGCCAGCTCCCGGCGCAGGAAGGCCTCCTCGAACCGGGCCCGGGCCTCCTTGAAATCAGTGATCCCGTCCGGCACCATGACCAGGGAGTCAAGAGCGGCGCCGACCCTGTATTCCGGCGGAAGCATGGATACGTTCACCTCCTGGCCCTGATACAGGATGAAGAGCCGCTCCACGAAATTCTTGAGCTCGCGCACATTGCCGGGCCAGGCGTAACGCTTGAGCAGATCCAGGGACTCCCGATCGAAGCGCACGGGCCGCAAGGTTTGTTCCTCGATCATGCGTCGCGAAAAAAACTCGATCATCTCCGGAATGTCCTCGGCCCGTTCGCGCAAAGGCGGGACGCAAATGGGAAAGACATTGAGCCGGTAATACAGATCCTGCCTGAAACGCCCCTCGACCATCTCCTGCACGAGGTCCTTGTTGGTGGCCGCGATGACGCGCACGTCAACCTTGAAGGTCTTGGTGCCCCCGACCCGCTCGAATTTCTGTTCCTGCAGGATGCGCAGGATCTTGGCCTGGGTCTTGAGACTCATGTCGCCTATTTCATCCAGAAACAGGGTGCTCTTGTCGGCCAGCTCAAATTTGCCCTTCTTGGCCTTGTCCGCACCGGTGAAAGCGCCCTTTTCGTGACCGAACAGCTCGGATTCGATCAGCTCCTCCGGGATGGCTGCGCAGTTGACGCAGATCATTTCCTTTGCTGCCCGTCTGCTCGCCCGATGTATGGCTCTGGCCGCGATCTCCTTGCCAGTCCCGTTTTCACCGGAGATGAGCACCCAGGCCTCGGTGGGCCCGACCTGGGCGACAAGCTCACGCAGACGGACGATGCCCGGTGACGACCCGGTGATGGTCGGAGTCTCGTCGGGCTGGATACGGGAACGCAGCTCCCTGTTTTCACGCTTGAGCAGGGACAGCTCCAGGGCCTTGCCTGCCGTGACCAGGACGTTGTCCAGGGACAGGGGCTTCTCGATGAAATCGAAGGCTCCTTTCTTGAGGGCCGTGACCGCCGTCTCGATGTTTCCGTGACCTGAAATCATGATCACCGGAGTATCCACGCCCTTCTCCCGCAGCGCGCACAGAACAGCCATGCCGTCCATGCCGGGCATCCAGATGTCGAGGAAGATGAGGTCGAAATCTCCGTCCAACGCCAGCCCAAGGCCCTCGGTTCCGGTACCGGCCTCGGCCACCTGCCAGTCTTCGTCCTCGAAAATTCCGCGCAGGGACAGGCGGATGTCCTGTTCATCGTCGATGATGAGAATGGAAGCGTTGGAATGCATCATGCCTCGCTGCGTGCGGCCGGAAGTTCAATGACAAAAGTCGTCCCCCCCGGCTCGTTGGGTTTGACCCGGATATGACCATGATGGTCGCTGACGATGGATTTGACGATGGCCAGGCCAAGGCCGGTGCCGCTACGTTTGGTCGAATAATAGGGCTCGAACATGCGGGACTGCTCCTCGGGCTTGATGCCGGGACCGTTGTCACTGATTTCTATGTAGATCCGGCCCTTGCGCTTGCGTGCGTAGAGCACTGTCTCGACCCGCCCGTCTTTCTGATCCGCCAAGACCTCGGCCGCGTTCAGCAGGATGTTGTAGATCGCACGGCCCATGGCTTCGCGATCCAGCATGACCGCCGGCACGTCCTCGGTCCGCAGAATCCAGCGAATGGAGGCATGGCTGTTCGAGAAAACGGAGAGGGCCTCCTGCAGCAGCGGCTCGACGCGACCGGTGGTCAGCATCACCTCGGGCAATTTGGCAAAGCTGGAAAACTCCCGCACCATCTCCTGCAAGTGCTCGACCTGCTTGACGATGAGCCCCGTGCACTGGGTGAAGACGGGGTCCGCCACCACGGGCCCGAACTTGCGCTCCAGGCGCTCGGCCGAGAGCTTGATGGGCGTGAGCGGATTCTTGATCTCGTGGGCGATGCGCCGGGCCACTTCCTTCCAGGCGTCGATGCGCTGCATCTTTTCCAGTTCGGAGATATTTTCGAAAACCGCGACGATGCCGCTGTCCCCGCCTTCGTTGTCCATCAGCGCCACCGCGTTGATCAGAAGCTTGATCGTCTCGCCGCGCACCTCCAGATCGAGCCTGCGCTGCCACTGGGAACCAGGGCTGCCGCGCAGCAACTGGCTGACCTCCTGCACCAGCCCGCGATGGGCCGGCCCCATCAGGTCGAGCGCGGACTCACCGATGAGCGCTCCGGCTTCCAGACCGAGGATGCCCTCGGCCGCGCGGTTCATGGTCGTGATCCGCCCGGATCTGTCCAGGGAGACGACTCCTGCGGTGATGTTCTCCAAGATGGCCTGCACGTAGTGATTCTTGGCAATGAGGGTCTGATACTGCTCTTCGAGCTGCAGGTTTGCGCGGGTCAGATGCGTGCGGCTCTGCTCCAGATCCTCGGCCATGCTGTTGAAGGATTGGACCAGAAGTCCGAGCTCGTCGCGGGACTCGTCCACGAGGCGAACCGAAAGATCCCCTTGGGCGATGCGCTGGGTCCCCGCCGCCAGCGCCTGAATGGGAGCGCTGAGTTCCCTGGCCAGCCGAAAACCGAACCAGGTCGCCCCGAGAAAGATGAGCATGGTCATGAGACCAAGGACCATGTAAAGTGTCATTTTCAAGGGATACTTGAGACTACGGAGCTGTTTGTACTCGCCGACACCCTTGGCGATCAGCTCCAGGCGGTCCAGAAAGCCGGGCCCCACCTCCACGCCCACGACAAGAAAGGCCGACCCGGCCTTGTCCACGGGCATTACTCCGACCGCCAGATCCGAATCCGGATGCGGCCAAAGCGTGGCCCAATATTTTGAGCCCTTGCCAAGCTCCCCAAAAGGCACCTCGTCCCTGATCCGGGGCCAGGCGTCGTTCCAGACCGGAGCGGCCTCCCAGTATTTTTGCTGCATGGTCCCGGTGATCAAACCGCTCAGACTCAATTTATATTCCCGGCTTTTTTGCCGCAGGGCCTCATTGGCTTTCTTGGCGTTAAAATCCAGCCCCCGTTCCCGCATGTGTTCCAGGATACCCAGCGCCTTGATTTCGAGCCCGGATTCGGCGGCCGCGTAAAAATCCTGCCCCACGCTCAAGGCCTGATCCATGGACGTCTCGACCTGAGCCTGGAACCAGTAGTCGACGGAAGTCTGCACAAACCATGTCGAGAGGATGAACATGATGAAGGTCGGCACCATGGACAGGGTCACGAAAATGAGGACCAGTTTGGTCCTCAGGCCCGATCCAAGCACGCGTCTGCGCCTGTCGAGCACGAGTTTTATGACATTGCGCAGGACCAGAAAGAGGACAAGGATGAGAAGAATCAGATTGACGTTGAAGAGGGCGAAGAAAAGATAGGAATTGAGGCCCAGCAGGCGCAGCTCGATCCAGGTCAGGACGACGATAAGAAAGATGCCCACCGCGGCCAGGGTGATTTCCCGTTGCCGCTTGCGACGTTCATGAGCGGTGCGTTCCTGCACAGGAATGTGACGGGATGACTTGTCCATGCTCCTCGCGTTTGTTTGAAATCAGAAATCGAAATCCAGAACGTACACCACTTCGGGGACCAGGTCCCAGCTGACGAAAAAGAGAGGTTTGCTGACCCAGCCGGGTACATTGGTGCGCGTGACGCTGAAAGTGAGCACAACGCGGTAGGCCTTGCCGCGCTCGATGATGTCCCAGCTGCCCATGGGCAGGGACAGGCGCGACCAGAAACGGTTCAGTTCGTCCTGCAGTCCGTCAAAATCGAAGGTGTGGCTGCCCCGGTGATCCGTGACCACGCATTCTCGCGCGATGGGCTTGCTCGCCACCGTGCACAAATACTCGGCATCGGCCAGAAACTCGTCCCAGAAACCAAGGCGGCGCTTGTACAGCTTACCGGAACAACGCACCTCGTATTGCCCGCCGTTCTGTAGGGCCTCCATGAGGGGGGCCATGTCGCTGATCGCGACGCTGAAGCCCAGGGAAACGGAGCCCTGGGCGTTGTCCACCCCGAGGTCGGCAATCGCAATGGAATCGGCCCTCAGCACGGACGCCAAAAAAAGATTCGACGTCAAGACCAATCCAAGGATGATTAAAATTCTTAATTTTTGCATTTTTGACGGATTACATGAATGAAAAAAGAGTGTTGTCGTAATTTTTCTTGATTTTCAACCCAAGGCAGGTATGCAACAGACAAAATCGCGCAGCCTGGGCCGGCCCTACCCCAAAGCCCCGCCCCCGAATGTCATTTCGCGGTGATAGTCCAAGGCATGGTGTTTGACAACAGTTGAAGCGAGGAGAGAGTCATGAAGCTCAATGAACACAACAGCAAGCAGCTTTTCCATGAAGCCGGCATCCCTGTGCCCCTGGGCACGCTTCTCGGCCCGGGAGACGATCCGGCTCCCTCCTTCGCGCTTCCATGGGTCCTTAAATCACAAGTCCTTAGCGGCGGCCGGGGCAAGGCCGGCGGCATCCGCATGGCGGACACCCCTGAACAGGTTCGCTCCGAACTGGCCAAGCTTTTCACGCTGACCATCAAGGGGGAAAAGGTCAAGCTGGTGCGCGTCGAACCCAAGGCCGCCTACATCCGCGAAATCTATCTCTCCATCACCCTTGACCGTCAAAGCCGATCTTTCTGCGTCACCGCCGGTCGCTTTGGCGGCGTGGACATCGAGTCCTGCGACCCGCAGACCCTGCTGATCGAACACGCCGCTCCCGACACCGGGCTGGCGCCTTTTCAGATCCGCAATATTTTCTTTCACCTGCAGTTGCCCAAAGAACTGCTGAAGGCCTTTTCCTCCCTGCTCGCCAACCTCTTCGATTGCTGCCTGCGCCATCGCCTGCTGCTGGCCGAAATCAACCCCCTGGTCATCACGACGGACGGCCAGCTTCTGGCCCTGGACGGCAAGGTCGAAATCGACGGGCACAGGATCGGCATCGACCCGTCCCTGAACCGTTTCTTCGAATCCGCGCACTTGAGCGAAGAGGAAAACAGATCCTGCGAGGCGGGACTGAGCTACCACAAGCTCGACGGGTATGTCGGGCTCATGGTCAACGGCGCGGGCCTGGCCATGGCCAGCATGGACATCCTCAACTACTCCGGGCTCGAGGCGGCCAATTTCCTGGATCTGGGCGGAGGCGCGGACAGCGAGGCCATGCGTACGGCCCTGGACATTCTTTTTGACGACACCCGCGTGGGCATGGTGTTCATCAACATTTTCGGCGGAATCCTGTCCTGCCACAAAGTGGCCCAGTCCATGCTGGAAGCGCTGGACGGCCAGGAGCCGCGCAAGCCCATCGTGGTCCGCTTCGCGGGCAACGGTTCGACCCAGGGGCTGGAACTCCTGAACCAGGCGGCCCTGAACGGCCTGCATCTGTGTCCCGACCTGGCATCGGCCCGCACTGCGCTGGAAAAACTCAAAGGCGACAGGCCTGCGGCTCGGCACAAGCCCCTGATCGTCGAATCCACAACTCCCCTGCTCCCGGCCCGGCCGCGCCAGACAAGCAAACCCTTTCCCCTGCCGGAGGGCTGCCGCATCCTGGTCCAGGGCCTGACCGGCAAACAGGGCCAGCTGCACTGCCGCCTGATGCAGGAATACGGCTCGAAAGTCGTGGCTGGAGTGACGCCCGGCAAGGGCGGAACCGAGGTTCTCGGGGTCCCGGTCTTCGACACCGTGCGCGAGGCCGCCAAGGCCATGCGCATCGACGCGTCCATTATCTTCGTACCCGGGGCCATGGCCCCGGACGCGGTGCTCGAGGCGGCGGCCGCGGGGATCGGCTGGGTGGTCTGCATCACCGACGGCATCCCCCAGCTCGACATGCTGCGCGCCCTGGAACGACTGAAAGGAAGCCCGACACGCGTCATCGGACCCAACTGCCCCGGCCTGGTCATGGCCGGCAAAACCAAGATCGGCATCATGCCCGGCGACATCTTCACTCCCGGCCCCGTGGCCGTCTTCTCACGCAGCGGCACGCTGACGTATGAATGCGTGGACCGCCTGACCAAAGCGGGCATCGGACAATCCGTGTGCGTCGGCATTGGCGGAGATCCCTTCGTCGGCACCTCCTTCACGGACCTGTGCAAGCTGGTTCGCCACGATCCGCACACCAGGGCCGTGATCATTCTGGGCGAGATCGGCGGAAAGGCCGAGGAAGAGCTTGGGCAATACATGCAGGAAAGCGGCTTCGAGCTTCCGGTCTTCGGCTTCATCGCAGGGCGCACGGCCCCTCCCGGCAAACGCCTGGGCCACGCCGGAGCCATCCTCGAAAATGGAGCGGGCGGCATCGAGGTCAAGCTCCAGGCCATGGCCGACTCCGGCTTCCACCTCATCGACGACCTGGATCAGATCGCGGGAGCCGTGGCAAAAGTTCTCTAGACAGCGTTCGGGCCGGAGTCCGGAACATTCACGAAACAGACGGCCCCTGCCGACGCGCCTGTGAGGGATCTTCCTTTTCCCGTCCGGAGCGTCCGTCAAACGCGAATCCGCTGCCGGGCAGCTACGAATATGGAGGAAAAAATGGACGAACCGACACGAAAATTCCGGCAAATGACCGCCGAGCGGCTCATCGCGCACTTCAAGAAACGCCGCATGCACGGCAGCTACGTCGAAACAGCCGGGCAGGCTCGCGAGCTCGTGTTGTCAATGATACAGGGGCCGTGCTCCGTGATCCGTTGCGGCTCCGAATCCGTCGGCGCTCTCGGGCTCTGGAGGGACATCGCCGCCCTGCCCCAGGTCGAACTGATCGATCCGTACGTTGCGGGCCTGACGCCCCAGGAAGGGGACGCCCGCCGCCGCCGGGGACTGACCGCCGACATCATGGTCACCAGCTGCAACGCCGTGACCCTGGACGGCCGACTGGTCAACCTGGACGGCACGGGCAACCGCGTCGCGGCCATGATCTTCGGCCCCCGGAAAGTCATTCTGGTGGTGGGCATGAACAAGATCGTCAGCGACCTGGACTCGGCCATGGACCGGGTGCGGGACTTCGCCGCGCCCATGAACAACCTGCGCCTCAACGCCCTGAACCCGGCCCACGAGCCTCCCTGCGCCAAGGACGGACGCTGCCACCGCTGCGCAAGTCCGCAGAAGATCTGCAACGCCTGGAGCATCATCGAAGGCCAGAGGGACGAGGGACGAATCCATGTGGTGCTGGTCGGGGAAGATCTGGGATATTGAACGCCCGGAAGGGTCCAGGGCAGGTTCATGGCCGGGCTGCCGGTGCCGCCCAGGCCTGCCGGAGCCTCGCCCAAGGTGGACGGGCAGATCCACAAATCAAGGCCGAGCCCTCCTTGAGCGGCCAAAACCTATCCCCCGCCCTCCATCGGCTTGAATCTGGCCCCGACCAGATTGGCCAGGATGACCAGAATCGTGGAGATGAAAATCATCATGATCCCCAGGGCCGAAAGCCTGCCCCACAGCCCGTCCTCGGCGAAACGCAGGATCTGCACGGCCAGTACCTCCGTGCCGGGGCGGGACAGCACCACCGAGAGAGTCAGTTCGCGCACGAACATGGTGGCCATGAGAATCCACCCCGAGACCATGCCCGGCACCAGCAGCGGAATGATGATGCGGCGCATGGTCGTCATGCGGCTGGCCCCGCAGACCAGTGACGATTCCTCCAGATGGCTGTGCACCTGGATGAAAGCGCTGGCCAGGGGGCGGATGCCGTAGGGCAGATAGGTGGCGATGTAGCCGATGAGCAGCGCCCAGATGGTGGCATAGAGCGGCGTGCGCACGAAAAACCACATGAACCCCATGCCGATGACGATGCCGGGAAAGGAAAAGGACAAAAAACTCAACGATTCAAGGATGCCTGCGGCCCTGGTCCGGACCTTGACGATGGTGTAGGCCACGAAGACCGACAGAGTCACTCCCAGCGTGGCTCCGCCCAATCCGAGCATCAGACTGTTCTTGAGCGACAGCAGGGAGATGGGATCTTTGAGGACCTCGATCCAGTGCTTCCAACTCATGAGCGAGAAGGCGCGGGCGCTGGGCACCATGGAGTACGGAACCAGGGAGGTATAGAAGAGCACCACCACCGGCAGGACGATGAGCACGAACGACAGCAGGGCCACCACGGCGAAAAGGGGAATCCGCGCTCCTTTGAGGGGGATGACCGTGGGTCGGTAGCCCCGGCTGGAAATGGTCACGTATTTTTCGCTCTCGCTCGTCAATGCCCGATAGACCAGGATGAGCGTGACGGACGCGGCCAGAACGCTCATGCCGATGGCCGCCGCCTTGCCGTAGTCCACGGAAAACCCCGTGGCGATCATCTGGTACAGATGGGTGGCCAGGACGTAGACCCGGCCGGGCATGCCGATGACCGACGGCACTGCGAAGGAAGCCAGGCTGCGCACCACGCCCAGGATGAACGCGGCCAGGATGGCCGGACGAAGCACCGGCAGGGTGACGCGCAAAAGGGTTCTCAAGGGGCTGGCCCCGCAGACCTTGGACGACTCTTCCAGGGCCACATCGAAGGAAGCCATGGCCGGGGCGATGATGAGATAGGCGATGGGCAGGTCGAGCAGTCCCTCGACCAGAATCATGCCCCACAGGGAATAGATGTTGAGAGGCGCGTGATCAAGGAACAAGACCTGCTTGAGCACCAGGTTGATGAGCCCGTTGGAGGGGTTCAAGAGCAGCGCCCAGCTCACGGAAAAGAGAATGTGCGGAATCATCATGGGAATGATGGAGATGATCCGAAACATGAACTTGCAGGGAATGTCCGTGCGGTTGTTCAGATACGACAGAAACAGGGCCAGGACCGTGGCCAGGGTCGACGAGCCCAGAACGAAAACCACGGTGTTGAGGATGATTTCCGCCAAGGCGGGGTCGGTGTAGGCCTCGACGTATTTCTGCAGGGTGAAGGTTCCAAAAGCGGTCAGGCCTTCGGAAAAGCTGCCGATGACGAGCATGACCACGGGACAGACGGTCAAGACTCCCACAATGAAAATCAGGGAAAACGTCAGTTTCGATCGATTGGCGTCCATGATTTCCCCCTAAACCGCGACCAGCAGGCAGTGGGCGGGATCAAGGGTGAAGTGCAGCGTGTCCCCGACCTGGGTGCGGGTGTCGGCATCGACCTTGGCCAGCAGCAGTTCGCCACCGGCCCGTATCTCCATCTCAAAAGCTTCGCCGATGAAGACCAGGGTTTCGACCTTGCCCCGAACCACATTGGCTCCCGCCTCGCCGCTGCCCGGAGCCACGCGGATGAACTCCGGACGCAGGCACAGGGTCACCGACGCGCCCTCGGCCAAATCGCGCTTCTGGCAATTGATGACGCCAAGGGGGCTCTCGACCACGGTGGCGTTTTCGGTCTGCTTGACGACCTTGGCCGGGATCAGGTTCGCCCGGCCAATGAAGTCGGCCACGAAACGGTGATCCGCGTCGAAATAGATTTTCTGCGGAGAACCGATCTCGATGATCCGCCCCGAGCGCATGACCGCAATGGAATCGGACAGGGCCAGGGCCTCGATGCGGTCATGGGTCACGTACACCGCCGTGATGGACAGCTCGGTCAGAAAGGTCCGCAGCTCCTTGCGCGTCTCCTCGCGCAGCTTGGCGTCCAGATTGCTGAGCGGTTCGTCGAAAAGGATGACCTTGGGCTCGGCCACCAAGGCCCGGGCCAGGGCCACGCGCTGCTGCTGGCCTCCGGAAAGCTTGGTGGCCGGACGTTTCTCGAAGCCTTCCAATTGCACGAAATGCAGGGTCTTCTCGACTTTGCGGCGAATGACGTCCCGCGGCACGTTCCGGGTTTGCAACGGATAGGCGACGTTGTCGAAAACGTTCATGTGCGGCCAGATGGCGTAGGTCTGAAAAACCATGCCCAGGCCCCGCTCTTCCGTGGGCACGTAGATGCCCTTGTCCCTGGACCAGACCACCTCGTCGCCGATGCTGATCTCTCCGCAATCGGGCGATTCAAGGCCCACGATGCACCGAAGCAGCGTAGTCTTCCCGCACCCGCTCGGACCGAGCAGCGTGAAGATCTGATTGGCCGGGATGGTCAGGGTGACGTCATCCAGTGCCTTTATGGTCTTGCCTTCGGAAAAATAATGCTTGCTGACGCCTTGGATTTTGATCTCCATGGTGAGTTTCCATAAGCGCCTTCGCACCGGACCCGGCCGGGTACGAAAGGCGGTGAGGTTTAGGCTGATGGACTCTGCGCCCGGAAGAGGAGGCCGCCCGGACCGATGGTCCGGACGGCCTGCCGCTGATCACTGCACGTCGAAGATGACCTTGAACTGGTCGCCCCACTTCTGGATCTCCTCGTCGGAGAGATCGCGGATGGGCATGACCGTGGCCTTGTCCATGCCGTCAATGGGCGGATAGACACCGGGCGCGAGGACGTATTCGCCCACGTCCTTGGCCAGGACGCCCATGGCCTTTTCAGACAGCCAGTAGTCCACGAAAAGACGGGCGGCGTTGGGATGCGGGGCCTTGGAGGTCACGGCGATGGCGCGCGGAGTGCCGAGCAACGGCTGTTCCACCCGAGCCCAGTCCAGGGGGGCCGGAGCCTTGGTGATAATGTACTTGGGCATGGAGATGGCGATGAGCTTCTCGCCGCTCTCCACCGGAGCCGGCGTGGGGCCGAAAGAGGCCACGAACATGGGCTTGTTGGCTGCCAGCCCCTTGAGAAAGCTCATCCATTCCTCTTCGGACGCGAAAACGGTTTCCTTGAGGCCCACCAGCCAGGAGATTGTGGTGGCATGATTGGCGGGGTTGGCCATGACGATCTTGTCCTTCCACTTGGGATCGGCCAGATCCTCGTAACGTTTGGGAACGTCGGCCGCCTTGACCAGTTCTTTATTGTAGATGAGCCCCACATACTCGATGCCGAAAAGCTGAATGGTGTCGTCCTTCCTGGTCCAGTCCGCGTAACCCGCGGCGGCGGGTGAACTGTAGGAGGCGAGCACGCCCTTGGATTTAAGGATCTCCAGGACCGGAAGCGGCCCCTGCACCACGTCGGCCATGAGCTTGCCCGCCTCGAATTCCGTCAGGACCGTGGCGAGGAATTTCGAAGTGGAAATTCTGGTGTACGCGCCCTTGACCCCGGTGTCGGCCTCGAAAGCCTCCATGATCGGTTCCACCGCAGTGATGTTGGCATAAAAGGTCGCCGTGCCCTCGGCCTTGGCCTTGGCCGGGTCCAGTTCCGCCGCCTGGGCGGACAGAACCGGGCACAACAGAATCGCGATCACAACCACCAATCTTTTCATCGACACAACCTCCTTCGGACCCGACAGGCCCCAATGTTACGAAACTGTGACACAAGAATGACAATTATGCGCAAAAACTTAGCCCTGCGGCAGGGGGATGTCAACGCGACAAAATCAATACAAATGCTCGGACGACTGCTTGGTGCGCAACGCCGCAAAGACATGGAAAAAGGATGCGCTCCCGCTGCGCGCAAAACTGCGAAGGCCCCGCCCGGATTTCTCCGAACGGGGCCTTGATTCATGAAAACGACCAGGCCTAGCGGCCCACGCAGAAATAGGCGAACCCCTCCGCCGCCATGAGGGCCGGGGAGTAGAGGTTGCGGCCATCGAAGAGGATGGGGGCACCCAGGGCCTTCCTGATCCTGGCGAATTCGGGGTTGCGGAACTGGTTCCATTCCGTGACCACGGCCAGGGCTTCGGCGCCCTGAAGCGTCTCGTACTGGTCCTCGCAGATTTCCACCAGCGGGTTGTCCTGCAGAATGCGGCGGGCATTGGAGCCGGCCACGGGATCGAAAGCGCGAATCTTCATGCCCAGGTCCGTCAGGTGGCGGATCAGTTCCAGGGACGGAGCCTCGCGCATGTCATCGGTGTTGGCCTTGAAGGCCAGGCCCCACAAAGCCAGGGTCTTGCCCTTCACCCCGCCCTGCTCGGCGAAATAGGCCTCGATCTTGCGCGCTATGACGGTCTTCTGGCGGTCGTTGACCTCGTCCACGGCATTCAGGAGCTGCGGTTCGTAGCCCACACCCTGGGCCGTCCCGATGAGGGCCTTCACGTCCTTGGGGAAGCAGGACCCGCCGTAACCCACGCCGGGATAGATGAACTGGTAGCCGATGCGATGGTCAGCCCCGATGCCATGGCGCACGTCGCGCACGTCGGCCCCGACCTTCTCGCAGATGTTGGCGATCTCGTTGATGAAGGAGATCTTGGTGGCCAGCATGCAGTTGGCTGCGTATTTGGTCATTTCCGCGCTGCGCACGCCCATCACGATCAGCTTCTCGCGACTGCGGGCGTAGGGTGCGTAGAGGCTCTTCAGGAGCTCAGCCGTGCGGACGTTGTCCGTGCCCACGACCACGCGGTCGGGTTTCATGAAATCGTTGACCGCGTCGCCTTCCTTCAGGAACTCGGGGTTGGAGACCACGTCGAACTCGATCTGGAGCCCACGCTTGTCCAGCTCCTCCTGCACGGTGGCGCGTACGCTGTCGGCGGTGCCGACGGGTACCGTGGATTTGTCCACGATAATCTTGTAGTCGTTCATCTGGCGTCCCACGTCGCGGGCCACCTGATGCACGTAGCGCAGGTCGGCGGTGCCGTCCTCACCCTCGGGGGTGCCTACGCAGCAAAAAACGAAGAGGCTGTCTTTCAATCCCTCGGCCAGTTCCGTGGTGAAGGTCAGGCGGCCTTCCTGGGAATTGCGACGGACCATGGCCTCAAGGCCGGGCTCGTAGATGTGCACCTCGCCTTTCTTCAGCCGTTCGATGACATCGGGGTTGATGTCGACGCAGGTCACCGCGTTGCCCATCTCGGCGAAGCAGGCCGCTGACACCAGCCCTACGTAACCCGTTCCTACAATGCATATGTTCATTGGAATGTACTCCTTTTGGCTGGCGCCTTGAATCAGAATCCGGAGAAGCGTTTGGCCAGCATTATTTTTAAAATGGTCCGGTCGGTCTCGATCATGCCTTCGGTGCTGAGCATGCCTATGTTCTGCATGGTCTGCTCGGGCGAAGTGCCGATGATGCCGTCGGTATCCATGACATTGACGCCTTGCAGCGAAAAAAGCGCGGCCTGCACGGCCGTTCCCGCAGCCGTGGCCAGCTTCAGCGAACAGCCGGCCTTGGCTCCATCGCAGATGACCCCGGCCAGGTCCTCGATGATGTTTTTGATGGCCCCGGCGATATGGGCCAGGTTGCCGCCCAGCAGGTAGGCCACTCCGGCGCTGGCTCCGGCCCCGGCCGCCACGGAGCAGCCGCAGATGGCGGAAAGGCGTCCGGTATGGGCCTTGACGTAGGCCGTGACCAGATGACTGAGCGCCATGGCTTCGAGCACGTCCTTCTCTTCGCAGACGATGAATTCGCGGATGGCCCAGATGGGCAGGATGGCGGTCAGCCCGTGGTTGCCGCTCCCGGCGGAACTCATGGCCGGAAGCTTTACCCCGCCCATGCGCGCGTCGGAGGCGGCCGAGGTCAGGATGCGGGCGGCCAGAATCATGTCCCGGCAGACGAGCTTCTGCCGGACCAGCCGGTCCAGGGCCTTGCCTATGCCAAGACCGGGCCCGAACTTGAGGCCATGCTCGGCAAGACGCACGTTGGTGCGCACCCCTTCCATCAGAAATTCACGGTCCTCGTCGTCCAGGTCGTCGAGCAGACGGACCAGATCCTCCAGGGACAGGCCCTTGATCCAGGCTTCGAGGCGCGGCATCTCGCTCGATGCGGCGACTTTCCCCGAAGTCTGGGCACGCGGCAGCAAGGCGCCGTCCAGGCTCACGCTGACCACGTTGTCATGCATGTCGCGAACGACGGCTTCGGCCACATGCGAGCCGTCAAAAACCTCGGCGCGGATGAAAAGACCGCGCTGCTCATGCAGCAGATTGAGGGTCACCCCGCCGTCGCGCACCAGGGTCCGGGCGGTCTGCACGGACTCGTCGGTCAGCGGTTCGAGAACTTCCAGGCCCAGCGCGGCATCGCCGCCGAAAACGCCCAGCGCCCCGGCCAGATCCAGGCCGCTGAGACCTCCCGTGCCGGGAATGATCACGGCCAGACCATTCTTGTAAATATTGGGATCGACCCACAAATCCAGCCGCTCGGGCCTGCCCGGCAGCACGGCGGCGGCAGCGGCGGCGGCCAGGGCCACGGCCACGGGCTCGGTGCAGCCCAGTGCCGGCGCGACCTGCATACGCAGAATATCCTTGACGCAAAAGCTCATTGAAGCCTCACGAAAATGTTCGCAAAAGCCGAGTTCATGGCCGACTTGGGCAGGGCTGTCAATTCAGCGCTAGTCGCGGACATCAAGCCGGGGCTCGAAAAGCTGAACCAGACGCACAAAAAGATCCGGAATCTTGTCCGGATCGGCCGCCGCCGACCCGGCGTAAATCTTGGTGATCTCCAGGGCCGTGTCGATGCCGGTGGTCTTGCCGAAACCCACATCGAAAAAGTCATCCAGGCGCTTGCGCAATTCGGAATCCATGGTCACCCCCAGAATAAATTCATGTAAGGCAAAGATGTTTACCACTTTGATGCATTCGCTGAACCTTCTAACATGTCCAGGCGCGAATTCCAACGGCAATCCCACAAAAAGGCGATTTGCAACACGATCGGCACATACGTGCCCGACAAATACAGCAAAAAAGGCGCGCCCCCGCCGGGACGCGCCTCGAAGATCCATCCAAGTCTTCCTGCTACTGCGTCTTGAGCCGCATCCAGCATTCCTCATACGCCTTCACGGCGGGTCCAAGGTCGGTCTCGAATTCACCCCGAGCCATTTCTTCTGACGCAGGGTAGACAATGGCGTTGCCGCGCACGTCTTCGGGCAGGATCGCCTGGGCTGCCAGATTGGGAGTGGAATAGCCCATCTCCTGACAGATGAACGCCGCCACTTCGGGGCGCAGGAGATAGTCGATGAAGAGATGGGCGTTGTCCGCGTTGCCCGCATTTTTGGGGATGCACAGATTGTCGATCCAGAGACTGTAGCCTTCCGCCGGGTAGACGTAGCGGATATCCGGATTTTCACTGGTGGCGATGTACGCCTCGCCGTTCCAGAGCACCGCCGCCTGCACCTCGTTGTTGAGCAGGGCCTGCTTGGGCGAGTCGGAATCAAAGACACGCACGCTGGCCATGAGCGGCAGCAGAAGCTCGCAGGCCTCGGCGACCTTGGCCGGGTCGGTCTCGTTCAGCGAATAACCGAGCCGTTTGAGGCCCATGCCGATCACGCCGCGCATGTCGTTGGGCAAAAGGATCTTGCCGGCCAGTTCAGGCTTCCACAGGTCGGCGAAGGAAGTCACCGAGGCTGCGGCAGGATCCTTGGTGTTCACGGCGATGGCCGTTGATCCCCACATGTAGGGCACGCTGTAGGTGTTGTCCGGATCAAAGGACTGGTTCATGAGCTTGGGATTGAGGTTGCCAAGATTGCCAAGCTTGGACTTGTCCAGCTTCATGAGCAGGCCTTCCTTGTGCATGCGCGCCACAAAATCGGTGGACGGCACGACAAGATCGTATCCCTTGGCTTCGACCATCCTGATCTTGGCATACAGGGCCTCATTGCTGTCGTAGGTCGACATGATGACCTTGACCCCGGTCTCCTTCGTGAAATCCTCAAGCACACTGTCCGGCATGTATTCGGACCAGTTGTAGACATAGAGTTCCTTGGATGCCGCAAGAACCTGGGTGGCCAGCATGAGGCACAGGACCGTCAGTACCAATCTTTTCATGATTTCTCCTTCAGAAAGCGCTGCGACACGAAGACCGCCACAACGGTTATAAGAATCATGATCGCGCACAGGGCGTTGACCTCGGGCTTGAGTCCCAGGCGGACCATGGAATAAATTCGCAAGGGCAGGACCTCGAAGGTGGGTCCGGTGGTGAAGAAACTGATGATCACGTCGTCGATGGACAGGGTGAAACTCAAGAACCAACCGGCCAGGACGGCAGGAAAGACCATGGGCAGGACCACGTGGCGAAAGACCTCGTACTCCCCTGCCCCGAGATCCCGGGCGGCTTCCACCACATGCGGGTCGAACCCCTGGAGCCGGCCGTAGACGGTGATGCTGACAAAGGGCACGCAAAGAGTGACATGGGCCATGAGCAGGGTCCAGAAGCCCAGCGGCAGGGACAGGGCCATGAAGAGCACCAGAAGCGAAATGCCGATGACGATGTCAGGTGACATCATCATGACGAAAAGCGAGGTGCGGATGATCTTGCGCGTCGGAAAACGCCAGCGCTGCAACGCCATGGCGACGAGCGTGCCGAGGATGCTGGAGCAGGTCGCCGCCAGGGCCGCGATCAAGAGCGAATGCAGGGCCGCCTGCATGAGCGCGGTGTTGCCAAAAAGTTTCACGTACCAGTCCAGGGTCAGGCCCTTCCAGGCCATGGAAAACCGGGACGAGTTGAAGGAATAGGCGACCATGACGCCAAGCGGCAGATACAGGAACACAAAGACCAGCGTGGCGTAAAGAGCGCGCAGTTTTCGCATCAGGCCTCCTTCCTGCCCAGCCGGGCGGCGCTTTTCCAGTACAGGAGGAGCATGAGTCCCATGAGCACGGTCAGGGTCACGCTGGCCGCAGCGCCAAGAGGCCAGTCGCGGGTGGTCAGGAACTGGTCGCGGATGAAGTTGCCGAGCAGCATGGCCTTGGCACCGCCCAGCACGTCGGACACGTAGAACATGCCGATACCCGGCAGGAAAACCAGCATGCAGCCGGAGACGATGCCGGGCATGGTCAGGGGCACGACCACTTTCCAGAACGCCCGCCAGGGGCTTGCGCCCAGATCCCGCGCCGCTTCGAGATAGCGGCGGTCGAGCCGCTCCAGAGCCGCGTAAAGGGGCAGGATCATGAACGGCAGCAGCGTGTACACAAGCCCCAGCACCACGGCCCCGGGGGTGTACATCATGGCCAGGGGCGAATCGATGATGCCCAGAAACAGCAGCACGTTGTTCACGATGCCGCTGGAGTTGAGCATGGCGGTCATGGCGTAGGTGCGCACCAGGGAATTTGTCCAGAAAGGGATGACTACCAGGAGCAGCAGTGTGTTGCGAAGCGGCTTGCGGGTCCGGGCCAGAATGGCGGCGAAAGGATAGGCCGTGACCAGGCAGATGACCGTGACCAGGCCCGAAAGGCGCAGGGATGACAGCAGGATGTCCAGATGCGTCGTGTCCATCAGCCGGGCGTAGTTGTTCAGGGAAAAGCCGGGCTCGATGAAATTGGCGGACGACGTGGAGCTGAAACTGGCCAAAAAGACCAGTATGTTGGGCACAAAAGCGAAAATCGCCATCCAGCAGATGACGCCGACAATGACGGCAAGCTTGAAGAAGCCGTCATTTTTCATATGGCAGCACCACTTCCCAGCCCTCGACCCAGCTCACGGCCACCCGGTCCGAAGCCTTGAAATAGACGGTCTCGTCGTCCTCGTTGAAAAATTCCGTGGCCGTGACGGTGCCACCTGCATCCAGCCTGACCACGACATCGTAGGTCGCGCCCTTGTAGATGGTCTCTTCCACCGTGCCTACCAGGGAACGATCGCGAGAAAAGACATCCTCCAGTTCGGGGTCCTCGGCCAGGTCCTTCAGGGTCTCGACTCGCAGATCCTCCGGACGCAGCAGGATGTGGACCTTCTCCTGCGGCCGGAAGGCGTGGCTGGTGCGCATGAACACGTCCAGTCCCTGCGCCCGCACCCTGGCGCGTCCCTCGCCCAGTTCCACCACCTCGGCATCGATGATGTTGATCTCGCCCACGAAGCGGGCCACGTAAAGGTTGCGGGGTTCCTCGTAGACGCTGACCGGAGTGCCGATCTGCTCGATGTGGCCGTTGTTCATGACCACAACGCGATCGGACATGGAAAAGGCCTCCTCCTGATCGTGGGTGACGAGGACGAAGGTGATGCCGAGCTTGCGCTGCAAATGTTTCAGATCGAGTTGCATCTGCTTGCGCAGCCGGTAATCAAGGGCGGAGAGCGGTTCGTCCAGAAGCAGCACGAGCGGCCTGTTGATGATGGCGCGTGCGATGGCCACCCGCTGCTGCTGTCCGCCGGAGAGCTTGCCGACCATGCGCGACTCGAAGCCCTCGAGCTGAACCAGGCGCAGGGTCTCACGCACTTCGATGCCGATCTCGGCGGCAGAACGCTTCTTCATGCGCAGCCCGAAGGCGACGTTGTCGAAGACATTCATGTGCGGAAAAAGAGCGTAGCTCTGAAAGACCGTATTGACGTTGCGTCGCTCCGGTGGGAGATCGGTCACGATCTTGCCGTCAATGGAGATGACTCCGGCGGTGGCGCTTTCAAAACCGGCCACGAGACGCAGGATGGTTGTCTTGCCGCAACCGGAAGGCCCAAGGATGGTCAGAAACTCTCCGCGCTGCACGTCGAGAGACACGTCCGTCAAGGCATGCTGCCCCTCGTAGCTCTTTGCCACGTTCCGTAATTGAACCACCGGCAATGCCTGACTCTGCGCCGCGCAATCCGTCATGACCCCTCCAGACAAATAATTCAGCCGGGGCGCAGACATGGCGACAATTCCCAGCAAGCCCTTTTTTTTGGAGAAGATAGAGTGCCGAGTCAAGGACAATTTTCCCGTATGCGGCCTGACCCGGGGACAAGATCGTGAGGAAAAGGACATGGGTGGCGCATGACGAAAAATAATGGCACAGAGCCCTCTCATATCAAGCAGGCCGCAACCGGGCCCTGGATTCCACTTTGGAAGACAAAGACGAAGACCTCACGTGAAGGAGATCAAATGGTTACCCTTTTGCCCACTCCCGAGGAAATGTCCCGCTGGGACAGACTGACAATTGATGAATTCGGACTGTCCGGACAAATCCTGATGGAAAACGCCAGCAGGGCCGCTCTTTATGCCCTCAAAAAAGAATTCGGGCCCCTGCGTGGTGCCTCGGTCATGGTTTTTGCCGGTCCCGGCAACAATGGCGGCGACGCCTTCGCCTTCGCCAGGCATCTGGTCAATCTGGGGGCGACAGTCCTCATCCTGCACGCCAAGCATCTCGCGCAGTATACCCATGACTCCGCCTACCACCTGAAACTGGCCATGGACATGGGCATCCCCTGCTCCTACCTGCCCGAATACGAAATGGATCTGGTGCCAAAGATCGACATCATCGTGGACGGCCTGCTCGGAACCGGCTTCGAGGGCCCGCTGCGCCCGAGCATGAAGGATTGGATCAAGTCCATCAACAAGCTCGGCGCAGAATCCTATGTCCTGTCCCTGGACATCCCCTCGGGGCTCAGCGGCACCACGGGCCAACCCATGCCCATCGCGGTCGAGGCCGACCTGACCGTGACCTTCGAGGAGGCCAAGCTCGGGTTGTTCCTGCCACCAGCCAAAGGCCATATCGGCAAGCTGGTCACGTCCAAGATCGGCATTCCGCGACACATCAAGGAACAGCACCCGCCCACCCACATCGCCCTGGGACCGAATCTTGCGAACCTGCTGCCCGAACCGGGCTCGACCATGCACAAGGGAGAAGCGGGGCACATCATGATCCTGGGGGGCTCCCCCGGGCTGACCGGAGCGCCCATGCTCGCGGCCCGTGCGGCTTTCCGCTCCGGCGCGGGTCTGGTCAGCATAGCCTGCCCAAAGGCCCTGACTCCGGCTTACGGCAGCTTTCCCGAAGTCATGACCCTGGGCCTTGGCGATTCGGATCAATGGAGCGCCGATTGCTTCGATTCCCTCCTGCCTAGCCTTTCGCGCTTCTCGGCCGTGGTCTTCGGGCCCGGCCTTGGACGCAGTGATGGAGCCATGGCATTTTTGGAGCGCTATCTGACCAATCCTCACGCCAGGACCCTTTACGACGCCGATGCCCTCTTTCTGCTGGCCCAGCGCCCCGATCTCCTGACTCTCACCGGTCCGGACGCCGTACTGACCCCGCATCCCGGGGAGATGGCCAATTTCTTCGGGGTCACGCCTGGGGACATCAATCTCTCAAGGGCCAGCTTTGCCAGGGAATTCTCTTTTGGACACCGCGTCAATCTGGTCCTCAAAGGCGCGGCGACCATTGTCGCCGGGCACGAGGACCCCATCGCCATATCTCCGTTCTGTGCCCCCAACCTGGCCATTGCCGGATCGGGCGACGTGCTCGCCGGAATCATCGGCAGTCTCATGGCCCAGGGGCACCCGCCATTGACCGCCGCCCAGATCGGCGTGTACTGGCACGGGTATGCGGGCACTCAGCTCGCCGATGATTTCCCATACCGGGGCAACACACCCATGGAAATCGCCGATCACCTGCCAACCGCCCTGAAGGAGTGGAAAAAATGCGTACAGCTCAAGATATCATGACCACCGAGGTCATCACCATCAGCCCCGAGGCAGACATAACCGAAGCCGTGAAGATCCTGCTTGACAAGGGTGTCAACGGACTTCCCGTGGTCGATGAAAGCGGCCACCTGGTCGGCATTCTGTGCCAGAGCGATCTGGTCCGCATGCAGAAAAGCCTGCCCATCCCCTCTCTTTTCACCCTGCTGGACGGCTTCGTGCCCCTGTCCTCCTCGGCCCTGCTCGAGGCGGAAGTCAAACGCATCGCCGCTTCCAAGGTTTCCGACGCCATGAGCACCAAAGTGGTCACCATCGGCCCGGACATGACCATCGACGAGATCGCGGCCCTCATGGTCGACAAGAAGTTCCACACCCTGCCCGTCACGGACAACGGCAAACTGCTGGGGGTTGTCGGCAAGAAAGACGTCATCAAAACGCTGATTCCGCATTCATGATCCTTGTCCTGACCTCTCTTGAAGCGACGGCCGCCCTGGCGCAGGCCTTTGCGGCCTGCGTCGCGGACAGCCCGGCCCTCCCCCCCGTGCTGCTGCACGGCCAGCTCGGGGCCGGGAAAACGACCTTCATCCGGGAACTGGTCCAGAATCTGCCGGGAAGCGAAAACGCCGAGGTCAGCAGCCCCAGCTTCAACATCCTGAACCTCTACCCCACGACGCCGCCCGTGGGGCATTTCGACCTTTACCGCACCGAGGGCCGGGGCTTTGATCCCGATCTGGAAGAGACCCTCTTCGCTCCGGACCACTTCTGCCTGCTGGAATGGGCCGAATTCCTCCCTAAGGACAGCATGCCAGACTCCCACATCGACATGTTCTGGACAGCCGAGGCAGAGGCCAGAACCGTGCAGATCACCGCCCACGGGCCCGAAGCCCAGGCCTTTCTGGATTGCCTGGAAAAGGCCGCAAGCATTTAGCCGGAATTATCATCGTGTCCCAAAAAAGACCTCTCGCCGAATCCCTGCGCCCGGAGTCCCTCGACGACTTTATCGGCCAAAGCCATTTTCGCCAGCGCCTGCGCACCCTGATGCAGTCCAAGGACCTGCCGAGCCTGCTGCTCTTCGGCCCTCCCGGCTGCGGCAAATCCACGGTGGCCCTGCTGCTGGCCAAACACGCGGGCAAGCCCTTCGTGCGGGTCAGCGCTCCCGAGGTGGGCATCACCGCCCTGCGCAAACAGCTTCAGGACAAGGAAATCCTGATCCTGGACGAATTGCACCGCTATTCCAAGGCCCAGCAGGATTTCTTCCTGCCGCTCCTTGAGACGGGCGAACTGACGCTCATCGCCACGACCACGGAAAACCCGTCCTTCAGCGTCACGCGCCAGCTTCTTTCCCGGCTGCACGTATTGCGCCTGCGCTCGCTCGGCATGCCTGAACTGGTGGATGTGGGCAAGCGGGGCATGGAAAAACTCGGCTCGCTCATCCCGGAAAAAAGTCTGGAGCTTTTGGCCACGCTCTCTGGTGGGGATGCGCGCACCATGCTCAATCTGGTGGAATTTGCGGCGGGACTCGAAGAAAAGGATCTGGAACCCGATCAGCTCAAGACCCGATTGCCGGAGATCGTGCTGCGCGGAGACAGGGAAGGCGATTCACATTACGAGCTGGCTTCGGCGCTGATCAAGTCCATCCGGGGCTCGGACCCGGATGCGGCACTGTACTACCTGGCCAGCCTGGTTGAGACCGGCGAAGACCCGCGCTTCATCTGCCGCAGGCTGATCCTCTCGGCCGCCGAGGACGTAGGCCTCGGCGACCCAATGGCCTTGCCCCTGGCCGTATCCTGCGAGCAGGCGGTGGAACGCGTCGGCATGCCCGAGGGCTGGATTCCCATGGCCGAAACCACCGTGTATCTGGCCCTGGCGCCCAAGAGCAACTCGGCCTACGCCGGATACCTCTCGGCCGTGAAGGAAATCCGCACCAACGGCGCAAAGCCCGTGCCGCTGCACCTGCGCAACGCCTCCACCAGCCTGCAAAAGGAGTGGGGCTACGGCCAGGGCTACAAGTATCCCCACGCCTATCCCGAAGCCTGGGTCGAACAGGACTACCTGCCCCCGGAACTCAAAGGCCGCGTCTTCTATCAGGCCAAGAACCAGGGCCACGAGGAACGCCTGGCCCTTTGGACCCGCAAACTCAAGGCCTCTCGCCTGAGACCCAAGGGAAAGGATGCCAAGGATTGGACGGGATGACTTAATGCAAAAGCCCGAGCGTTCCGGTGCGGCCCGGGCGAGGGCCGTCGACTGTTTGACTGAGCCAGGCATCGCAAGGCTCACGCGTTGCCTGACGCGCTGTCACGGCCTCGCGCCTTGTCACGCAACGCTTGAGCCTTACGAGGCCCGCGAAGGAGTTTCGACGGCCATCGCCCGGGGTGCACCGGAGCGCGACCGCGCCGTCGCTATTCCCGTTTCATGGAAAGGCATGGATTCCCGCCTGCGCGGGAATGACATTGAGGCGTATCAGAAACGCGGTATCCCTAAAAATAACCCAGGCTCCTGAGCTGTCCCATCCTCTCCTCCTTGGCCGAATCCCGCCCCGAGCGCTCTCCCCGGGCCGAGCGCAAGGTGCAGGGCATGCAGCCCAGCGACCGGTAGCCCTGGTCGTAGAGGGTGCACCACGGGATGGACTCGCGCACCATGAAGGTCCAGACGTCCAGCTCCGTCCATTCCAGGATGGGCAGGGCCCGGACGTGATCTCCGTGATCCTCCAGCCATGGCCGGTCGGCCCGGTCCGGATTCTCGTCGGCGCGCACGCCGGTCAGCAGGGCCGGAATTTCAAGTCGTGCGACGGCCTCGTTCAGGGGACGGATCTTCAGATCGCCGCAGCAGGCCACCGGGTCCACGGCCAACGCATAGCGTGTCAGCTCGACTTCGGGACGTGCGACATGCAGTTCCAGATTCCACTCCCGGGTCAGGCGATCGCGAAAGTCCAGTACTTCCGGAAACTTGCAGCCTGTATCCAGGTTCAGGACACGCACCGGCGCCGGACCTGCATGCTCGCGCAGCACCTCCCGCCACAGGGCCAGCACCACGGTCGAATCCTTGCCTCCGGTCCAGCCCACGGTCGCGCCGGGACCGAAACGCTTCAGCACTTCGACCATGCGATTCCTGGCGAGGGCCTCTTTTTCGGAAAGAGTCATGCCCCGACCCGCCCAAGGCAGACCGCGTCCCGTACACATTTCAAAAGACAACGCATTATTCCCGCCTTTGATTTTCCGCCGGAAGTTCAATGATGAAGCGCGTCCCACGCCCCGGATCGGACTCGACATCCATGGTGCCGCCATGCCCCTTGGTCACTATGAAGTAGGACACGGAAAGCCCCAGGCCCGTACCCTGTCCGGGCGGCTTGGTGGTGAAGAAAGGCTCGAAGATGCGCCGGCTGATATCCGCCTTCATGCCGGGTCCGTTGTCCTCGATCTCGATCCTGACCCGATCGCCAACGCCGAACGCCCGGATCTCCAGACGCGGATTCTCGACGGGGGGCGTGACCTCGGCCATGGCCTGGGCCGCGTTGCGCAGGATGTTCAGAAACACCTGTTCGATCTCCGTCTCGGTGCAGGGCAGCTTGCAGAGCCCCTCCTCGACAACTACCCGCAAGTCCATTTTCTTGAAATCGTAGAATTTCTTCAGATCGTAATCATTCCTTGCCAGCGTCAGGGAGTGTTCGATGATGGTCCCAAGATCGCACTGGGAGCGCCCCGATTCCGCCAGTCTGCTAAAGTCCAGCATGCGCCGGATGATACCCGCAGCCCGCGTGGCCGCCTCCTGAATGTCAGCGATGAAGAGGTCGAGCTTGCGTGCGCGCATGTAACGCGCCATGAGCTCCATATCCAGTCCTATGCTCTGCGCAATCTCGTTGTTCTTCGGGAAATCGGGCCGCGTGCGCCGCACGAGGTTGTAGGATGCCTGCAGGATGATGCCCAGGGGATTGTTGATCTCGTGGGCGATGCCCGCGGCCATGCCCCCCACCGAGCGCATCTTCTCGCTCTGGATCATGACCTCCCGCAACTTCTTCATCTGCGTGATATCGCGCAGCACGGCCAGCAGGTGCGGAACTCCGTCGAGTTCCAGGGTCTGGCAGGTCATGGCGCTGACCACGGTGGAGCCGTCCTTGTGCAGGGCCTCGAATTCAAAGTCGCGCAGAAAACCGTCGTGCTCAAGACGTCTGTAGATTTCTTCGCGTTCCCCGGAATTACGGTAAATGCTCAGATCCATGAGCGTCCGGCCCAAAGCCTCTTCACGGCTGTAACCAGAGATGTTCGTAAAGGACTCGTTGACGTCGACAAGGCGTCCGCTGCCGACGACGAGCAGCACGATGGCATCAGGCGAGAGGCGGAAAAGCTGGGAAAACTTCTCTTCGGACTGACGGAGCCTCTCCTCGGCCAGACGCCGCTCGGTGACATCGGTATGGGTCCCGCTCAAAAGCAGCGGCTTTCCGGCGGCGTCGCGTTCGATGACATCGCCGCGTCCCAGAATCCATCTCCAGTCCCCGTATTTCGTATGCATGCGAAATTCGGAGTTGTACGACTTGGCCCCGTTGGAGTTCACGACATCTTGAATCTGCGGATAAACCTGTAAAAAATCCTCGGGATGACAAAGATCCTTCCAGGTCTGAAAGCTCATGGGCAGTTCCTGGTCCGCGTAGCCGAGCATCTCGTACCAGCGAGGGCTGAAATAGGCCTGTCCGGTGTCGAAAGACCATTCCCAGATGCCGTCGGAACTTGCCAGAATGGCACGGGAAAGCCGCCGCTCGCTCCGGGCCAGGGCCTGATGCGCGTCATCGAGATCGCGGTAGGAGGTGTTCAGACGTTCCAGCAGCTCCTGAAAGGCCCGGCCAAGATTCGCGATTTCCTCATCAGCCTTCAAAGCCGGAACCTTGAAATTGCGGGTCTCGGTGTTCACTTGCCGCATGGCCGTTCCAAGGCTGCGCAGGGGACTGACCACAGACTTTCGCAAACGGCGACGCAACAACAGCTGCGTGCAGAGCAGGGTCATGACGAGAATGCCGAACATGAAGACGAAAAAACTGAGTGTCTGCTTGCGCAAAAGAGACAGGTCATGGTTGATGCGCAGCCACCCGATGGTTTCGCCCGCCGCGACGATCGGCCGGGTGAAGCGCAATGCCGAGAAGTCATGATCGAAGGCATAGCCCAGAGCAGGGTCCCAGCGATCAACGTCAAGCGGCTTTGAGACCTCCACCGCCGTGCCCTTCGACGCGGCGGCCAGAGGGAGACCCTGTGCATGGTACAGTTCGACCCGCAACACGTCCTCGACCATGCTGATCTCGGCCAGACGCATGTCGAGGGCCCGGATGCGCCGCTCGAAGAGTTCATTGGCCAGACTGTCCTGCTCCCTGGCGGCCAGGGTATCGAGGATGCGGCAGACGATATGGATATTGTCGTCCTTCCAGCGCACCAGCATGAAACTGGCCAGGGCGACAAAAAGGACTGCGATCACGGCGAAGGTGATCAGGATATCCTGATTCATTCGCTGGGAGATGCTTTTGTTCATCGCTCCGGATCCACCCTTTTCACGAATTCGACCTTGTCGGGGGTAATGCGCAGAACGACCAGAGACTTTTGGGGATCGCGCGAATTCTTGAAGGTTATGAGCCCCGTCACGCCCGGATACTTTTCGGTCACGGCCAGAGCGTCGCGAATGGCGGCCGGAGAGTCGCTGCCGGCCCGCAAGATCGCGTCGGCCAACAGGCCCATGGCGTCATATGCATTGGCGTTGCCGGCGTCGATCATCTGCAGGGCGTTCGGCCCGAACTCCTCCAGCAGGAGGGCAAGGAATTCTTGACCGGCTTTTGAACCGGAATCGGGGTGCCAGTGGGAGACGTAATAGTTTTCGCCCTTGGCCGGATCAAGATAGGGATAGTGTTCCAGTGCCGTCCATCCGTCGCCGCCCAGGATGGGCATGTCCAGACCTGCGCTACGCGCCTGCTTGAGGAACAATCCCGAATCGCGGGTGAAACCAGCCACAAAAACCAGATTCGGAGCTTTTTCGCCGACGACGCGAACCTGCTCATCAAAGTTCATGGCGTTCTGAAGATAGCGCAGCTGCGCCTCGACCTTGCCTCCGCGTGCGGCGAACCGCTCGATGAAACCGGCGCTCAGCCCTTCGCTGTAGACATCTCCGGCGATGGTCACCACTATGGCCCGTCGGGCTTTCAGCTCGTCATAGGCAAAGCCGGCCAGCGCACTGGCCTGCAGGGCGTCGGTATAGCAGACCCTGAAAATGAAATCGCCGATTTCGGTGACCTCCGGAGCGGTAGTGGTCGAGCCGAGCATGGGAATTCCCGCCTCCTGAAGCACGGGCCCCATGGCCATGGCCTGCGAACTCCAGGAAGGGCCGACTACGGCCGCGACCCTGGCTTCAATGGCTGCCATGGCCGCCTGCCGTGCTCCAAGGGCCGAGCTCCCGGTGTCGAATTCCAGCACTTCGACGGGGCGACCCAAAAGACCTCCCCCTGCATTGATCTGTCTGGCGGCGAGCATGACCATTCGGTAATTGGGTGAATTTTCCTCCGCGCCAGGCCCGGTCTTGGCAAAGATGCTCCCGATCCTGATGGGCTGGACCGGCTGAGCCTGGCAGATGGCGGACATCCAGAAAAAAAACGCCACCACGCTCACGGCGCAGATCATGACTGCCCTGGCGCCGGGCCATGAAAATGGAATACGGCGACCCGAAAAAAACACGGAAAAAAAATCGTGTCTGCGCACAAAATCCTTCATGATCGCCCCTCGCATTGACGCCATCGCGCCTGCATCCGCCGAGCATGGCACAAGGCCGGACAAAACTCCATCCACTTGTCATACATTAAAATACGACTCGAGCACCGGCAAGCACAAGAGCCAAGTCTTACAAAAACAAGTACGCTTGTCTTCATGGAATCCTGAGTTGACACTAGGCCACAGTCATTGCAATGTACTGAAAATTCGGTATAAACTTCATAAAACCAAATAGTCCGACAACCCCTGCAGGCAGACGTCATGAACAATCCAGCCCAGCTCCCCGACGACCAGCGTGCCTCCGGCTTGCGCCGCAAGGTCGGGACCCTGCTGCTGTTCATATCAGCGGCGGTCCTGCTGCTCTCCTTCGCGGTAGGTCAACGGGTACTGAGCGACCTGACAACGGACCTGAGCCGCAGACTGGCCGTTGCGGAAGCGCAGCTTACCCGTGAGAAAATCCAGGCCCTGGTCGGCCGCGAACTGGCCATAGCCCAGCGTTTCGCTGGCCTCAGCGCCCTTGAGGACTGGCTGCTGAAAGAACAGGATGCCTTCTCTCGCTCCCACTTTCTGGCCGAGGCCACGGGATTTCGCCAAGCGTTCGCCGACCAGTCCTATTTCGTCATACATCACCGCACGCTGGCCTATTATTACGCCGACCCCAAAAGCCCCAGCGCCAGATATCGCTACACACTGGAAGCGGGCAAAGCCGACGACGCCTGGTATTTTTCGACCATGGACGTCCCGGTCCCCTACACCCTGAACGTCAACCCCGACGCCACCCTCAAGGTGACCAACCTGTGGATCAACGTGCAGGTGCGCAACGCGGCGGGCATGCCCCTCGGGCTGGTCGGCACCGGCATGCAGCTGGACAGGTTCCTCAGTACCATGCTCGCGCCCCGATCGGCCGGCGCCATGAGTTTCATCATCGACTCCCAGGGACGCATCGTGGCCCATCCGGACCCGGACAGGATCGAGTATGGGGCCATGGGCAAACAGGAATCCTCCAAGACCGTTTTCGCCGAACTGAACGGAAACCGCGACCACGAGGCCTTTGCCCACGCCCTGGCCGAGACCAGGCGCAGGGGCGAGCAAGTGCTTCCGCTGCAGGTCGCCACGGAACAGGGGACGCGCATGATGGCCCTGGCGCACCTCCCGGAGCTGGGTTGGACTGTTGTCAGCAGCGTCAATCCGGCGGCCGAGGGCATCCTTTCTACGGATATCATTCACCTGGCCCTTGCCGGGGGTGCCGTGATTCTGCTGCTGGTCATTCTGACCCTGACCCTGGGCTTTGACCGCCTTGTCCTGCACCCGCTGCTGGTTCTGACCGATTCGGCCCGCAGCATCGCCGAGGGGCGTTACGACACCCGGCTGCAATCGAACCGGAACGACGAACTCGGAGCCTTGTCGCGCGCCTTCGACAGCATGGCCTCCCAGGTCCAGGCGCACACCAGGGAACTGGAACAACGGGTGGCCGAACGTACAGCCGAGCTGGAAGCGACCCATGCACAGCTGTCGAACACGCATCGCCAGTTGACCGAAAGCATCCGCTACGCGAGCCTCATCCAGCGGGTCATTCTTCCGGATCGGCAACTCGGCGAGCGCCTGCACGGACAGTATTTCGTGGTCTGGCATCCGCGCGACGTGGTCGGCGGCGACTTCTACCTCTACCGGGAACGTGCCGAGGGCTGTCTGTTCGGCGTCATCGACTGCGCGGGTCACGGAGTGCCGGGAGCCTTCATGACCATGATCGCTCACGCGGCCCTTGAACGAGCCACCCTGGAGCAGAGCTGGAACAACCCGGCCGCGCTGCTGGAGAGTGCGGACAAGGCCGTGCGCGCCATGATGCCGGACACCAAACGCCTGGAGCGTCTGGCCACGTCCATGGACGTCGGGCTGTGCTTCGTCGAATGGGAGACCCGAAAGGTTCATTTCGCGGGAGCACATATCGACCTCTTCACTGCCAGGGGAGCGCAGGTCGAACACTACCGGGGAGATCGGGGCGGAATCAACGACCGCAGGTCCAGAAGCTTCACCTGCCGAACTCTGGAGCTTGAACCGGACAGTGTTTTTTATCTTGTCACGGACGGAATTCTGGACCAATCCGGGGGAGACAGGGGTCTGCCTTTCGGACGAACCGGCTTCGTGAACTGGCTTGAGGCCCACTCCGGCCTGGCGCTCGAAGCCCAGGAAAAAGCCCTTGCAGCAGCCCTGCAGGAGTACCGGGGAGAATACCCGCAACGCGACGACATCACCGTGCTGGCCTTTCGTTTCGACCAGACGCCGGCAGATTCCTCCGAGGAGACCGTTTCATGAGCACGCCAGACCTATACGACCTGCGCGAAATTTTTGACCGTCAACAGATCATGGTCTGCTTCAACGGCCCCATCAACGCCGCCCTGATCGAAGAGATCGGCCGCGCCCTGCGCGACTATCTCAACCATCAGCAGGAAGCGCCCAGTGCCGTGGCCGACATTTTTTCCGTCTATATCGAAATGACCCAGAACATCCGGCGCTACGCGGACCAGCACCCGGATTTGACGGGCGCGGCCAGCGCGGCCATCGTCGTATCCCGCGAGAGCGAACACTACGTGATCAGCGCTGGCAATGTCGTCACCCGCGAGGACGGCATCACCCTGAAGGATCGCGTGGACGAACTGGCGGTCCTTGACCGCGCCGCACTCAAAACCCTTTTCAAGACCCAGCTGCGTCAGCCGCGTGAAGGCCTGAACGGCAGCGCCGGTCTGGGACTCATCGACATGGCCCGCAAGGCATCACGCCCTCTTACCGCCACGGTGCGCGACATTGACGTTCAAAGAAGCTTCCTGAGCCTGCGTGTGATGTTGTAGAAAGAATCAATAAATGTACGAGAAGAGCATGAACAACCTAGAAATACACCAGACATCCAGCACCCCGATGGTCCGTGCCGACAACGAGCAGGGACGTGTCTTCATGGCTGGAGATTCATATCCCGAGAACCCCTTTGAATTCTTTCAGCCGATCATCGACTGGATCGACGATTTTCTGAAGAACGACGACCGGCCCCTCGCCTTCGACCTGCAGCTGATCTATCTGAACACCAGCAGCATCCGGGCCATGATGGACATTTTCGACCGTCTGGAGGAGTCCCATCTGGCAGGGCGCCCGGTCAGTGTCGACTGGTGCTACGATCCCGACAACGAGCGCGTCGGCGAACTGGCCGAGGAATTCAAGGAAGACTGCACCTTTCCTTTCACCATCGCCCCGAGGTCATGACCATGCAACAGTATCCGCCCGAAGACAGTCTGGAGCGGAGCATCGAGACCATTCTGAGCGCGGACACACCTCCGGACGGATGGAAGGAGGCCCTGGGAGAACTCTTCGAGCGCTATCTCGACCAGCAGCGCCTGCTGGACCGCCTGACCCACATCGCGGACCGTTTTCAGGCCGCCGAACGTGAACGCAGCCAGGGCTATCTGGCCAACTACGAGAAGAAAGTCAGGCAGTTGGAAAAGATCGTGCGCATTAGCGACCAGTACCAGACCATGCTGCATCAGCTCAAGGAACGCCTGGAGCACGCCTCCAACTACGATTCCCTGACTAGCCTGCCCAACCGCCGCTACATGACCGTTCGTCTGGAAGAGGCCGCTTCCCGGGCAACGCGTGAACCTGACGGCGGATTTGCCGTCATGATCGCGGACCTGGACCATTTCAAGACGGTCAACGACAACTTCGGTCACGCTGCCGGAGATCGGCTGCTGCAGGCCGTGGCCCGTGCCCTGGAACTCTCCCTGCGCGAATACGACCTGTGTGCACGCTGGGGCGGAGAGGAATTCCTGTTCCTCTTCCCGTCCTGCGACCAGACCAACGCCCCGATCGTGGCGGAACGGCTGCGTCAGTCCGTGACAAAGGCGCAGAGGATCAACGACGAGATTCCTGCCCCGACGGTCAGCATCGGCTTCACGATCCACCGTCCCGGCGAGCGTGTCGACACCACCCTGCTGCGCGCGGACCAAGCCCTGTACAAGGCCAAGGACGCCGGGCGGAACTGTGTCGTCGGTGAGTGAGCTTGACAGCCAATCCGGCTTGTCCTAGCCAGAAATGAGTTTTTTGCAGGGGTGGCGAGGAGCCTGAGATGATACCCGTTGAACCTGATCTGGATCATGCCAGCGAAGGGAATTGCAAGACGTAAGGCCGTAACCGGCCAATCCCCCCATTCCTCGCCCCTGCTGCCCCAAACACCAACAGCAGTGCGAGGTGCACCGTGTCCGATCTTGCCATGAAGGCCGCAGAGAACCTGCGCGTCCTCCGTCAGACAAAGCCCCTGATCCACAACATCACCAATTTCGTGGTCATGAACTACACCGCCAACGCCCTTCTGGCCTGCGGTGCATCCCCGGTCATGGCGCATGCCGAAAACGAAGTCGAAGAGATGGTCGCCTACGCCGGCGCGCTGGTGCTCAACATCGGCACCCTTACCGACCTGTGGGTGGCGTCCATGCTCAAGGCCGGACGCAAGGCCACGGCGCTGGGCAAGCCCATCATCCTCGACCCGGTGGGCTCCGGGGCGACGGAACTGCGCACCGAGGCCGCCAAATCCATTCTGGCCTGGACAAAGGTCAGCGTGGTGCGCGGCAATGCCTCCGAAATCCTGTCCCTGGCCGGACAGAATGCTGCAACCAAAGGTGTGGACTCCACAAACTCCATCGAGGAGGCGGCCAAGGCCGCAGGGGCCCTGGCCCGCGAACTGGGCACGGTCCTGGCCATCACCGGCCCCACCGATCTGGTCACCGACGGCCGCCGCACGCTTGTCATCGAGGGCGGACACTCGCTCATGCCCTACGTCACGGGCACGGGCTGCTCCGCCACTGCCTTGGTCGGCGCCTTCCATGCCGTTGATCCCGACCCCGTCTCCGCCGCCGCCTCGGCCCTGGCCTTTTTCGGACTGGCCGGAGAAAGGGCGGGCGCACTGGCGGACGGCCCCGGCTCCTTTCAGATTCATCTTCTGGACGCCCTCTTCAACCTGACTCCCGAGGAACTGGCCAATGAATGCCGTATCCGCGAGGAACACCATGCCTGATCTGTCCCTGTACCTGGTCACGGACCGGGAACTGTCCCGTGGCCGCTCCACCGTGGACATCGTCCGCGCCGCCGTGGCCGGCGGGGTGACCTGCGTGCAGCTGCGGGAAAAGCGCTGCGCGACCCGCGAATTCGTGACCGAGGCGCGGGCCGTGCGTGAACTGCTGGCCGGAACCGGCGTCCCGCTCATCATCAACGACCGCATCGACGTGGCCCTGGCCGTTGGTGCGGAGGGCGTGCACCTGGGCCAGACCGACATGCTCATCGCCGACGCCCGCCGCCTGACGGGACCGGACATGCTCATCGGCATCTCGGCCGAATGTGTGGCGGACGCGATCCGCGCCGAGGCCGAAGGCGCGGACTATGTGGGCGTAAGCCCCGTCTTTTCCACGCCCACCAAGACCGACACGGCCCCGGCGCTGGGGCTTGACGGCGTCGCCGCCATACGCGCGGCCGTGTCCCTCCCGCTCGTCGGCATCGGCGGCATCGGTCCCGGCAACGCGGCCGAAGTCATCCGCGCCGGGTGCGACGGGGTGGCCGTGGTCTCGGCCATCGTCTCGGCCCCCGATCCCGGGAAAGCCGCCGCCGAACTCAAAACCATCATTCATGCAGCCAAGGAGCTTTCATGAACCAGCGCAAATATCACCGGGTACTGACCATCGCCGGGTCCGACAGCGGCGGAGGGGCGGGAATCCAGGCCGACCTCAAGACCATCGCGGCCCACGGCTGCTACGGGGCCAGCGTCATCACCGCCCTGACCGCCCAGAACACCCTGGGCGTGACCGGCATCCACGCAGTGCCCGTGGAATTCGTGGCCGCACAGATGGACGCGGTGCTGGGCGACATCGGGGCCGACGCGGTCAAGATCGGCATGCTCTTCTCTCCGGAGCTGATCCGCACCGTGGCCATGGGCCTGGCCAGACACGGGGTGGGGATCATCGTGCTCGACCCGGTCATGGTGGCCCAGAGCGGAGACAAGCTGCTCCAGGACGAAGCCATCGACGCCCTGAAATCGGAACTCATCCCCATGGCCACGCTCATCACGCCCAACCTGCCCGAAGCCTCGGTGCTGCTGGGCCGGGACATAGCCACCCCGGGGGCGGCCATGGAGGCACTGACCGACCTTGCGGCCATGGGCCCGGGGAGCGTGCTGGTCAAGGGCGGACATCTGGAATCGGGAGACAGCGACGACGTCCTCTACATCGGCTCCGAAAAGCGCGTCGTGACCCTGCCGGGAGTGCGCATCCCGACCCGCAACAATCACGGCACGGGCTGCACCCTGTCCTCGGCCATCGCTTCGAACCTGGCCAGAGGCGAAGACATGGAAACGGCCGTCCGCAACGCCAAGGAATACATCAGCCAGGCCATCCGGGCCGGAGCCGCCTACGTCATCGGCCAGGGACACGGGCCGGTGCATCACTTCCACCGGTTCTTCGAATAGCCGTGCACGCTCCCGCCACCGTGCAGGCCGCGCCAGGAATCGCCCTCGAAGGCATCTCCCTCGACTTCGAAGGCCGCCCGCTGTTCTCGGATCTGAGCCTGACCCTAAGGGGCGGCCGCACGAGCTGCATCCTGGGCCCAAGCGGCTGCGGCAAATCGACCCTTTTAAAGCTCATGGCCGGCGCTCCGAGCCTGGGGTTTTCCGGGCAAATCCGTTTCGACTCCGGCGGGAATACCTCGGAACAGGTGGCCTGGATGAGCCAGAACGACCTGCTCCTGCCCTGGCTGACCTTGCTGGACAACGTCCTGCTCGGAGCCAGGCTGCGGGGCGAACTCTCGCCCGAAAAGCGTTGCAGGGCCCTGGAACTGATCCACGAAGCGGGCCTTGCCGGATACGAGGGCAAGCTGCCTTCCGCCCTGTCCGGAGGCATGCGTCAGCGCGGGGCGCTCCTACGCACCCTCATGGAGGAGCGGCCCGTCATTCTCATGGACGAGCCCTTCTCCGCCCTGGACGCCCTGACGCGGGTGCGCCTGCAGAATCTTTCCGCGCGCCTGACCACGGGAGCGACCGTGGTGCTGGTCACTCACGATCCCATGGAAGCCCTGCGCCTGGGTCACGAAATCATCGTGCTCGGAGGCACGCCGGTGCGAGTGCTGGAAGTCATCGAACCCGCCGGTCCGCCTCCGCGCGAAGCCGGAGACTCGGAGGTGACCGGACTCTACGCCGGGCTCCTGAGACGGCTCATGAGCGGGGAGGCGGCATGAACTTCCTGCGCCCCTTGATCCTGGCGGCAGGCTTTCTTGTCCTGTGGCAAATCCTGGTCACCCTGACCGGAGCTCCGCCGTACATCCTGCCCGGCCCCCTGCCCGTGGGCGAGGCTCTGGTCGAAAAGTTTCCCCTGCTGCTCTCACATCTGAGCACGACCCTGGCCGAAATCCTGCTCGGGCTGGCCCTGGGCACGATCCTTGGCACGAGCGCGGCCCTGGTCATGGTCCTCTCGCCGCTGCTGAAGCGCTGGATGCTGCCCGTACTGGTGATCAGCCAGGCCATCCCGGTATTCGCCCTGGCCCCGATCCTGGTGCTGTGGCTCGGCTATGGCATGGCCTCCAAGGTGGCCATGGCGGTGCTGATCATCTTTTTCCCGGTGGCGTCATCCTTCTACTCGGGCATGCAGCGCACCGAACCCGACCTGCAGGAACTGGCCCGCATCATGGGAGCGGGGCCACTGGCCGTGCTACGCAACATCATCATCCCCTCGGCCCTGCCCGCCTTCGCCTCGGGCCTGCGCGTGGCCACGGCCGTGGCGCCCATCGGGGCAGTGGTCGGGGAATGGGTCGGATCAAGCGCAGGCCTTGGCTTCTACATGCTCCACGCCAACGCCCGCATGCAGATCGACGTCATGTTCGCGGCCTTGACCGTCCTGGCGGTCACATCCCTGACGCTCTACTTCATTGTGGACCGACTGTTGGACAGGCTGGTTTTCTGGCAGCCCAGGCAGGGGATGCAGTGACAGCGACGTCGTGGCCAAGCGTCATTGCGAGCCCCTTAGGGCGTGGCAATCCATGTCTTTTCAGCCTCTGACCGTGACACCGTCCCAGCGTGCCGGTTCGGTCCGGGTCGGGGGCGGCAACTGTCTGACTGAGCCAGGCATCGTTTGTTTTCCCGTCGCCTCTCGCCCGGAGCGCGGCTTTATCTTCGGCAGCAACGACGGGAAAACATTACGAGGCCCGTGAAGGAGTTTTGGCGCCCCCGGCCCGGATCGAACCGGAACGCGGCCGCGCTGCACAAGCCTTTTTCTGAAAGGACGCCAAGCTTTTGTACCGAAACAAGATTTTGCTTTGCTCATTCTCCCATTCTTCAAACCACAAGGACAACCACATGAAAAAAATCACCCTCTTCCTCGCAACCCTTCTCCTCCTGGCCACCCAGGCCCAGGCCGAAAAGCTGACCGTCCTCTTGGACTGGTTCATCAATCCCGACCACGCCCCCCTCTACGTGGCTCTGGAAAAAGGCTTTTTCAAAAACCACGGCCTGGACGTGGAACTCATCGCCCCCTCCAACCCCAACGACCCGCCCAAACTCGTGGCCGCGGGCAAGGCCGACATCGCCGTGTCCTACCAGCATCAGCACCAGATGCAGGTTGCCGAGGGACTGCCGCTGACCCGCATCGCCACCCTCGTAGCCACCCCGCTCAACTCCCTGGTCGTGCTTGAGGACGGGCCCATAAAGTCCATAGCCGACCTGAAGGGCAAGACCATCGGCTATTCCGTGGGCGGTTTTGAGACCGTGCTTTTGAAAGTGATGCTTGAAAAAGAAGGCCTGACCTTGGACGACGTCAAGCTGGTCAACGTCAACTTCTCCCTGTCCCCATCCCTGTTCACGGGCCAGACCGACGCCGTCATCGGCGCGTTCCGCAACTTCGAACTGAACCAGATGGATATCGAGGGGCGTCCCGGAAGAGCCTTTTTCGTGGAGGAGTACGGGGTTCCGGCCTATGATGAACTCATCCTCGTTGCGGCCGGCAAGAACGTGGCCGACCCGAAGCTGCGTGCCTTTGTCGATGCCCTGGAGGAAGGCGTGCAGTACATGATCAATCATCCGGAAGAAAGCTGGAAGCTCTTTGTCGGCAATGGCCGCGAAAGCCTCGATGACGAACTGAACCGCCGCGCCTGGAGAGACACCCTGCCCCGCTTCGCCCTGCGTCCCGGCGCTCTCGACAACAGGCGCTACATCCGTTTCGCGGAATTTCTGATGCGCGAAAAGATCGTGACCGAAGTGCCTGCGCTCGACACTTGGGCGGTGGAATTGCGCTGATCGGATCGAAAATCCCCGCCTTGAATATGTCGAAGCCGGGCGGCTGCATTCTCGCAACCGCCCGGCTTCATTTTGTGTCAGGCTGGAGTATACCGGACAATACGACTAGATTTCGCGCTCCCGCGAAAAGAATGCCCCGCCCAGCATGATCACGCCAAAGATGGCCAGATAGGCAACAACGGCCATGCCATGAGAAAAACAGGCGGCGAACATCATGAACAGGCTACCGAACACTGCCAAGGAAGGCATTATGTAACGCTTGAACGTCGAGAGATCGGCTTCCTTTTTCATGAACACCACGAAAATCGGGATGTACAGGGCATAGATTGTGACAATCGGAAGTTCCGAAGGATCGAAGCAGAAAAAACCGAACCACGGTTTGGTGAGGTTCGCCCCGTAGAAATACACCAGCCAGAACGCGGACAACAGTAGTCCCAGCACGGCGGAGTTGGTGGGCATGTTCGTCGCGTTGTCGATCTGCTTGTACATGGCCGGAAGCGGTCCCTGGTTCCTGGCGGAGATGGAGTAGATGCCTCGGGTACACCCGAGCATCAGGCCATTCAGGGTGCCAAGGCAGGAGATGATGACGAAGACGAAGATGAGCGTTCCGCCAAGACTCGAAAAGACGGTCTCGAAAGCCAGTTTCGCGCCTTCCTGACCGCCTTCCATGAGGGTCTGATTGGTGACCGCGCCCGCGAGGCCAACGTAATACAATATGTACACGACCATGACCGTGAAGGTTCCGGCCATCAGGGCCAGGGGGAGATTCCTCTTGGAATCCCTGAGCTCGGCGTTGATGCTGGTGGCGATGATCCATCCCTCGTAGGCGAAGGACGTGGCGACGACGGCGGTAAACACCGCGATGAGCGGATCGACTTCAGTCACGGAGGTGGTGAAATTCTGTACGATCATGCCGTTGCCTAGGCCGAAGACAGTGCCAACCACCGCCATGAGAAGGAGCGGGATGAGCTTGATTACGGTCGTCGCGACCTGGAATTTACCGGCCAGAACGGGCGACAGGGCGTTCAGGGCATAGCTGGCCACCAGAAAAAAACCGGAGAAGGTCATGCACTCGCCCCCGGTGATATCCCATCCGAACAGTACGGCGGTGTAGCGGGCCGAAACCCACGCCAGGACGGCGGTCAGGGTCGGATAGTAGATGAGCGCCATGAACCAGCCGACATAATAGCCGTATTTCTTGCCCATGGCGGCTTCGGCGTAGTCGACGATCCCGTTCACGCGCTCATACTTGGTGGCCATCAGAGAGAATGTGTAGGCGCAGGAGATCATGATGAATCCGCCAATGATCCAGGCAAGAATTCCAAGGGGCAGATTGCCTCCGGTGGCGGTGAGAATTTTTTCCGCCTTGAAAAAGACGCCGCTGCCAATGACAATGCCTACAACCATCGCAATCGCGGTAAAAAGGCCGAACTTCTTGTTCAACTCCGATCCCATTGTCCGATTCTCCTTATCGTTTCAGAACCAACACTTTATGCAAACAATATATTATCGAAAAAATATTGCCGGTCATTCCATGCATCGTCACGCCAGGGCACTGCAACCGCATCGGGGATAAAATCAGATGGCCGAAATACCGGAGGCCGTGCTTCCGTAAAAAAAGACTCTCAAAGTCGACATTGATCCATTGGACTAAAGATGCAGAGGGGCCGTAACCGATGAAAGGAATATTGTAAACGCGGATAATGCATCAAAATTATTAAACCCGTAATCGCACGATTTTTAATAAATTTCAGGAACGGTATTCACGCCGTGTGTAAAAAATACAAAAAATGGACGTCCCGGGCATATCCTTTGCTTCCGGGGAAAGCCTGATGGGTAAAGAATTCTCACTTCAAGACCGATAAGAAGGAAAATGGGCAATTGTCCAAGGAGCACAGATCATGAACGTGCACGGCGCCGGAAATCAGCATGCCTGGATGAAGGCAAACCATGTCGAACTCATAGGCAACACCTCGGAAAAAAAGGTCAAAGCTGCCCAAACCGAGGTCACTCCCCAGCCCGCCGCCAGCGACGAGCAAGAAAGCAGAGGAGTGATTCGCCTCTTGCAGGCTGGACACTTCCAAGGAGTGGCGGACGTACGACTGCGCATCAATTTCCACGACGAGCTGCAGCAGGCGGGAGAGCAAAACGCCGCCAACGATTTCCAGAACGCAAGCACGGGGCTATTTGACGATCTGGCCGCGAAACTGGGCGCTCTCGGAGAAGAGCACGGCATGCCCGGACAGACAGCGGCACTCTCCGAAGACTTCGCGGCCGACATCAGGCAATTGCTCGAAGATGCAAAGGCGGAGCAGACGCCGCTGTCCACCAGCCTTGAGAACATAAGCTCCAGATTTTCCGAGCTCCTTGAGTCTCTGAACGGGGCGTACTCCGGACTGATCTCTCCTGCCGCCCCGCAAGAGCCGGACGATACGGAACCGGAACTGGCCGGGCTGCTTGAGGACGAGGACGCACTCACTCCAGAGGAACAGGCAGCCGAACAGATGGCCGCAGATCCGGATGAAGCGCTGACGGAGGAACCGGGGGGAGAAATTGCCGTGAACGAGGACCCGGGGCTCACGGCCTTCAAGGCGGGCATGCAGGAGCTTGAAGGCTGGTTCACCCATAGCCTGGCCGAACTGCACGGCGAAGTGACTGCCGCAAGCGAGTTGCCGCCGCTGAGCGAACCACGGGGCAACGGCGCGGCCTATGCCAAATTTCTGGAGATATACCGAAACATGAACGCAGGAGGGGAAATTCCCGGTGCGCAGCCTGAATCGTCCGCAGGGGAGCTGCTCGCCGTGGTCTAGGCCGGGTCAGGAGACTACCCACGCAGGGGCGTTCTCGCATTTTTGACAATGCATGGGCGCCCTTTGTTTTTATAAAAATCCTGCACGACCCTCCCTTCAACGGGCCGCGCCCTTGGCACTGCGCTGTTTCGGCATCTACGCGAAAAATGTCCGACAACATATTGGCATCGTGATCAAAAACGAATATGTTCGTCTGACAAAACAGGGTCATTGAGGAAGTTGCCATTACGCGTTGCCAGCCAGCTCCGCGCACGCAACCGTTTGCCACTTTTCCACACGCGGAGCACCATATGCCAGAAAACAGAAAATACAACAGAACCGCAAGCCTGCAGCGCTGCGCTGTTGTATCCCCTTCCCTGGGCACTCCCTGCCCGGCCAGGATCATCAATCAAAGCCCGGACGGCCTGCTGCTTGAAATGGATTGCGAGCTGCCCATCGACGACGTGCCCGTAAGCATCTACCTCGCCGACGAGTTGAGGGGAACCGTGGATTACGAGAGCAGCGCCTTCCTGACAGGCTTCATCCGCTGGTGCAAGAAAGAGGAAGGTGGATGGTCCGGCTTTTTTCAGGCGGGAGTGCAGCTCGTGGCCACGGCGCCGCGAAAGGACTGGAGATAGGCGCGGACAATCCAGGCAAACGGGAAAACCTTGCCGGGTCAGACCCTGATCGAGGTCACACCCTTTGATCCGGCCTGCAACCGCGAGAGGATGTCCAGCACGCGTTCGTCCTGGCCGGCGGATGAGCTGTCTCCTTCCTTCTTGTGCTTGGCCAGACGAGCCTGAAACTCGCCCATCCAGTCCACGCGGCCTGAGCCGTCGGCCGCTGTCAGAAGGTTCGTGGAACCCGCAAAGCTGGGATCAAAACTCAATGTAGCATGATCGCGCAGACTGATGAGGCCGTTGTCGTAGAGCATGGACGAGACCTTGGCCAGTTCGTCCCTGGTCATGGAACTCAAATCCACCTCCTTGCCGATCTGGTGCCATAGAGACTCCTGCGCCGGGGCCGCAGTCATGGCGGAACCGGTTGATTCGGGGGCGGGACGCTTCATTGCGTCGGCCAGGGAACCGATGATCGAAAAGGCTGTCTTGGCGATGCCGAGGGCAGCCAGGGGTGCTATGCTCATGTGATACCTCCGGAAAAATCTTCCTGCACGGTCATCATTGTGCAGGGATTGTTCCACCCATGCTCCCGCCGTTCCCCCCCCCCGAACAAAAGCGAAAATAAAATCCCCCGGAGTTTTGCTTGCCTGCCCACCACGCGAAGAGTAGGCGAAGCCCTCAAACACCAAATAACACCATGACAATACCAGCCCCCCTCAAAATACGAGCCCTGCTCATTCTGGCCCTGCTCGCGGCCTTTCCGCCGCTGTCCACGGACATGTATCTGCCGGCCCTGCCGACCATGGTCGCGACCTGGCAGACCACGGAAGCAGTCATCAACCTGACCCTGGTCGGCTTTTTCATCAGCTTCAGCCTGGCCCTGCTTTTCTACGGCCCGCTCTCGGATCGCTATGGGCGCAAGCCGGTGCTCCTTGGCGGCATCTCCCTCTATGTGCTGTCCTGCCTGGTCTGCGCCCAGGCCCAGAGCCCCACGGCCCTGATCGTCGGACGCATCCTGCAGGGCATGGGCGCGGCCTCGGCATCGACCCTGTCCCTGGCCATGACCAAGGACTATTTCGTGGGCGCGGAACGGGAAAGAGTCCTGGCCCACATGGCCGTCATCGTCTCCCTGGCCCCCATGCTCGCGCCCGTGCTCGGCGGAATCATGCTCACCTTCGCCGACTGGTCCGCCATCTTCCTCGCCCAGACGCTTCTTGGCGTCGTGGCCATCTGCGGAGTCTGGAGACTCAAGGAACCGGCCCCTGCCACGACCCGCACCCTGGCCCAGGTCATGGGCGGTTACTTCAGACTGATGTGCAACCTGCGCTTCATGACGCAGTGCACCCTCATCGCCCTGGGCATGACCCCTCTTTTCTGCTTCATCGGCGGATCTTCCTTCATCTTCGTGACCTATTTCGGTCTCAGCGAGCAGGAATACAGCTACTTCTTCGCTTTCAATTCAGCCGCGCTCATGCTCGGATTCTGGATCTGCGGCAGGCTGCTGCGACGCATGCCCGGATTTCGCATCATCCTGCTTGGCTACGTCGGAATCCTGGTCAGCTCGGCGATCCTGGCCCTTTGCTCGGACCTGGGCCCCTGGGGCATGGCCCTGCCCATGGCCTGCCTGACTTTCAGCCTTGGCATGTCCCGCCCGCCGAGCAGCAACTTCCTGCTCGAACAGGTCAAGAACGATGCCGGCTCGGCGGCCTCGCTCATCATGTTCACGTATTTCGTGGGCGGCGCCACGGCCATGTGGTTCATCGCCCTGCCCTGGGACAACAAGATCCTGACCTTGGCCCTGGTGGGCATGGCCACGAGCGCGCTAGTCCTCACGCTGCTGCCGAGGCTGGGACGGGTGCGGCCGGAGTGATGATTTTTTGAGTTGATGCGGGTCTGCAAAGATACTCGGGGTTGGTCGTCAGCGATCAGTCATTGGCCTGATCCGCCAGAAACCATCGCCCCTTTTCGGTCAGGCGGTATTGCTGCAGACGGCTGCTGGGTTTGGCGGGAAGGGTCATCTCGATCAGGTCAGCGTCCAACGCCGGCCTGAGATACCTTTCGTGGAACGATTTACGATCACGCAGCCCCAAGGCGGACTGCAGGACTTCGCGGCTCATCTCCCCGCGCATCGCCGCAAGCAGTTCGCCGACCTGGGGGGTGACTTGGGGGGTGACCTGGGGGGTGACGCAGTACAAGGTGTCCAGAATCATCTGCAGCATGAAGGTGATAAACGGAGCGGAATCGGCCTGGCCGGAGCTCTCCTGCAAGGCCTGATAGTATTCGCGCTGGTGGTCAAAAACGAGGCTTTCCACCGGCATATCCGCGAACAGCGGGTTCCAGTGCGCCAGAATGAGGCTCTGCCACAGACGCCCCACACGGCCGTTACCGTCGGCAAAGGGATGGATAAACTCAAACTCGTAATGAAAGACCGAAGCGGCGATGAGCGGATGGACATCTGCCGTCGCCAGCCAGTCGAACAGGTCGCCCATCAACTGCGGGACCCGACCCGCCGGAGGAGCCATGTGGACCACCCGCAGGCCCGCCATCACCCCCACTCCGCCGCTTCTGTACCTGCCCGCTTCATCGATCAGGCCGGACATCAGGATGCGGTGCGCTTCGAGTAGATCCGTTTCGCTCTCCGGACACCAGATTCCGAAAAACTCATAAGCCGCCAGCGCGTTTTTGACTTCCTGCACCTCCCGGGGCGGAGCAATGATCCGCTTGCCATCCAGGATCGCGGTGATCTGCGCCTCGCTCAGGGTATTGCCTTCGATGGCAAGGGAGCCTTGAATGGTGCGCACCCGGTTGATGCGCCGCAGTCGCAGCGCTCCGGACTGTTCAGCAGGCACGGTCAACCGACCGACAGCCTCGCTGATCCCGGCGACCAGGTTCAGAATGTGCGGAGTAATGGTAAAGGGAGGCAGGTAGTTCATGCCCAATCCTCTTGATCTTGGACGCGCGGGCGTGGAAAATCGAAAACAAAGTACAATCGGCGAATACGGTTATCCACGCAATAGAATACGTTCATCGGCTTTTCTTGGTGACTTGAAGCCAAGCCATGCCGTTGGTGATAATGGATTTGAAAGCAAAGGTCATTATGTCTCAGCCCTCATTTCAAGAGGCAACCACTGCAAAACGCGTAAATGACCCGTGGCATCGGAAAGTACACGCATGACGCCGGGATTCTTTTCGACCATTTCGATGATCTCCTCGAGATGGTCTTCAGAGCCGTTTCTTGGTGTTAAGCTTGACTGTCATTGCAGTCGTCGGTGCAAAAAGTAGTCATCCCTTTGAAAAAAAGGACTCATGACTTTTAACCACGAAACGACGCCCAGGGTTCCTTCGTAACTTTGCGCGGTGCCGGCACAGCATGGAATCGCGCCCAAAAGAGCACACAAAACAAAAGAACCCGCCAAAGACTTGTTCGTCCGTGGCGGGTTCGTGAGTGCAGCTGGTGGGCCAACAAGGAATCGAACCTTGAACCTGCTGATTAAGAGTCAGATGCTCTACCAATTGAGCTATTGGCCCGGCTTGTTGATCGGAATATGCAAATCATGTCAAAGTATTAGCTCTAAAACTTGCTTTGCGCCGACAACGAAAAGGCTTCTACGGTTTTCCAGGTTGCCCGTCAAGGGGAAATTTTGCGAATGCTGAATTGTGAAGGACGATTGAAGAAAAAAAAGGGGGCGAGGCAACGTAACCATCTGAAATAATACTAATTCCATCCTACGCTCCGGGCTGTTCGAATCCCAAGCTTGCCCAGGTCAGCCTCCGCCCTGCCTTTTTCCACGCACCATTCACTGTTCATCATCAATCAGAGCAGATACTTCACGCCTTCGCAGCCTGCCAGAGCGGAGCTCAGGGCGTCGAGGACGTCACGACTCTTGATGTGCATGCGCACGGTATAGGTCACGTAGGAACCGTTGCGTGAAACGTTGCTGGCGCGGGGTGTTTCAGCAAAGCCCTGGCTTTTTATGACATCGCAGATGGCGGCAAAGGCCTCGTCAGTGCGCACGGCTATGATTTTGTACTCCCAGTGCAGGGGAAACTCGAGTTCCGGCTTATTCATCGGGGCTCCTTGTTGACGGATGTGTGCGGTACAGCTAGTCCAAGGACCAGCGTCCGTGACGGACTCCATGGCCCAAGCTTTTTCGGACAGTCAATACCAAATTTCCACATGGCGAGGTGCGGATGGAATCCATCCGGGAAATATATCGAATTGGCGCAGGTCCTTCCAGCAGCCACACCATGGGCCCCAAGCTCGCCGCCGAGCGATTTCGGGCCCGCGCCAAGGGTGCGGCCTCTTTCCAAGTGGTCCTGTACGAGAGCCTGGCCGCCACCGGCAAGGGGCATCTCACCGACAAGGCCATCCGGGAAGCCCTGACCCCCTTCCCCGTCGAAATCCTCTGGGCCCAGGACCAGCAGCAGCCTGAGCATCCCAACGCCATGGACTTCACGGCCCTGGACGAAAGCGGACAGGTCGTGGACAGCTGGACGGTTTTCAGCATTGGAGGCGGCGCCCTGCGCGACCGGGGATCGACCTTCACCACGCCCGAAGTCTACCGGTTGCAGAGCCTCACGGAAATTATGGAGCTTTGCGGCGAGGACGGCATCACCTACTGGGAGTTCGTGGCACGTCAAGAGGGCGAGGACATCTGGGTCTTCCTTGAAGAGATCTGGACCGCCATGCAAAGCTGCATGGAGCGAGGTCTGACCACCGAAGGCGTGCTGCCCGGCGGTTTGAAACTGGCCCGCAAGGCCAGCTCATACCATCAGAAGACCCTGCTTGGCGGGGCCGAGATGCGCCGGACCGGACTTCTGGCCGCCTACGCCCTGGCAGTTTCCGAGGAGAACGCCTCCGGCGGAACCGTCGTCACGGCGCCGACCTGCGGTGCGAGCGGCGTCTTGCCCTCGGTGCTGCGCTACCTGAAGGAAAACATGAAGGCCCGGCCCAGGTCCATCCTGCAGGCGCTGGCCACGGCAGGATTGATCGGACTGATCATAAAGAAGAACGCGTCCATCTCCGGGGCCGAAGTCGGCTGCCAGGGCGAGGTCGGCTCGGCCTGCGCCATGGCAGCTGCTGCCGCGGCCCAGCTCATGGGCGGCACCATCCGCCAGATCGAGTACGCCGCCGAGATGGGGCTCGAGCATCACCTGGGCCTGACCTGCGACCCCGTCGGGGGGCTGGTTCAGATACCCTGCATCGAACGCAACGCAATGGCCGCCTCCAAGGCGGTCAGCATCGCGCACATGGCGCTTTTATCGGACGGCTCGCACCGCATCCCCTTTGACGAAGTGGTGCGAGTCATGAAAGAAACAGGACACGACCTGCCAAGCCTCTACCGGGAAACATCCCACGGGGGCCTGGCCAAAGCATATGGCGAACGCAAGGAAAAACGAGGATCCGCATGAAGAGAGATGAAGAAGATTTCGAAGAGCTGCCTACCACCAGGGAATCAGAAGAACCGACCAGCCGTGGCAAGGAACTCAAACTCTTCACGATGTGCCTGAAGAAATTCATAAAGAAGATCTTTCAGCACATGGTCGCGACCCGTTTCGCTTCCTGGAAGGAACTGGCCATCCACGACCAGGACGGCCTGGCCTATCCTATCTACAACTACGTTCTCGACGCCGCCGACCCCCGCCTGCGCCAGTCCTACGCCGAGTTCGGCCTGGAAATAGACGGCGGCACGCTGCTTGCGGACCTGTCCGTTTCCGCCATCCTGGAGGAGGAAGGCTCCATTGGCCTGGAATTCTACCTCTACGAGACCACATCCATCGTGCCCTATGTGTGCGAGGATTTCGAAGCCGTGGAAAACGAACGGCCGGACATGTCCCATTTCCGCAAGATCAACCACGCTGACTTCGAGACGCTCTACGACGAATTAAAGGAGAGCGGCATCTTCGACGACATCTATTACGAGCTCAACAAGTCCATCCTGCTCATCGAGCTTTCCGAACGCGAAGCACTGGCCCAGATGAAAAAAGACAGCCTGCGCATCATCTCCGGCATCTTCGCCCGCGCCAAGTCCATCTCGAACCTGAACACCATCACCAACACCGACATCAAGGAATTCAAGCTGGATTTCGAACTCGATGGACGCAAATTTTCCCTTGTGGTCCTGAACGGCCATGACGCGGACAACCTGCCGGTCTACTCTTCCGTGCTGACCATGCCAGAATACAAATCCGTGGCGCAGTATGTGGATCTGGACACTCTTTATGAAAAATTTCTAAAGGTGCTGCGCGCCAAAAACATCGCCGACCCCGAGGCGATCCTTCTTGAAGCGCTCAAGCCCCACGATCGCGCAGCACAGATCGCGGCATTGGCAATGTCCACTCCATGAACCGATTGCAATCGGCGCGGCGAATCCTTGACCACCATCGCCAAACCACTATAGATTGATTCCATGATTCTTTTCCATGCGTGGTTCAAAGAAACCCCGCGTCTCAAATTGCAACCCAGGAGCCTATTATGCGCCATAACAAGACGTTGCTCATTCTTTGCCTCTTCCTGATCGCAAGCACCGGCCTTATCACGTCATGCGCCTCCAGCCGTTCGGCACAGGTCTATTCCCGTGACCAGGCCATGCAGGAGATGCGGGTCAATTACGGGACGGTGCAATCGGTCCGGGCCGTACAGCTCGAAGGTACAAAGAGCGGAATCGGCGCGGTGGGAGGCGGCGTGACCGGCGGCGTCCTCGGCAGCATGGTCGGCGGCGGCCGGGGTCAGGTGCTTGGTGCGGTGATCGGCGCCCTGGGCGGCGCGGCTGTCGGCGCCATGGCCGAGGAAGGCGTGACCAGAAAAAACGCGCTTGAAATCACGGTGGAACTGGATTCGGGCGAAATTCTGAGCGTGGTGCAGGAAGCCGACCTGGACTTCTATGCCGGTGAAAGAGTGCGCGTGCTGCGCGCCAACGACGGCTCGTCCCGAGTCCAGAAGTAACTTTCCCGAACGCTTTTGGCTGACTGCTCAAAAATACAAAATTCACAGGCCGTTCAAAAATGGTGAGATGCAAGGAAACAAAGAAATCCAGGACGCGCAGTGTATCAAGCATACATAAGTGGTCTGGATTTTTTCGCTGACGCAGCAGATTGCCGTTTTTGAGCGGCCTGTCAGGAGATGAAGATGGAACTCTCGCTCGTACCCATCAAGAATCCGCACGGCCTCAATCTGATCCTCGGGATGTCCCACTTCATCAAGACCGTGGAAGACGTGCATGAGGCCATGGTCAACACCGTTCCCGGGGCAAAGTTCGGCCTGGCCTTCTGCGAAGCCTCGGACGTCTGCCTGATCCGGACCACGGGCACTGACCCCGAACTGATCGAACTGGCCACCCAGAACGCCCAGGCGCTCTCTGCCGGACACAGCTTCATCCTGTTCATGCGCGACATGTTCCCGGTCAATGTGGTCAACACCATCCAGAACGTGCCCGAAGTGGTGCGCCTCTTTTGCGCCACGGCCAATCCGGTCCAGGTCATCGTGGCCCAGACGGATCAGGGCCGGGGCATCCTCGGCGTGGTTGACGGTTTTGCATCGAAAGGCGTCGAGACCGACGAAGACAAGGAAAAACGCACCAAGTTCCTGCGCATGATCGGCTACAAGTTCTGACATGCAGGCTGCACAGCCCAAACGCCCGAAAACAGTTCTGGTGGTGGACGACGACCCGTTCATCCGGGCCACCACCGGAGCGAGCCTGCGTCCCCGAGGTTTCGAGATCCTGGAGGCCGGCAACGGCCAGGAAGGCTTGGAAATGTTTCAGGCCCACGGACCCGACCTGCTCATCGTCGACCTGAAAATGCCGGTCATGAACGGTCTGGAACTCCTTGCCAGGCTGTCCGACGCAACTCCCCGCACCCCGGTGCTTGTGGTTTCCGGCGAGGGCGGCCTGGACGAAGCGGTGGAAGCCCTGCGGCTGGGGGCCTGGGACTATCTGGTCAAGCCCATCGTCTCGCCCACGGTCCTGCTGCATGCCGTGGACAAAGCCCTGGAACGGGCGGCGCTGATCCGCGAGAACGAGGACTACAGGCTCAACCTCGAGCGCCAGGTCAAAGAGCGCACCCTGGAGCTGCAAAAGGCCAACCGCGAACTCGAACATCAATTCATAAAGCAGCAGAAGCTGGGCATCATCGGCACCCTGGCCGGAGGCATGGCCCACGACTTCAACAACATCCTGGCCTCCATCGTGTTCTCCACGGAACTCATCCGCGGCTCCGTCGGGGCAAGCGAGACCCCGGACCCGGAAGACCTGGAACGCATCCTTCGCGTTTGCCAGCGCGGAACCTCGCTCATCCGCAGCGTGCTGCATTTCACCGGCAAGATGCACGAGGAATTCATCCATTTTTCCGTGCGCGACACCATGCTCGAAACCCTGGACATCATCAGGGGAACCACGAATTCACGCATCGAGATCAAGACCCTGGTGGCCCGCGATCTGGGCACGCTTTTTGGCGACCCTGTCCATCTGCAGCAGATTCTCATGAATCTGACCAACAACGCCATCCATGCCCTTGCAGGCACCGAAAAGCCGTGCATCGAGATCTCGGCCACCGCGTTCGATGAGCAGCGGCCGGACATCATGATCACCAATCCCGAAAGCATGCTCGTGGTCATCAGCGTGAACGACAACGGCCCCGGCGTGCCGGATGAGGACCTGCCAAGGCTGTGCGAACCCTTCTTCACCACCAAACCAAGGGACGAAGGGACCGGGCTTGGACTTTTTGTCACCCAGAAGATCGTCAAGACGCTGCGCGGGAAGCTGCTCTTCTCCCGGAACCAGGCTGGCGGCACAACTGCCCGGGTCTGCCTGCCTGCCAACCCCGACCGGACTCCGGACTGCGCCGAATGCCTTGCCATTCCGGACATCCGGGGCAATGCCGAGCGCGTCCTGATCATCGAGTCACACCCGGAGGTGCGGGCCTCCATCAACTCCTGCCTGACCGAACTCGGCTACCAGGTCTGGCAGGCCGAGAACCTTGCGCACGGACGCGGGATGATACAGGCGGAGCCGCTGCTGTTCGATCTCATCCTGACCGACGACAGTCCGCCGAACAGCCTCGACGAGTTCTGTGCGGCTGTGCGGCAGCTCAATCCGGCCATTCGCATCATGCTGATAACCGCCTCGCCTCTGGGGAGCATCGCCTGTTCGCACCATGCCGTCTGCCGGGTGATTCCCAAACCGGTGAACATGGTCGCACTCGGGCAAGCCATGCATCACTGCCTGGCCGAGTGCCACTGCAAAATTTGAAAAATGCATTGCCTCACGCTGCATCCGTCCTTATCTGACCTGCCACAAGCAAAGGAGAATCATTATGGAAAGCGTAGACATCCTCATCATAGGTCAAGGTCCGGCCGGTCTCTCATCCGCCATATACACCGCACGTGCAGGCATGCGCACCCTGATTCTGGGCTGCGCCCCCAAGGTGGCCGGCGATTATGAAATAGACAATTACTTCGGCTTCACTGAAACCATCACCGGAAAGGAACTGATCGAACGGGGCAAGGCCCAGGCCGCCAAGTTCGGTGCGGATATCCGTTGCGACCGAGTGCTCGGCATCCATCAGGATGAGACGGGAGCTTTCGTGGCCAAGACCGAGGACAAGGAAATCAAGGCTGCGTCCATCATCCTGGCCACAGGAGTGTCCCGCATCAGGCCCGGCATCTCGAACCTGGCCGACTATGAAGGAAAGGGCGTGTCCTATTGCGTGAGCTGCGACGGCTTCTTCATGCGCGGCAAACCGGTCATGGTTGTCGGAGAAGGAAATTTCGCCGCCAACCAGGCCCTTGAACTCCTGCAATACACCCCGGACGTGAAGGTCTGCTCCCAGGGCAAAGAGCTGTCCATCAGCGAGGAGTTCCTCTACCGTCTGGCGGAAAGCAACATCCCCGTCCTGGAAGGAAAGATCACCTCTCTTGCAGGGGAAAACGGGCTTGAAAAGGTGCATCTGGAATCAGGCGAACAGATCGACGCCCAAGGCCTCTTCGTGGCCATGGGCCAGGCTTCCTCCAGCGATTTCGCCTACAGCCTTGGCCTGATGCGCAACGGCCAGTTCATCGAGACGGACCGGGAACAGCGCACCAACGTCCCCGGAATCTTCGCGGCCGGTGACTGCGTTGGGCGTTTCCTGCAGATCAGCGTGGCCGTGGGCGAAGGCGCTCTGGCAGGACGCGCGGCCATCAGCCACGTCAAGGAGAGACGCCGCGCTCTTCTTGACAAAGAAGCGAACTAGGACTTAACAACCGTTGCTCCTCACGAGAGGGCCAATAGCTCAGTTGGTAGAGCCCCCGGCTCATAACCGGATGGTCCCAGGTTCGACCCCTGGTTGGCCCACCATTCACACAAAAAAAAGCCCGCGCAATGCGGGCTTTTTTCGTCAATAGCAAATAATTCCGGATCGTTATATTCACTATCTTTCAGCAGCTTTCATTTCGCTACAAACTTTCGGCAGCGCCATGAGCACCGACAAGAAAGGTCGCATATAAGGCGATGACTGGTGGGCAGAAAAAGTACCCACCTTGGCGGATCTCGAGTTTGCTTTCCCCTGACTCACGCAGTTGCATCCAAAGATATGCAAAATGCTATCCCCTTTATTTTCCGAGAAGATCGGGGTCAAAATGTCATCTTGGTCTTATTTGATCCGCGCTCAGACAAGCTCATCCTGCGTGCATGCGTACGTGCCGGAGAAAAGCTTACAAGTAAGCTCCCTCAGGGAGAAATGGCGTTTTTGATCGCAACCGGTTCGTCATGGAGAGGTTTCGGCGAACTTTTCGGAAAAAATACCGATGCACGTAAGGCCAAAACAGTATTGAGTTCTTCGCCCGAACAAGGCACCTTCCCAAAGTTTACAGCGTCAACCAGTCTCCTTTTTTCAGCATGGAGCCCGGAGCACCTGGCCTGAAACAAAAGCTTTGCTTGACTTTGAGATCTTGAAAAGCTTCCCGGAAACGGTCAGCGAAGCCTTTGACCAGTTCATCGGTCAGCACAACAACCTGTCCAGCCGCCAGCTGGAATTCCTGAACCTGCTCAAAGGCTTCATCATTGACCGCGAGAAGGTGGAGAAAAAAGACCTCATCAATGCGCCGTTCGCGGTGCTTCATCCGCAAGGGATTCGCGGCGTTTTCAGCCCTTCTGAGATCAGCGAAATCTTGCAGCTCACCGAACGTTTGGCGGGTTGTTGGATTGAACCGCGAAAAGCGCGAATGACACGAAATGAAGAAGGTATGCTCTCATGGACAAATCAACCCTGATTACATTGCAAAACCGATTTGATGGCTTGAGCCAAACTGTGCCGGACGAAGGCATTGAATTCTGGTTCGCTCGCGATCTGATGGAGCCGCTGGGCTATGTCCGATGGGAAAATTTCCAGACTGCCATTCAACGAGCCATTACATCCTGTGAAACAACAGGTTATGAGCCAAACGACCATTTTCGTGGCGTCACGAAAATGGTCAAGCTGGGCAGTGGAGCCGAAAGGGCTGTCGATGACTTCATGCTCACCCGCTACGCCTGCTATCTCATTGCCCAGAACGGCGACCCGCGCAAGGAACCGATCGCCTTCGCCCAAAGCTACTTCGCCATCCAGACCCGCAAGCAGGAACTCATCGAAGACCGCATGCGTCTTTTGGCGAGGATGGATGCTCGTGAGCGGCTTCGGGAATCGGAAAAAACCCTCTCTCAGAACATCTATGAACGGGGCGTCGATGATGACGGATTCGGCCGTATCCGTTCCAAAGGTGATGCGGCGCTTTTTGGTGGACACACCACGCAGGTGATGAAAGACCGCTACGGCATCACCAAAACTCGCCCATTGGCTGATTTTCTGCCGACCCTGACCATTGCCGCAAAAAATCTGGCCACCGAGATGACCAACCACAATGTCCGGCAGGATGATTTGCGGGGCGAGCATGCCATTACCAGCGAGCACGTGCAGAATAATGTGAGTGTGCGCGACATGCTCGGGCAGCGTGGCATTAAACCAGAGCAGCTCCCGCCGGAAGAAGACATCAAGAAGCTGGAGCGTCGGGTCAGGTCGGAAGAAAAGAAACTCGTCCAGCGGTCCGCCAAGCTGCCCGAACCGAAAGAAGAATTATGAACCGCGAAACACGCGAAAGGCGCGAAAAAATTCTTTTCACGGATGAGTGCTACGCCGTTCAAGGGGTAGTTTTTGATGTGTACCGGGTCGACCTGCTCGTCAATTTCGGTACCTATCCCAAAGCTGAGATCATCAGGATAGCCAACACAAACTTTCGCGTTTTTCGCGCCTTTCGCGGTTAAAACTCTCAGAAATGAAGCTCGAAACACACGAAAAGGTTCTTTTCCCTGATGAATGCTATGCCATTCAAGGGGCCGTGTTCGATGTGTACCGGGAGATGGGCTGTGGCTTTCTTGAAGCTGTTTATCAGGAGTGCCTCGAAAGGGAATTTCGACTGCGGCAACTATCATTCGAGGCCCAGAAAGAGCTTGTTCTTTCATACAAGGGCGAACAACTTACCCAAACCTACAAGCCTGATTTTATCTGCTACGGCAAAATCATTGTCGAACTGAAGGCGGTCAAAGAAATCGCCCCAGAGCATAAAGCCCAGCTCTTGAACTACCTGAAAGCAACCGGCCTGGAACTTGGCCTGCTCGTCAACTTCGGTAGCCATCCAAAGACCGAAATTGCCCGCATCGCCAACACCAACTTTCGCGATTTTCGCGCCTTTCGCGGTTAGAACTCTCAGAAATGAACCGCGAAACACACGAAAGGGGGCAGATATCTGTTTGGCCCAGACAACGATTCAAAACTTCACCAACCCTGGCACAGCTGTTACCAAGAGCATGAAAAGTTGCTGAAATTCGAGATCCGCTGCTGACATTTCCTCCGTAGGGCGCTAAAAAGCTCCATGCTTCAGCCATCATTCGCTTTTTCATCCATCAGGCAGGACACCAACAGAAGCACCTGGCCGTCCGAGACACTCGGCCGCGCGCCGTAAAAGCCGTTCCTGCTCCTGGCCGTGCTGGACCTCATGGATGCAGGCAGGGTCACGGAAAACCGGATCGTTCCTGACCAGGACCTGACCGATGCGTTCATGCTCTACTGGAACGCCATCCTGCCCGACCGCCTGCGCCCGAGTATCCACCTGCCCTTTTTCTACCTGCAGACGGACGGCTTCTGGACCCTGCACCCCCTCCCCGGCAAGACGCTGCCTGCCACGGAACCATCCTCCTGGAAGAACGTGCGGGAACGCTACGCCTTCGCGTCCCTGGACGACGCAGCCTTCGAACAGATGCTGAACCCGCTGACCCGCGTAACTGCCAGGCTGGACCTGATCCGCCGCTGCTTCGCCCCCGCGCTGGAAACAATCCTGCTCGACCTGGCCAATACCCAGGTCTCGGCCTTCAACTATGCCGACAAACTCCTCCGGGAAGCTCCGGCGGCCTTCGAAAAACCCGTGGAAAAACCCGTCCGCGACCAGGCGTTCCGCAGGGTCATCGTCAAGGTCTACGATCACCGCTGCGCCCTGTGCGGCATCCGCATCATTTCCCCGGACAGCAGCACCGCGGTTGACGCAGCCCACATCAAGACATGGGCCATCTCCCATGATGACAGCCCCACCAATGGTCTGGCCCTGTGCAAGCTCTGCCACTGGACCTTCGACAGCGGGCTGGTGGGTTTCGATGACGACTACCGCGTCATCGTGGCTCGTTCGATAGCACGGGACGGCAACCTGCCGGGGCATATCCAGCAGTTTGCGCACCGGCCCATGATCCTGCCAGAGAGGGAATGCTATTACCCTGCGACGGAGAATCTGGCGTGGCACCGGCATCAGTACGGGCTTGGTGGATGATCGCGTCAACCCTTATGCATGGGAAATATCCAACCAATTTCAGTATTGAGCCAAAGCCTGTATGACGCCGCCAAAAAATTCAGCAACTCAAATGCAGCTCACTCAAACGTCTTACAGCCTATTATTCTTGACAGTTCTGAATACTTAAGGCTTATTTTTCGCTGGCAAAAGTTACCCAACCAGATCCCAGGCGAATGAATTTACAGCGCACTCTCTCATATTGACTGTCAGCATATGGACAACAATTCCCAAACCGCAGGTAAGCACATTCACGTAACATGCGCCATCATCGAGCGCGAGGGGCGCGTGCTCGCGACCCAGCGCAGCGCAGCCATGAACATGCCCCACAAGTGGGAATTTCCCGGCGGCAAGATTGATCCAGGCGAAACAGCCGAGGAATGTCTGCGCCGCGAACTGCTGGAGGAAATCGGAATTCAGGCCCGCATTGGACGCAGCCTTCCTGCCAGCACTCATCAGTATCCAACATTCACAATCACCCTCTACCCCTTCGTCTGCGCCATTGAAGAAGGCGAAATCTTCCTCCATGAACACGCCGCGTTGCTCTGGCTGCCGCCAAGCCAATTGCACACCCTGGACTGGGCCGAGGCCGATATTCAGGTGTTAGCGGCGTATTTGTCCACAAACGGCGGAAAGTCCTGATGCGACACCCGGTGGCAGGAATCTACGATGCGCTTCTTGATGAACTGCTGCGCGAGTCGCTGGATCGGCACCCGGAACTGCGGACGATCTTTGGCAAGATCGATCAGGAAGAGTTACCGAGCCGTTATGCCGCCTTTGTCGCCAAAGTGCTGGAGCAGGCTCTGCGTGAAGAATCGGATCCGCTGCGTCGGCTGGCCTTGTGCAACGAAATACTCGGACAGGTCGCCAGTCAACCGGGTAAGGAGCACCTTCGCAAGCACTGCCTAATCCCGGAACAAAAACCTCTTCTTCTTGAAATTACCCCGCCAAACTTCGGCAAATCCGGCATTCCTCGCCCGCACACGTCCCTCTCGGAAAGCAGTCTATTTACAGGTTCACCCCAGGAACCTCAGCTTGCCCATGAACTCAATGAGGAAATGCGCTCGGCAGATGGCGTGGATATCCTGCTCTCGTTCATCAAGTGGTCCGGCCTTCGCCTCCTGATGGCCTCGTTTGAGGATTTGCGTGCACGGCGCATTCCGGTTCGCGTGATCACCACGTCGTATATGGGGGCATCAGATGCCAGGGCGGTGGAATGGCTTGCAGCCCTCCCAAACGTGCAGGTGCGCGTTTCCTACGACACGGAGCGCACCAGACTGCACGCAAAGGCATACCACTTCCTGCGTCATACCGGATTTTCAACGGCCTACATCGGTTCGGCCAACATGTCGCACGCCGCCATTACCAGCGGCTTGGAGTGGAATCTCAAGATTACCGCCCAGGACATGGGGCATATACTGGAAAAATTCTCCATCGAGTTTGAAACGTACTGGAATAGCCGCGAGTTCATCCCCTTCGACCCGCAGAACCCGGCCCTATTTCGCACAGCCATCGCGCGGGCGAGAAACCCGCAGACCAATGCTCCGACAGTCTTCTTCGATCTTTGCCCCCATCCTTTCCAGGAGCGCATCCTTGAGGCGCTGCACAGGGAGCGCTCTCTTCATGACCGATGGAAGAATCTGGTGATTGCCGCCACGGGCACAGGCAAAACGGTGATCACTGCGTTCGATTTCAAACGGTTTTATGAAGAAAACGGCCGCCAAGCAAAATTGCTCTTTGTGGCCCACCGACAGGAAATCCTGCAGCAAGCCATGGCTACGTTCCGTCAGGTCTTGAGAGACCAGAATTTTGGAGAATTACAGGTTGGCACTCATGAGGCAGGCCGAATGGAGCATCTGTTCTGCTCCATCAACATGCTCTCAACGCGACGTCTGTGGGAACTCGTTGGTCCGACTTTTTATGACTATATCGTCATAGACGAAGCACATCACGGTGTAGCCAACAGCTACAGGCCAGTTTTCGACCACTTCGACCCAAAGGTCCTGCTCGGCCTTACGGCAACGCCGGAGCGCATGGATGGCGGCAACGTGGCGGCGGATTTCGGCAATCGTTTCGCTGCAGAAATCCGCCTTCCCGAGGCCTTGGAAGAAAAACTTCTCTGCCCTTTCCACTACTTCGGTGTTGCCGACCCCATCGCCATCAATGGTGACCAGTTCTGGAGCAATGGCCGATATGATGAATCCGCCCTCGAGAATGTCTACGTTCTGGATGAGGTCCGCGCCCAGCAGCGCCTGGAAACGATCATATCCGCCCTGCATCGCTATGAACCCGAGTTGCATGCCCTCAAAGGAATCGGATTCTGTGTCACGATCCGGCATGCGCAGTTTATGGCCGAACAACTCAGCCTGCGCGGCCTGCCGTCTGCGGCCTTTGTCTCCGGCCTGGATGGACACGCATGCGCTGAACTTTTGAACAAACTGAAAAATGGCGCTCTCACGTTCCTGTTCACAGTCGACAAACTCAGTGAAGGCGTGGAAGTGCCCGAGGTCAATACGATCCTTTTTTTGCGTCCGACCGAGAGCCTGACCGTGTTTTTGCAGCAACTCGGTCGCGGTCTGCGCCACGCCCCGGAGAAAGACTGTCTCACGGTCCTCGATTTTGTCGGCCAAGCGCACCGCCGGTTCCGCGCGGACAGCAAATTCAAGGCCCTCCTTCCCAGGCATCGTTTTGCCATCGACAAGGAGGTGGAGCTCGATTTCCCGCATCTTCCAGCCGGCTGCTCCATCCAGCTTGACCGGCTTTCGCGGGAATACGTTCTGGAGAATATCAAGGAGAACCTGAGACGCCTTGCCGTTCAAGTTCCCGAACGACTCCAGTCTTTCACCAGCGAGACGGATCAGGACCTGACCTTCAGCAACTTCATCCGTCACCACGACTACGAACCGGAAGTGCTGCTGGCCAGGGAAACATGGAGCGGGTGGAAGGCAAAAGCGCAACTGGGGCCGATTCCCACCGATCCCGATTTCAACAGGCTGAAGAAGGCATTGATTCGCGCAGCATTCGTCAGCGGCCCTCATGAAGCCGCGCTCTATCGCCGGATTCTCAGCAAGATCAGGGATGGAAATATGCGTGAGGCAGTATCTCTGGCCGGTGAGTCTGCCTTCCTCATTTACTATCGTATCTGGGGCGACAGAGGGGAGAAAGCTGGCATTGCCACACTTGAAGAGGCCTTCTCGCGATTGGCGGCAAACCCGACGATTTGCGCAGATCTGGATGAAATATTGGCATGGTCGCAGGAAGCCAGCCATGCAGCAGGCCAGAAAATGCAGCTTCCCTATGCCTGCCCGCTGGAACTGCATGCCTTTTACGGCATCAAGGAGATCCAGGCGGCCCTCGGTAAAGCAACTTTGGAATCAGCCGGTCAGACCGGTGTAGGCGTGCTGCATTTCGCCGAAATCAAAACCTACGCACTGCTTGTGACCTTCCAAAAAACTGAAAAAGAGTTTTCGCCAAGCACCATGTACGCAGACTACCCGATCAGTCGCGAACTGCTGCATTGGGAGTCCCAGGCCAACACCGCCCAGCATCACGCTGACGGCCAGAACCTGATCCATCACAAAGCCCGAGGGTACACGATCCTTGTCTTTGCCCGCGGTCAGAAGAAAAGAAACGGCGTCACCGCCCCTTTCACATGTCTGGGGCCAGTGCAGCTGATCAAATTCGAGAGTGAACGACCGATTATAATGACGTGGTGTCTGGATTATCCGATGCCCGTCGAGATGTTTGAAGATAACAAGAAAGGCGGTTGAGAATCATGACAACGGGAGACGTCATGGACTGAGGGACAAAGCATCTTCGACTACCGGTCTCGATCCGGACTGCAACACCTGGGGCAACGCCACGCACACCCTTCCGTATTGGGAGGACGCCCATCGCTCCATGATCGCAACCGGCTGCCCAACGACAAGCGAGCATTCTGGATTCTTCGACAAGGGCGCCATACAAGCCACCATCAACACCATCCACAACCTCTGCCTGGGCTGGCTCCGGGAAGAATACGACCGAAGCAGGCAGCGGCCGAAACAGCTCGTCAGCTTGCACGGTATCGAGGAGAGCAGAGAGGGACAGGCCAACAACTATTCCTGCTTCAAGGATGCTTGAATAAGAGGATGTCCACGATCCGTGCGCCCGTCGCTACTCATGCGACAGCCTTCAGGTACGGGCGCATGACCCTGGACACCCGGTCGGCTTCGGCAACCTGCATCAGTTAGCGTTTAACCCTGTCGGGAGCACAGAGGGCTTTCGTATCCAGGCGCTTTCTGAACTGCAGCAGGATTAAGCGAGGAAGCCCTTTTGCAACTCCAGGCGGGATTCATGTCCCGCAGCCAAAAGTACCATGAGTTTGATTCGCGCCTTCAAGCTCGTGTAGTCATGCCCGAGGATCACGCCCCTCGATTGCAGGTCTCTGACACCTCCGGCAAAATCGTACACGGGATAGACACGCCCCTGGCCGCAGTTGGTGGTGATGACTACGTGCACGCCCTTGTCAACCGCCCGCTGCACCGCATTCATACAACCAGGGGGAACATGTCCACGCCCCAGGCCCTCAAGAACAATGCCCGACACGCCGGAGTCCGTGCAAAAGTCGATGATCTTACCGTCGCACCCCAAATACGCCTTGATGATATCAACCCGCCCCAACGTTCCGGTCAGTTCGTAATGTACACGTTGGACCGGATTCTGGGTCATGAAGCATTCTCCATTGTCTACATAACCGAGTTGGCCAAAGCCGGGAGATGTGAAGGCCTGTACGTTGTACGCGTGCATCTTGCGAACGTGCCTCGCGCTGTACACCCCTTCGTTGAAGACAACGAGCACCCCAATTCCCTTACAATCAGGAGAGGCTGCGACTGCAATGGCATCACGGATGTTGGTATAGGCATCCGTACCCTCCCCGCAAGGCGTTCGCTGTGCGCCGGTAAAGACCACAGGTTTTATCGACTCGAGAATCAGGTCCATGAAATATGACGATTCTTCGAGCGTGTCCGTACCATGCGTTACGACAACGCCATCGACGTCGGGATCGTTTATGTGGTGGAGAATCCTGTCGCGCAATTTGAGCAGTTTATCGAAGTCCATAGCGTTGCTCGGCACTTGAAAGACGGACTCGACCTCAATTTCCGCGACAGGCCTGACACGATCCCTGTCAACGAGTTGCTCTCCAGACATGGCACCAGCCATATAGAGTCCTGAAATTTCGTTTTTTATGCTGGCAATAGTTCCGCCAGTGGTGAGAACTGCTATTTTGTTCATACATTTCTCCATGATGGATATGCACTATAAAGATGTGGCCAGCAACTGCTGCACAAAGGCGAAAATCACGAACATGACGGCGTAGACAAGAAAAAAGGGCACGATGTCCTTGAAGAAATGATTGCCTTGAAAATTCATAATTCGCAGACCGCTGAAATAAATGGCGAGATGCCGGAAAGCGAAAAAATCCAGAACACGCGATCATGAGGATACATAAGCGGTCTGGATTTTTTCGCTGGCGCAACAGATCGCCTTTTGGGCAGCCTGCTCACGGCCTATGCACCACCCCAGTCGCGGCAGAGATCGAGATACATGTGCATGGCGGCGTCGATCTGCCGGACTTCGCAGTGTTCGTCCGTGCGATGGGCCAAGCCCGGATCGCCCGGGCCGAGGATGATTATGGGCATGTTCGGCAGGGCCTGACGAAAGGCGGAAGCGTCGGTGAAGAACTGCACGGTCTCGATACCCGGAGCGGTGTTCAGATGCCCGCGCAGCAATTCGAAGCTGCGGCGCACCCAGGGGTCGTCAGCCTCGGTCCAAACAGCCGGAATATCCAGCAGCGTGTCAAATTCCACGTCCGGTCCCGCTGTCCGGGCCAGACGCGCGATCAACTCCTGTCCGGTCATGCCGGGCAGGGTGCGCAGATCCATGGTGAAGATCGCCTTGTCGGGCACGGAGTTGGTGTTCTGCCCGGCGCACAGGGTGTTTATGCTCATGGTCGCCGGACCGAGATGCACATGAGGCGCCTGGCCCAACTCCATGGCCCGCAGACGCGCGATAGCGTCAACGGCCTTGTACAGGGCATTATCCCCCAGTTCGGGCATTGAACCATGAGCCGTTTTGCCCGCAGTGCGTCCCTGCAGCCACAGGGCGCCCTTGTGCCCCAACAGAGGCCGGTTGCGACTCGGCTCGCAGACCACCATGGCGCCGGGACGTCCCAGCAACTCCGGGTTTGCGGCCAGGCGAAAGGAACCCTGACATCCTGTTTCCTCGCCGCCACAGACAAAAAGGGCGACCTCCCCCGGTACCTTCTCCGCAGCAGCGGCCATGGCTGCGCAGCACATGGCTGCGATGCCACTCTTCATGTCGCTGGCTCCACGGCCATAAAGCAACCCGTCATGAACTTCCGCGCCAAAGGGCGGCCGGATCCAGGCTGCATTGCCAAGGGGCACGGTATCGATGTGCCCGGCAAAACACAGGGACGTGTCCGTCGCCCCACGGTTATACCGGGCCACGAGACTGCCCCGCCCCTCCCCAAACAGATCCAGAGTCACCTCGAACCCGGCATCCCCCAGGAGACTTTCGAGATGACGCAGAGCCTTCTCTTCGCCCCCCGGAGGATTGCAGGTGTCGATGCCGATGAGTTCGCGGGTCAGCCGGAGCGGATCCATCACGCCTCCCCGAGCACCACGAAGTGAGCTTCGGTGGGCTTGCAGGCCTCGCCGTTGATCGGAATGATATCCTGGGGACAGGCCGACATGGCCACCACACAGTCGATGGCAGCTTCCAGCACCACATAGTCACCAGGCTTGGAGACAGGGGGCAGCCACACTATGGCGTTGTCTTTGGCGGGCGTGTTCATCCACAGGTTCAGAGGACTTGGGCAAGTCGGCGCGCTTACTCCAAGTTCGCGCAGGGCTGCGTACATGTTGTCCTGGCAGTTGTCGTGGTATTCCGTAACCCCGAGACCGATATAGCGGTATATGTCACAGGCCGCGATGAGGGTGTCGTGCACGCCCGGGGAGGTGTCTTCCACGAACTGCAGCATGGGACGGCGACGGTTGGAAACCAGCGTGTCGCCGGCCGCCGGGATGACCTTGTCCAGATAGGCGCGGGTATGCTGCATGGAGAGATATTCGCTGGGATCATGGGGATTGAAGGCCCAGGTATCAACGATCTGTGCGCCATGGGTGTTGATGATCTTGATCCGCTGTCCGGCCTTGACCAAGGCGGCCTTGCCGGAACGGGCGGGAATGGTGACGAGTTGCTCGGACATGATAATCTCCTGTTATTGTTCTGGAAGGTTGCACGGTTCCAGGTTAGCTGTTGGTCCTTCGATTCCAAGAACTCAGAAACGTGGCCAGTCTCGGACTCTCCGGAGCGTTGAAAAGTGTCTTTGGGTCGCCCTGTTCGACGATCTTGCCATCCTCCATGAAGACGACGCGGTCGGCCACATCCATGGCGAAGCCCATTTCATGGGTAACGATGACCATGGTCATGCCCTCGGCCGCCAGGGAGCGCATCACGGCCAGCACGTCGCCGACCAGTTCCGGGTCCAGGGCGCTGGTCGGTTCGTCGAAGAGCATGATGGACGGGTCCATGGCCAGGGCACGAGCGATGGCCACCCGCTGCTGCTGGCCTCCGGAGAGATTTGCCGGATAGCTGTCCAGCTTGTCCCCCAGCCCGACCTTCTCCAGCATGGCCTTGCCTTTGGCTTCGGCCTTGTCCCTGGGCCTGAGCTTGACCGAGCGCAGAGCCTCGGTAACGTTCTCAAGCACGTTCATGTGCGGCCACAGGTTGAAATGCTGGAAGACCATGCCCAGATCGCGTCGCGACTCGAGCACCCTTGCCGCAGGGGCCTTGCGCAGGGTGCCGTCATACATCTTGACGAACCCCATGGGTTCTTCGTTGATCTTCACCAGGCCCTGCTCATAGCTCTCCAGGAAATTGATACAGCGCAGCAGCGTGCTCTTGCCCGACCCCGAGGGACCAATGAGGCAGACCACCTCGGACTGGTAGATGTCGAGGTCGATGCCCTTGAGCACTTCCAGATTGCCGAAGCGCTTGTGCAGGTTCGTGATGTTGATGACAGGGGGAATGTTCGTGCGTGCCAGGCTCATGACGTCCTCCCGGCGGATGAAGTGATATGGCGATTCATGCGGGTTTCCAGGAGCCTGCCCAGGCGCGAAAGCCCTTCCACCAGCGCCCAGTAGAGCAGCGCCAGCACGAGCAGCGGCTCGGCGATGGTGAAGGTCTCGTTGATTATTTTCGAGGTCTGCTTTGTCAGTTCCGGCACGGTGATGACGGACAGCACAGCGGAGTCCTTGATCAGGATGATGGACTGGTTGACCAGGGGCGGCAGCACCAGGGCGGTCATCTGCGGCAGCTTGATACGCCACAGGACTCTGGAGGGAGAGATGCCCAGACACTCCGCCGCCTCGATCTGCCCTTTGGGTACCGCCTCGAATCCGCTGCGGAAGATTTCCGCGTAGTAGGCAGCACCGTAGAGGGCCAGTCCGACCACACCTGCGGTGACGGGACTGAGCAGCAGCCCGAAGTGCGGGCCTGCGTAGTAGATAAGAAAGATCTGGATCAGAATGGGTGATCCTCGAAAAAACTCCACGTAAATCCGGCACGGCATGCGCATCCAGGACAGCTCCTGGCGGACGAGTTCGATGACGAGCCCAAGCACAAGGCCCAAGGCGATGCTGAGGGCGCATATATACATGGTCGTCCACAACCCGCCGAGGATGGCGCCCTGATATGCTTCGAGAACGGAAAAATTCATGCCGTCACCCTCCCCCCGTGATAGAATTTCCTGCGCGCCGTATCGCTTGCAACCGAGATGGCGATGCTCATGAGGATGTAGAGAAGCGCGGCAGTGAGATAGAGTTCCGTGGGGCGATAGGTGTTGGACACGATCTGCTGGCTGGTCCGCAGCAGCTCCACCACGGTGATGGAGGACGCCAGGGATGAATTCTTGAGCAGCATGATCAATTCGTTGGTCAGCGAAGGTGCAACCTTGTTCATGACCTGCGGGATGAGGATACGCCAGAGGATGCGCGACTCGCTCATTCCCAGCGCCCGTGCCGCCTCGGCCTGTCCGGCGGGAATGCTCATGAATCCGCCGCGGTAGATCTCAGCCTGGAACGCCCCGGAGTTGAGACTCATGGAAAGGATTGCCGCCATGATGGGTGGAATCCCTATCCCGACAAGCGGAAGCATGTAAAAAACGATAAGCAGCAGCACCAGAATCGGGATGCCTCGCAGGGCGCTGATGAACACGGCCGCTGGCCAGCTCAGCAGTGTCCTGTTCGAGATGCGGCACAGGCAAACCAGCATACCGATCACGAGCCCGAGGGCGATGGACGCCATGGAGATGCCAAGAGTAACCCCGGCACCCTTGAGCAAGGTCGGCAGGCTGCTGAAAACAACTTCGAGTTTGAAGGCGGCGCTCATGTCGACTATCCTTGTGATTAGCGTTCCTGGGCCGCGGCGTCATGCGACCGGGAGGGTCGGGGGCCGGGACGCGCCTTGCGGCAGCGTGCAGGCCCCCCACACCATGGCCCCTACTGGATGGGAACGGGAAGCTCGTCGGCAGGCACAGGCATGGCGAATCCGAACCACTTCTTCTGCAACTCCTCCATCTTGCCGGAGGTGTTGAGTTTGCGCAGCCCCTCGTCGAAGAAGGCACTCAGGGACTTGGATTCCTCGTCCTTGCGGGCCGCCCAGGAGAAATAGACCTTGGGGCCGAAGGGCGGCGTGATGATGCGGAAGGCGTCGGGACGCTTCTTCACCGCGTCGGCCAGATTGGGGAAGGACTGGGCCACAGCGTCCACACGGCCTGCGGCCAAGTCGGCATAAGCCTCGTCGAAAGACACGTATTCCCGCACGTCGGAGAATTTCTTGCCGGCAGCGGCCAGAGTTTCACCCAGTCCCTTGAGAGCCTGCAGCTGGGCGGAACCGGTCTGGGAGGCGACAATCTTGTCCGCTGTGTCTTCAGCGGCCTTGATATCGGAATCGGCACGAACCAGCAGGGCCACAGTGGCATCGGCGATCGGCAGACTCAGCGAGTAGCGCTCGTAGCGTTCCTTGGTGGCGGTCACGGAAGTTACAATAAAGTCAAATTTACCTGCGGCCAGGCCGGGCAGGATGCCCTGCCACGGCACATCCAGCCGATTGGCCTTGACGCCGGGCAGGTCTTTCATGATCTCGGCCAGCAGATCCGCGGAATATCCCTCGATCTTGCCGTCCTGAACAAATTCGAAAGGAGGAAAGGCGGCCTCGGTGCCAATGACGATCTCACCCTTGGCCTTGACCTGCTCCAGCAGGTCCGCCCGGGCCGTGGCGGTCGAAAGGGTAGCCAGGGAAAGCGCTGCCAGCAGCAGGCTGGCGATTTTCATGAGAGGAAATTTTCTTGGGGTCTGAGGAAACATGGTCTGACTCCTAGTTGCATGTTGATTTTGGAAAGTTTAACTGCAAAACTTGAACATACTAAGCAGCTCCCATGCCAAAACTTTCATGAAATAAAATAGCAATAAATTACATCACATTCACACGGAATAAATGCAATAAAACATGCTTTGCAGACAGCTTGCGCCGATTATTTTTAACATTAATGTAGAAAAATGGCTTGTATTTCTTGAATCATATGCACATTATCGGCAAGTCTGCCGACAGGGCGCGAAGCAGCAGGCAACCAAGAACAAGAAACAACATCATGGCAGGATTATGGAAGGTGCGAAGAGGGAATCAACCGTGACCGCGATGGCGATGCAGAGCTGCCGAATGGGTCCGCCGGAATTTCATCCGGCCGGAAGCAAGAGGGCGTCCGAGCCCTGCATGCGGAAATGGATGCGTCTTTTCTAGATGGGAATCAGTAGGTTGGAGGAGTATTGACCCAGAGTACGCGTGCCGTGGACGCACCTCTGTTTTGGAAAGCGTGGGGAAGGTTGGAATCGAAGAAGAAGGAGTCTCCCTCGAAAAGATGGTACTGTTTGCCTTCGACACTGAGCTCAACCTCGCCTTCAAGGACGTAACCGACCTCCTCGCCTTCGTGCGAGATCGGCTCGATACTGCTCCCACTGGGCTCGATGATGTGGATGTGGGCCTGCAGATGATGCCCGGGCAGATGAGGCGAGAGGTATTCAAGGATGACACCCTTGCCGCTGACAAGCTGTGCCAGGTGACGCTGCCCTTTGCGGGACACCAGTTCGAGGGTGGGATTCTGCATGAACAGTGATCCCATATTCGTATCAAGTGCCTTGGAGATGTTGTGCAGCACGCGCATTGACGGATTGCCCTTGCCGTTCTCGATCTTGGAAAGCATGCTCTCGGAGCAGCCCACTTCGGCGGCCAGGGCCTGCAAGGTCAATCCCTTGGCCTTGCGCAGATGCCTGATATGCTGTCCCATTGTCGTTCTCTCGTCCATGCTGACCTCCCCGCCTTTATTGATACGAGAAATTTATAGCCAAAACTTTCATGATATTCAAGTTTGATTCATACAGCGTGTGTGAAATGCGATGTACACAAAGGTATTAATTCCGGCCCGTCCGGACTTGACGCGAAGCACACCCGGATCCGGCACGGCCAGGCCACGAATCTGCCCGGCATCCAGGCGCCCTCTCCGGCTATCAAAGCCCGTTGATTTCACCCTTCGAAAAAAGAGCCTTTCTCCCACCAATTTTCCATGATTGAGGGGATATTCTGTGTCGAATTTCAAATGGCCTGAATAAAAGAAACCCTCGCCGTTATTTTCGGCGAGGGTTTGTCTGGTCTGAACCGGTCTGGGACCGGCCGTGAAATCTGGAGCGGGAAACGAGATTTGAACTCGCGACTTCAACCTTGGCAAGGTTGCACTCTACCACTGAGTTACTCCCGCAATATTGGAGGCGGCATCCAGATTTGAACTGGAGAATGGAGGTTTTGCAGACCTCTGCCTTACCACTTGGCTATGCCGCCTTTTCTCGTGGAGCGGGAAACGGGACTCGAACCCGCAACCCTCAGCTTGGAAGGCTGATGCTCTAGCCATTGAGCTACTCCCGCCCGCGAGGATCAAGCAGCTACTGCAACCGCCCGTGCCCGTCAAGGAAAAATAAGGGGTTACCAGGCTGCCCCAAAACGGCGATCTGCTTCGTCACTGCAGAAAATCCAGACCCTCACGTATCTTAAAATACGCTTCGGCCCTGGATTTTCTTTGTTCCTCGCATCTCACCATTTTGGAACAGCCTGGATATTTGTAATTATTCAGGCTGTCAGCTCTACCCGAGCCCCTGGCCCGGCTCCATGATGCAGCCGGTGAGCGTGGTCTCGTAGCCACCCAGCTTTTCGATGCGTTCCTTGAAGGATGCCGAGCGGATCAAATCCAGCGCCACTTCGGTCTTCCAGTCCGCATGTTCAGGCAGAAAGGCCAGATCGTAGCGCTCCCGCGCCAGGGGCACGAAATCAAGCCCCAGGGCGTTGGCGGCCGCAAAAATCCCCAGTCCGCAGGAGGCCGTCCCGGTCAGCACGTTGACGGCCACCGCCATGTGCGTGAACTCCTCCTTCTCGTACCCGTTCACCTGTTCCGGGCTGATACCGGCCTGCCGCAGGTGGTAATCGAGCAGAATGCGCGTCCCGGCCCCGCGCTGACGGTTGATGAAGCGCACCTCAGGCCGGACGAGATCCCCCACTCCGCTGATGCCCAGCGGATTTCCCTTGGCCACGATGAGTCCCTGATGCCGGATGGCCAGATTGACGCACGAGACGCTGAGGCCGGGCAGGTACTTGCGGAAAAAGGGAAAGTTGAAATCCCCGCTTTGCTCGTCGAAGAGGTGGGTCCCGGCCATGAGCGCCGAACGGTTTTTAAGGGCCGTGAGGCCGCCCATGGAGCCCACATGGCTGGAGGCAATGCGCACCGGCCTGACCAGGCCCATAAGCTCGTTGCCGAGCACGTCGATGATGTTGTCGTGACTGCCAACCACGACCAGGGTCTGGTCCAGCTCCGCCGCCGGGACAAGCAGCTCGGCCCGGACCGTCGAGGCGGCCTCGACGCCCTCGCTGTCTACCGGAATGCGGGTCACGCCCTGGGCGCGGATGAGAGTGGTCAGCATGCCCGCGCCGCGCCCCAGGGGCGTGGCTACCAGCTTCTCCCCGACCCGGCCGATGGCCAGGCGGACCAGCTCTTCCGTGCCGAGCTTGGAAGGGATCTTGCGCGCCAGCTCCACGTCCACCACCGGCCTGACCGGAGGCGTCTTGCGGGACAACCAGGACAGGAGCGGGATGAGCAGTTCCTCGAAACAGACCACCGCGGAAACCGGATATCCCGGCGCGCCGACAATGAGCTTGCCCTCGATGACGCCCAGAATGGAGGGCTTGCCGGGCATGAGGTCAATGCCGTGGACCAGGACCCGACCCAGGTTCTCTATGATGGAGCGGGAAAAATCCTTGGACCCGGCCGAGGACCCTGCGCCGATGACGACGACATGGTTCGGCCCTCTCACGGCCTCGCGCACCGCTGCGGTCAGGGCCTCCTCGTTGTCCGGCACGGGATCGACCCTGGTGAAGACGCAGCCCTGGGCAGCGGCCAGGCCTGCGAAGACCTGCGAATTGCTCTCGATGACCTGCCCGGGACGCGGACTTGGGCGCATGTTGAAATCGAGGACCTCGTCGCCGGTGGGAATGAAGGCCATGCGCAGCTCTTCCCAGACCGGCACCTCCCAGATTCCGGCGCTCAGGAGCCCGCCCACGTCATAGGCAGAGAGCAGCCTGTTCTGGGGCAGGAGAAGCTCCGTGGCCACTATGTCCTCGCCGATGCGGCGCACGTGCTGCATGGGGAAGACCGGGGTTTCAAGCTCGATGAAGTCGTCGGTGTCGCGTACGGCCTTCTCTATCATGAGCACCCCGTCCATACCCTCGGGCAGGGGATGCCCGGTGTTCACGGGCGCGCACTGGCTGCCCTTGGCCAGGCGCACGGGTCGCCCTTCGCGGGCGGCGAAGGTGGACTCGGCTTTGAGGGCATAGCCGTCCATGGCCGCGCTGTGAAACGTCGGGGAAGAGCATACCGCGTACACCGCCTGCGCCGTGACCCGGCCACAGGCCTGATGCGAGGGGATCGTCTCCCTGCCGACCAGACGGTCACGGTCAAGGGCGGCCATGGTCAGTTGCAGGGCCTCGTCCACGGGCACGGTCTTGAGATATATGTTTCTTTTTTTCATTGATATTTCGAAGGTTAGAAGATCCAGACATCCACATCCTGACCGGCTCGCATGCCTTCCAGGGACGCAGGCAACCGCACCAGTCCGTCGGCATCAAGCATGGTGCGCAGGAGCCCCGACTTGCCGAGACGCGGCATGGCCACGATCTCCCCGTCCTGTTCTTCAAGCCGTACCCGCACGTAATCCTCGCGGCCGGGTTTGGAGGACAGGTTGGCCCCGAGTCTGGCCGGACGCATAAGCAGGCGCCCGGGGTCGAAGGCCCCCGCGTCGCCCCCCAGATGCACCAGGAGCGGCTGTCCGAAGACCAGCATGACGATCTGGGCGGATGTGACCTGACCGGGGAGCCCAAGCACCGGCTTGCCCCCGACACGCGCAAGAATGGTCGGCTTGCCGGGACTGATGGACACGCCGTGGGCCAGAATTTCGCTGTCCGGGAAGGATTCGAGAACCTCGATGGTCAGATCGCGCGTCCCGATGGAACTGCCGCCGGAGATGAAGACCACGTCGTTCTCCTCCAGGCAGCGGACCAGAGCCTCCTGCAGGGCCTTGCGCACATCGGGAACCAGTCCGTGAGAGCTGACCCGAGCACCCGCCTGCCGGGCCATGCAGGCCAGGGTATGGGAGTTGACGTCCCGGATTTGTCCTGGTCTGGGCACGGATTCGACCGGGACCAGTTCGTCTCCGGTGGAGACAATGCCGCAGCGGGGCTGGCGAAAAACTTTCGCAGCAAGACAGCCGATGGCGGCCATGAGTCCCACTTCCTGCGGGCGCAGACGCCGTCCGGCGGGCACGGCCACCTGCCCCTGCCCCACGTCCTCGCCCCGAAGCATGACATTCTCGCCAGGGGTAACGGTCTTGCGTATCTCCACGGTCGTGTCCCCAAGCATCTGGGTGTGCTCGACCATGATCACGGCATCCGCACCCGGCGGCAGGCTCCCGCCCGTGGCGATGCCCATGCATTCTCCGGAATTCAGGGGACGGCTGACGACCTCGTCGATGGCCGCGCTGCGGGCAAGCTCCACATAGGCGGGGTTGCCCTCGCTCGCGCCGAAGGTGTCGGCCGCACGCACGGCATAGCCATCCATGCAGGAACGGTCGAGGGCCGGGATGTCATCGCCGGAGAGGATGTCTTCGGCCAGGACGCGGCCAAGACACTCATTGAGGGGCAAAATCTCGGTATCCACGGGCGTAAAACCCTGCAACAGCTCGCAAAACAGGGCCGGGGAAATGACCCGGAAAAAACCATGATCCATTCCTAGTCCGCCTTGAAAGATGAAAGTTTGGTCTCCGGGTAGGCATCGGCATAATACTGCACTTCCTCGCCGAAAATATCCTGGGCCTTGCCCTTGGCGTACGTCTCGATGTCGCTCTGCAGCTGCAGAAACTGCCGGGCAAGCTGACGACCCACGGGGGTGAGCTCATAGCGCTGCCCCTTGCCCTTGATCTTCTGCACAAGTGGTTTGCCGATGCTCTCTTCGGCGGCCTTGAGCTTGCCCCAGGCGGCCCGGTACGACATCTTCATGTCCGTTGCCGCCTGCCTGAGCGACCCGCACTCCTCGATTTTTTCGAGCAAAAGGGCCCGGCCAATGCCCAGAAAAATCTTCTCGTTGCGTTCAAACCAGACGTGCAGACGCAAGGTCAGAGTGCCCTCGATTTTGGATTCGGTCATGGATTCCCCCTCCCGGCTGAGGATGATGTGATTATAATTCAGACACATATTTTGCTAAATCAAAGCCAGACACAAAACAAGCATTGTGATGTGTCAAAAGACACGCTACTTACGGGGCCGGCCCGGAATCACACCTCGCCTTTCACCAACGGAGAATGCCCATGATCGAAGCTGTAAAAGCCCAGGAATTGCTTGCTAAAAAAATCGACACGTGCAGAAAACGGGGTTTTTTACCCGTGGAACTGATCGATCTGGTTGAACAAATCTACACCCGCCAGCTCAAGGCCCGAAACAAGGCCCAGGTTCCCGCCGCAGCCACGATCGAAATCGCCGATCCGCTACAGCACAGCCAGGGCGCACCTCTGCTCGAGAGAGCCAGCTTTCCCTTTGACAAAGATCAGAGCATCGAACTTTTCAGCGAATTTCTGGAGCTGGCCAAATCGGTCAACCCGGCCCTCGGCGAAGCCGCTGCCGCCATTCAGGCTGCCATCGCGGACAAATCCCTGGACCTGGATCTGGTCATGCAGGCGCATTTGAACGGCGACGAAGGTTTTTTCTCCACCTGGACCGCCGTTACCCCTTCCGCACCGCGCATCCTGCCCATGCTGGCACAGGCCGCCATGACCCCGTCCCTTGAACGCGCCGCCATCGCGCTCGAAGCCCGGACCGACCTTTCGCAGTCCTGGGAACATGGGCACTGCCCCCTTTGTGGCAGCCTGCCGATCATGTCGGATCTACGTGAAAAGGAAGGGTTCAGATACAACATCTGTGGATTCTGCCACGCGGAATATCATGCGCCCAGACTGCAGTGTCCTTTCTGCCTTGAAAAGGACGCAGAAAAGCTGGAATACTACGAGGCTGATGAAGAGCCAGGAATACGCATAAACGCCTGCAAGACCTGTAATCTTTACATCAAGCTCACGGACTTCAGAAACCTGGACCGCAGGACTCTGCCCTTGGTGGATGATCTGGAGTCCCTGAGTCTTGACGTGGCGGCCCAGGAAAAGAAATACAAGCGTCCCACCCTCTCGGCCTGGGGATTTTAAAGAAAGAAGACTGGTTTCAGACAGGACCGATTGTTTCTATCCATTCATACGGAGTCCGTCCTCAGCGCTACCCCGACCAGCGCCCGGCCCCAGCGTTCCGGGTCGGTCCGGGGCGGGGGCGGCAACTGTCTGACTGAGCCAGGAATCGTTTGTTTTCCCGTCGCCTCCCATCCGGAGCGCAGCCTGTTGTTCGACAGCAGCGACGGGAAAACAGTACGAGGCCGGAGAAGGAGTTTTGGCGGCCCCGCCCCGGACCGACCCGGAATGCGGCCGTCCTGGTGCAAGCCAGTAAACCAAAAATACCGCACCCGCTGCCTTCCGGCTGCGGATCGCGGCACAGGGAAAAACATGATCGGATTGGTGCTTGCCGGAGGAAAATCATCCCGGCTCGGACAGGACAAGACCCGTGTCGTGCACGAAGGGCAGACCCTGCTCACGCGGACAGCCACGCTGCTGCAACGCCATGTTGACCAGGTCTATCTGTCCTGTCGGCATGCCCCCGCCGTGGACGGCCCCTGGCCCGTCATCACCGACGAAACGGAACGCATCGGTCCTGCTGGCGGCATCATCACGGCGCTGCGCAAATTCGGGGCACCGACCTTCGTCCTCGCCTGCGACCTGCCTTTCATGGAGGACAGCATCATCGAAAGGCTCATGGAAGCGCGGGAAAAACGCCCCCAGGATTGCGTGCTGACCACCTGGCAGCTCAAGGATTCGGGGTTCATCGAAAACCTGGTCGCGATCTACGAGCCGCAGGCCCTGCCATTGCTGGAGAACGGCGTGGCCCAGGGACTCTTCAAGCTCAGCCGTCTCATCCCGGCCGAACTGCGCCACTCGGTGATCTACACCGAAGACGAACGGCACATTTTCTTCAACGTCAATTACCCGGCCGATCTTGAGCAGCTGCAGGGCCGCTAGAAAAAACTATTTCCCGCGAACAAAATCAAGCTTGCCGACCCCCGGAACGTCCAGACGGACATTGCCGCCGTCGATCACGCCTTCGATCACCGCCCCGTCACGAGTGTGCACGTTCAGCGCCCCCTCGCGCACGGCCCACGAAAAAGGCAGGACCTCCCCCTCGATTTCCCACTTTCCGCTGCCGTCCCCGGCCAGGATCATGACCGCGTTCACCGACCCGCTGGGGCCCGTGTGCGAAGCCTCGTAGCGTCCTGCGAGGTCGGGCCGGGAGGAACAGGACAGACACAGAAACAGCATCAGAAGCGGCAGAAATTTCATCACAGCCCGAGTTCCTCCGGTTTGAGCATGAAGAGGCGGTCCAGATGGATCAGCCGGTCATAAAAATACACATGAGCGGCCATGGTCAGCCAGACCAGATCCCTGAACACCGTCCACCACGAGATGGGCTCGCCCACGGACTGGAAGCAGCCGCAACCGATGGGCGTATCCTGAATCAGGGCCACCAGCACCGCCACGGTGAACATGGCCAGCATCCCGCCGATCAGCAGGCTCGCCGCCCGCACCCTGACGCCGGCCAGAAGAAAGAGTCCGCAGACCAGCTCAAGCCAGGGCATGAACACGGCCAGCGGATTGATCAGCCAGTACGGAACAATGAGATAGCCTGCGATGTTGTCCCCGAATTCGGCCGGAAAATTGATCTTGTGCAGGCTGGCGTAGATGAAAATCCCGGCCAAATAGAGGCGCAGGAGCAAGGCAAGGACAGGGTGGGTCAAAAGACCTTTCATTCGCGAGATCATTGCGTGCCTCCGTCCAGAGCCAATGGCGGGACATCCTTGACGATATAGACCCGCTCATGGTCCCTGCCCAGAAACTTCGCGGCCACGATCAGGTCGTAGCGGCGGCTCACGCTGCGTCCGAAAACCACTATGGGCCGCTCGGGGTCCTCGGCGGTCATTTGCATCATGTAGACCAGATCGAAAAGCTGGGCCGGAACATTGACCGCTCTTTGCGCATGCTCGCGTTCGTAAAACTCGCGCGGCCGAGCATCGACCAGAAGGGCATCCTCATTTTCGATGAGCGCCAGGGCCTGCTCCTGGGTCACGAATGGAATTTCGGGGCCGGCCGGTTCGATCAGGGTGATTCCGCGGGGGTTCTGCTGGTTGAACGCCAGCGCCATGCCAAGGCTCAAAACCATGATCAGAAAAAAGTCGACCGGACGCACCCGGATCAGGCTCAGCGCCTTGCTGTGCACGATGCCGGCGATGCGCCTGCCTGCCGCCTCGAGCATGCTGATCTGGTTCCGGGCATGCGTCAGTTCGTCGATGGTGCGGCGCAGCTCCTCGTTTTGCCTGGCCAGACCGTCGTTCAGGGCCATGATGGTCCTGAAGGAATCGGCATTTTTGAGGTGCAGGACGCCCTGGGAAACAAAGGCCTGCAGCAGGCCGTCCTCGGCGGGGACCATCGCACCGAGGCTTGGCCCCAGAAGCAGCACCCCGTACATGTTCTCGCGCAGCATGAAGAGATAGCCCCGATCGGGCTCGAAACCCAGCTCGATTTGCGCGGCTCCGCTCATGTCCTCGACAGGTTCGACCTGCAGGGGTTGCAGATGCTTTTCCCGGACACCGCCCAGACACAGGAAGAAAAGCCTCTCCACCTCCTGATGGGCGAGCTCGGGCTTTGCCGGCAGACCGCTTGAAATTTCATGAATCCGCCCTGAAGCGCGGTCATGCAGTAACAGGAGGCCCTGGGGCCGGGCAAAATGACCGAGCAAGGTCATCAGGAAGGTGGACATGACCTCAGCCATATCCACGCGCAGAATTTCTCCGGAGAGGTCGCGCAAGGCGCTCAGGTGATAAATCTGGCGGTCGAGAGTGTCGTTCTGCTTGCTCAGCTCGGCATTGAGCAGTTCGACACGGGTGGCGTAGAGCGAAAACCTGAGACTGGTCTGGAAAAGGGTGCCAAGGCCCGCCACAAGCTGCCTGTCATTTTCGTCATAGGGACGCCCGGTCAGACTTTCTTCCAGACCGAGCACTCCATCCCGGCCGTCATCGAGAGGGCAGACCAGAAGGAGCTCGCATTTTCCGGGACAGAGCTCGCCTTGCAGCGAAGGCACGAAAAAAGAGGATTTGCGCTCCTCGCCCAGGGCGTCCAGGTGCTCGCGCAGCACCCGCGCATATTCGGGCGTCAGGCTCCTTGTGAGGCTGGAGCGGGTCATGAGCTCAAATTCGCCCTGACCGAGAATGGCCGCAAAACCGCCCCGGGCCCCTATCCCGCCCTGGGCCGAGAGCAGAAAAGCCTCCAGGATCCTGTGCGGATATCGCGCCCCGCTCAGTTCTGCTGCCGTGTCGAACAGAATCTGAAACTGATATCTGGCGCGATCGGCATCGCTTTCGGTTTGAGCCGTCATCTCCCGCTCCGCGATCAGTCGAGCAGTGTCTTTATCTGCTGGTACAACGCGTCAATATCCTGAATCACGCCAAGGTGGTCGTAAACCACGCTCCCGTCCGGCTTGCAGACGATGGTGTAGGGCGTGAGCGGCTCACCCAGCACCTTGTGCAGCGCGTAGTCGGGATCGCTCAGGACCGGAAACAGGTACTGGCCGGTACCCAGCAGTTGCCTGACTTCGGCGTCCGTACCTCCGGCGGCCAGCCCGAACATGGCCACCCGCCCCTTGAGCTTGCCCTTGTTCAAGCGGTTGAAAAGGGTCTTGAAGCCCGGCGACTGCTTGACGCACTGCGGACAGTACACGCCGATGACCTCGATGAAAACGAGATCGGCGCCAAGGTCGGCAAGCGTGAAGGTCGTTTTCCCCTGCACTCCGAGCATTTCCTGTGCGGCCGGATCGAAGGGGACGGGCAGGATCAGTTCGGGCATGGTGTCGCCGGTGGCGGGCGGCGCGGCCGAAACGGGCCAGGCGGCGAAGAAAAGAAAGAGACATAAAGCAAATCGAATGAAAACCGTCATGCATACTCCTTGGCCCCGGGCCGAAAAAAAGCCTAGACGCAGGCCTGGTCCAGGCTGTCGAAAATCCGGACCATGCGGGTCAGTCCCACGATGCCGAAAACCTTGCGGAAATTCTCGGAAAGACCGGCCATGACAATCTCGATGCCATCCCTTTCGCTCTCCAGCACCAGTTGGGTCAAAATGGCGATGCCGGCTCCGTTCACGGAGGTGTTTGGATCGAAATGCAGCACGATGCGCTGCACCTTGGCTTCCTGGGCCTTGGCATAGGCTTCGCGGAGATACGGTTCGCTGTGGGAGCTGACGCTGCCCTGAATTTCAATGACCAGCGCCTGTCCCTGCCGGCTGACGCTGACCTCGTTCTGTCTGCTCTTGGCCAGCTTGAGCCGCTCTCTGGCCCGGGCCAGGCCCTGTTCGAGGCTCTGCCGCTGGATGGGTTTGTTTATGAAATCGGCAGCGTCCAGATTGAGGGCCTGAATGGCCAGATCCATGTCGCCATGCCCGGTGATGACGATGACCTCAGTGGCGGGCGATCGTTTCTTGATTTGCTGCAGGACCTCTATTCCGTCCATGCCGGGCATCTTGATGTCGGTCAGGACGATGTCGGGTTTTTCCCTGTCGAAAACCTCCAGCCCCTCTTCTCCGGATTCAGCGGTGAGAATGTCGAATCCGTAAACGTCCAGAAAAAGCCGGAACATTTTAAGGGTCGCCTTCTCGTCATCGATGACCAGGATTTTTTCTTGCGTCATTGCTCTATCCCGTTGGGTTGCGCCGAACTTTCGTCGACTCGGCTTGCGTTGTGCTCAAGCGCCTGATGACTCTCGGCGCTCGGGAAACTCAATATGAATGTTGTCCCCTGACCCGGTTGACTGTCAATAGTAATGGTTCCGCCGTAATCGCGGACAATGCCGTATGTTATGGCCAGGCCGAGCCCCATGCCCTTGCCGGTCTGCTTGGTGGTGAAAAAAGGTTCGAAGATCTTGTTTCGGACCGAATCCGCTATGCCTGGGCCGTTATCGGAGAAAGACGCGAAAACCCGGCCGTCCTTGGTGTAGGTACGCACCAGGATGTCTCCCCACATGCCGGGTTCGTTTTCCATCTTTTCCTGGATGGCGTCACGGGCGTTGTTGAGCAGATTGAAAAAGACCTGCTGCAGCCGGTTGTTGTGCCCCTTGATGTGCGGCAGGCCCTCGCCAAGTTCCAGGCGGATGGTGATGCGCTGAATGGAGAACTGGCGGCCGATGATGGACAGTACCCCGCGGATGGGCTCGTTCATGTCCACGCGCTCCATGACCAGGCCCGATTTCTTGCCGAAGGCGCGCAGGTTGTTGATGATGTCCGTGGCCCGGTCCACCTGCTGGCTGATCTCCGTGGCCATGTCCCGGATCTGGGTTTCGGTCACTTCCCGGTTCTGTTCGATGAGCAGGTTGAGATACTCGCTGCCCATCTTGATGGCGTTCAGGGGCTGATTGATTTCATGGGCGATGCCCGCGCTCATTTCACCCAGGGTCTTCATCTTGGCCGCCTGCACGAGCTGCGCATCCTTCTCCATCATCTCGGTTATGTCGGTCACGGCCACGATCATGGCGTGGGTACCGCCGTAGCTGATGGGACAGGCGTGCATGTTGACGTAAAAGGGCCTCTCGCCTTTTTTGTAGTGCAGTACCTTGGGATAATAGACGCAGCCACTGTTCGTCTGCGCCTCATTGAGAGAATTCAGACATTCCCGGATCTGATCGTGCCCCAGAACCATGAAGGACACGCCCAGCAATTCGCCTTTGGAATATTCATAAAGCTCTTCGGCCCTCGGGTTGGCATCGAGTATCCGATCCGTGTTGCAGTCCACGACAAAAATTGGATCGGGGCCGGAGTCGAAGAGGGAGCGATACTTCATCTCCGATTCCTGCAGGCGCTTGCGGTAGAGGCGGATGGACCAGACCATGCTCATGAACGAATCGGCCAACTGAATGACCTCGTCACCCTCCCGCTTGCGGTAGAACAGGCAGGTCGCACAGACTTGGCCTGTCTTACCCTTTGATTTCAAAGATTTGCGCCCCTGATCATCAAAATGCCAGCAGGGCATGTTGGTGTCCTTGTAGGCCGGGCAGTTGGTCACCGCCCAGTCAAGGCCCTCGCCGAGATCCAGATGCACATCGAAATTCCCCCGGCTGAGCTCATCGGAAATATTCGTCAACCGCGAAATCGGGCTGGTGATATAGCGCGAAATGCGATGGCTGACATAGAAGATGATAATAATGACCGCCGAGATGAATCCCAGAAACATGAATCTGAGCTTGGCCACCAGCTTGTCGATATGCTCCTTGCTAAGGCCCACGTGCACCGTTCCGATGCGGTACAGACCCTCGTTCATGGACACGGCAATGTCATAGGAGGTCTGCGAACCCACCGCGACCAGACGAACGCTGTGCATGTTCCCTTCGAGGACTGGATTGGCGGTGCTCAAGGGGTCTGGAAAAGGCACCGTGAACGTGTGGGAGAGAACCTTCTCGCTGCGATCGAGCACATATATGTAGTTGATCATGTGCTGGCGTTCCCGCAAGCGGGCTTCCTCGAAAATGAGGCTGAGCAGTTCGGAATAGTTCTTGTCGAGCACAAACCCGCCGCCGCGCTCGGCAATGGAATGGGCCACGGCAATGCCGCGCAGTTCCAGCTCCTTGGTCAGCCCGGAGATGAGAATCCAGCGGGCCAGGAGCGCGATGGTCACGCTGATGAGGAGAATGACGGCCAGGATGGAGATGAAGATCTTGTTTTTGAGCGAAATGCGTGCGTAGGGTTTCATCGGGCCTCCTCCTGGCGTAGCTGCTTCCAGTCATCAAGGAGTGTGAACCGGCCATCCTGCAAGCGGGTGAAATAGACCTTGTCCATGCCCTGATGATCCAGGGGGCCGAAAGTCAGCCCGACATCACCGCCCAAAGAGAAGTTCGTCATGGAGGTAATGGCTTCAAGGAACGACTGGCGACTCAAATTTCGTCCCGCCCGCCGAAGCCCCTCCACGAGAACCTTGGCGTTGATGTACCCCTCGAAACCCACGAAGTTTGGTTCCTCGCCCGGAAAATACTTCTCCAGCAACCGGACGAATTCCTGGGCGCTCTCGGCCACGGTTCCGTCGCTGCCGACAGGCGGTGGCACCACTTGGGACATGATCACGTCCAGACGATTCGTATCCGACTGCAGGAGGTTGCGCGACAACTCCTTGGCGCCCACGAAGGAAACCATGTAAAAAATGGGCGAATACTCATTTTCCAGGGATTTGCGGATGAAATTCGCACACGGATCCGACGTGCCGATCATGACCACGGCCTCGGCCCCGGATTCGCGGATGCGCTCCAGGCCTTCGCTTATGTCATGCGTGCCGCGAACATAGCTTCCCCTGGCCACGGGTTCCAGTCCAAAGCGTTTCAAGGCCAGTTCCGTGCCGGTCAGACCGTCGAAGCCAAAAGCATCATATTGATAGAAGACCGCGATGCGGGTCAGTTTGAGATCCTGCACCAGATGTTCCACTGCGGCGTTGGTCTCCTGGTAGTACGAGGCGCGTACATTGATGAGGTAAGGCATGAAGGGCTCGCGCAGCGCATTGGCACCCGTGAACATGCCCAGCAGCGGAACCTGCGCCTCTTCCACCAAAGGCAGGATTTTGACCGTGGTGGGCGTGCCCACATAACAGAACAGGCCGAAGACCTGGTCCTCGATGAGAAAACGCTGGGTGTTGTCCAGGCATTTGGGCGGATCGTAGGAATCATCGCGGGTGATGACGCGAATGGTCCGGCCGTGCACCCCGCCCTGTTCGTTGACATGCTGCAAATAGCTCATGGCTCCGCGCAGCGTTTCCTGTCCCAGGTAGCCGGCGTGCCCCTTCAGGGCCAGAGAGGAACCGAAGGTGACTTCGGTATCGGTCACTCCGAGCGCTACCGGGGCGAGAGGAATCTGGACCTCCGCATCCTGCCAGAAGGTCACCCACAACGAGACGCCCGCGGCCAAGAGAACGCAAAGCGCTGAAAGTAAAATCCACAATCCTACGCGCACATCAGCCTCCCTTCAGGAAATCGTTGTATGCCCGGGCCTTGAGTAGCTAAAAAAAACAGCTTGCGCCACTGAAACTCCTGGGCTTGCTCTCGTGGAGCAAGGGCTGTATTCTGTGCAAAACCATGAGTTTTATCCATGAGTCCAAGAGTATTGTGTCTTTTATGGCAGAATCTAATCCAGATATATCTTGCTTAAAACAGATATCCGCAAAATGCACAGAATCATGATTGCCCAATGTTTTGCACAGGAATATTAATATATGAATTTTCAAGAATTTGAAAACATAGTAAAAAATGAAAATTCAGCAAAAAAATACATGTTGCAATTTTGCTGGAAAAACCATCAGCGTTTTTGCCCCAAATGCCGCAGCCGGAAACTCTACGCGCTTCGAGGAGGAAAGCGACGCTGCTCGCGCTGTTCGTACACATTCCACGACTTCAGCCAGCGCTTCATAAACAACGGCAACCTCAACGCCCAGCAGTGGCTGCGCCTGATCAAGCTCTTTGAACTGGAAGTGTCCATGGGCCGCATGGCGGAACAACTCGGCGTCACATACAACACCGCCTACAAGGCGGTGACCACCCTGCGCATGGCCATACTTGCGCACTCCCTGGATGCACGTCTGATCATCCGTTCCATCGAGGGCCTTGATTTCACGAAATCCGGCAAATTCCATCTGGACATGAGCACCAGAAGCGGAGCGCGCATGCCCGTGTTCGGCATCGTGGAGCGCGGCACGCACGTGTTCGCCGACCTCATTCCCGAACTCGACGGCGACAGCATCATCCATTTCAAGATGAACTTTCACCTGAAGACCGCAAGCCTTGGCAAGATCATCTACACGGACCGTTTCAAGCAGTACGCGGCCCTCCTGGTCGGAGGCAGCAATCTTTCCGCGATCTACAACATCCGACACACCGACAAGGGCCTGTTCATAGACTCATCCAAAGGCTTCTGGTCCTTTTCCAAGGACTGGTTCAGACGTCTCAAGGGCATCTCGCCCAGAAACTTCCCGCTTTACATCAAGGAATTGGAATTCCGCTACAATCACAGAAATGAAGACATCTTTCCCATCCTGGCCGAATATCTCTGCGCCATGGTGCCAGACTTTGAGGATTAACGATCTCCTTGCATATCTTCCTTTTTTTCATGCATAGCGTTGATCATGAAAGAATCGGAAAACGTATCGAAAACCCCCATAGCTCTCTCGCAAAAATCAGAATCATCCGGGATGCCGGGCATGTTGCCTTTTTCCGGTCTCGGTTTTGATCTGCGTCCGGTCCTGGCCAGACGCATCTGCGTGAGGTTGGTTGGACGCGAGGAGACCCGGCCTGCCGAGTCACCTCCGGTTGATTTCGTTCTCCCGTCGGGCCGGTGGCTGCAATTACGCCTCGGCCAAGAAATTCGTGGAAGGTAAACACCAGAAACATTGTCAGGAGGATCTGCATGAAACTGGGAAGAAGAGAATTCGTCAAACTCACGGCCGCAGCTACCGCGGTCACGGCCTTTGGAGGCCTGGGGTTTGACCTGGCACCCACCAAGGCCCACGCACAGCTCCTTAGCTTGCGCAAAGGCAAGGAAACCACCTCGGTCTGCTGTTACTGTTCGGTAGGCTGCGGGCTCATCGTCACCACCGACGAGAAAACCAAACGCGCCATCAACATCGAAGGCGACCCGGATCATCCCATCAATGAAGGCGCTCTTTGCGCCAAAGGCGCGGCCATCTATCAGCTGGCCGAAAACCCCCAGCGCATCACCAAGGTCCAGTACCGCGCACCCGGCAGCGAAAAATGGGAAGAGAAGAGCTGGGATTGGGCCATCACGGAAATCGCCAAGCGCGTGAAAAAAGTCCGTGACGAATCCTTTACCGCGAAGAACGCCAAGGGCGAAGTCGTCAACCGCACCGAAGGGCTGGCCTCCGTAGGCTCGGCAGCCATGGACAACGAGGAATGCTGGATCTACCAGGCCTTCCTGCGCAGTCTGGGGCTGACGTACATAGAGCACCAAGCACGTATTTGACACAGCGCAACTGTTGCGGCTCTGGCAGAGTCGTTCGGACGCGGCGCGATGACCAACCACTGGATCGACTTCAAGAACAGTGATTGCATTTTGATAATGGGCAGCAACGCTGCCGAAAACCACCCTATCTGTTGGAAATGGGTCACCAGGGCGCAGGAAGCAGGCGCGACGGTCATTCACGTCGACCCCCGCTACACCCGCACCTCCTCCAAATCGGACATGTATGTTCCCCTGCGTTCAGGCTCCGACATCGGCGTGCTGGGCGGCATGATCAAGTACATTCTGGACAATGACCTCACCCAGAAGGAATACGTCCTCAACTACACCAACGCTCCCTTCATCGTCTCCAAGGACTTCAAATTCAGCGACGGCCTGTTCTCCGGTTTCGACGAAGCCGGGCGCAAGTACGACAAGAAGTCCTGGGAATTCGAGATGGACGAGAACGGCGTGCCCAAGCGGGACATGACCTTGAAAGACCCCCGCTGCGTGTATCAGATCTTGAAGAAACACTACGACCGTTACGACTCCAAGAAAGTATCCGCCATCTCCGGCTCTCCCGAAGACCAGCTGCTGGCTTTCTACAAGGCCTATACAGCCACGGGCAAAGCCGACAAGGCCGGCACCATCCTTTACGCCATGGGCTGGACCCAGCACACAGTCGGCGTGCAGAACATCCGTGCCATGAGCATCATCCAGCTGCTGCTGGGCAACATGGGCGTGGCCGGCGGCGGCGTGAACGCGCTGCGCGGCGAATCCAACGTCCAGGGATCAACGGACCAGGCCCTGCTCTTCCACATCATCCCCGGCTACATGGCGACCCCTCGCGCCAACTGGGTGACCCTCGACGACTACAACAAGGCCAACACTCCGGTCAGCAAGGACCCCAAGAGCGTCAACTGGTGGCAGCACAAACCCAAGTACTTCGCCAGCCTGCTCAAGTCCTTCTACAAGGAAGCCGACCTGCCCACCGCCTATGACTGGATGCCCAAGCTCGACGCCGGGCAGAACGCCTCCTGGCTGGTGCTCTTCGACAAGATGCTCAAAGGCCAGTTCAAGGGCTTCTTCGCCTGGGGCATGAATCCAGCCGCCAGCGGCGCGGACTCCAACAAGACCCGCGAAGCCCTGTCCAAGCTGGACTGGATGGTCAACGTCAACATCTTCGAGAACGAGACCGGCTCCTTCTGGAAGGGACCGGGCGTCGATCCCAAAAAGATCAAGACCGAAGTCTTCTTCCTGCCCTGCGCGGTCTCCGTCGAGAAGGAAGGCTCCATCACCAACTCCGGCCGCTGGATGCAGTGGCGTTATGCCGGCCCGACCCCCATGGGCGAATCAAAGCCGGACGGCGACATCATCTATGAACTCGCGCTCAAGATCCGCGAACTGTACAAAAAGGAAAAGGGCGCGTTCCCCGATCCGATCCTCGGCCTCAACGTCGACGACTGGGGTGACGGACACGTTTTCGATCCGCACAAGGTGGCCAAGCTCATCAACGGCTACTTCATCAAAGACACCACCATCAAGGGTGCCGATGGGAAGGAAACCGTCTACAAGGCCGGAAGCCAGGTTCCGAGTTTCGTCATGCTTCAGGCAGACGGCTCGACCTGTTCCGGCAACTGGATCTACACCGCCTCCTACACAGACAAGGGCAACATGTCCGCCCGCCGCGACAAGACCCAGACCCCGGAGCAGGCAAAAGTCGGCCTCTTCCCCAGCTGGACCTGGTCCTGGCCGGTCAACCGCCGAGTCATCTACAACCGGGCTTCCGTCGATATGAACGGCAAACCCTGGGCGCCGCAGAAACCTGTCCTGGCATGGGATGAAGCAGGCAAGAAATGGCTCATCGACGTTGTCGACGGCGGTGGTGCCCCCGGCGCCAAGCACCCCTTCATCATGCAGAAGCATGGCGTGGGACAGATCTACGGCCCGGGCCTGAACGACGGTCCGCTGCCCGAATACTATGAACCTCTGGAATGCCCGGTCACCGAGCATCCCTTCTCCAAGCAGCTCAACAGCCCGGTGGCGCTCATGTTCTCCGAGGACGCCCACAAGCGCACGACCTGCGACCCGCGCTTCCCGTTCGTGTGCACGTCCTACCGCGTCACGGAACACTGGCAGACGGGTGTACTGACCCGCTGGCTGCCCTGGCTCACGGAAGCGCAACCGCAGATGTTCTGCGAAATGAGCGAGGAACTGGCGGAACTCAAGGGGATCAAGAACGGCGAAAAGGTCATTCTGGAGAATCCGCGCGGACAGCTCTGGGCCATCGCCATCGTCACCAAGCGCTTGAAGCCTTTTGACGTCATGGGCAACCCTGTCCATGTCGTGGGCATTCCCTGGCACTTCGGTTGGGTTTGGCCCAAGGATGGTGGGGATGCAGCCAACCTGCTGACTCCTGCTGTCGGCGATCCGAACACCGGCATCCCGGAAACCAAGGCCTTCATGGTCAACGTGAAGAAAGCGTAAGGAGCCAATATGTCAGGAAAATCATTCTTCGTCGATCTGACCAAATGTACGGCCTGCCGCGGTTGTCAGATCGCATGCAAGCAGTGGAACAAACTCCCGGCCGAGCAGACCAGAAACCATGGGTCGCATCAGAACCCCATGGATGTTTCGGCCATCACCTATAAAACCGTGCACATGAAGGAAGTTGGCGACGACAAGGGCTTCATGGCCGCCTGGCTCTTCTTTCCCGAGCAGTGCCGCCATTGTACCGAGCCCCCCTGCAAGATGACCGCCGACGCCTATGATGATCAGGCCATCCTGCAGGACGAAGTCACCGGCGCCATTACCTTCACGGAAAAAACCAAGGATTTGCCGGATTTCAATGAAATCCGCGAAGCCTGCCCCTACAACATCCCGCGTCAGGATGCTGCCACCAAGGTCATGACCAAATGCACCATGTGTCTGGACAGGGTCCAGAACGGTCTGGTTCCCGCCTGTGTGCAGTCATGCCCGACAGGGACAATGAACTTTGGGGATCGGGACGAGATGTTGGCTCTGGCTGAAAAACGTCTGGCCGAGGTGCAGAAGAAATACCCCGAAGCGGTGTTGGGCGACGCCGATTCGACCAGGGTCATCTACCTCTACCAGATGCCGCCGCAGAAGTATCACGACTTCGCAGTGGCCGCAGCCACCACGCCTGGGATCATGAACCGCAAGGCCATGTTCGCCAAGCTCTTCGGCTCGACTTCCAGAAGCAAGGCCTAGTCCATCAGGCCCTCCTCCATCGGTCGGCCGGGAAGACGGCTTCCCGGCCTCTCTCAAAAAAAAATGACCCGCGCTTCGGACATCCGTAAGCGCGGGTCTTTCTTTTCGATACAAACAACGCAGATTCAGAGCGGATACGGCGTCAAACTGCGTACTCCTTTCTCGGTGACCAGCACGGTCTGCTCAAACTGGGCCGAAAGGGACCCGTCGGCCGTGACCACGGTCCAGTCGTCATCGAGCCGGTTTATGGCCAGACCGCCCTGGTTGATCATGGGCTCGATGGTGAAGACCATGCCCGGCACAAGCACGATGCCAAGACCGGGACGCCCGGTGTGGTTGACTTGCGGCTGCTCGTGAAAGGCATGCCCCACTCCGTGCCCGACCAGCTCGCGCACCACGGAATACCCCGAGCTTTCCGCATGGCTCTGAATGGCGTAGCCCACATCCCCAAGCGTCGCCCCTGGACGCACGGCGGCGATGCCCCGGGCCAGGCACTGGGCCGTCACCTCCACAAGCCTTGCGGCCTCGGCGGAGACCTCGCCGACGAAAAAAGTACGGTTGGCGTCGGCAAACCAGCCATTCCTGATGCTGGTCACATCGACATTGACGATATCTCCCTCGCGCAGCTCACGCGGGCCCGGAATGCCGTGGCAGATCTCGTCGTTGACCGATACGCACGTACTCTTGGGAAACCCCCTGTAGCCCAGGGGAGCGGGCACGGCCCCATGCTCCAGCGTGAAGTCGTGGACCAGGGTATTGAGGGCGTCCGTCGTGATTCCGGGGGCGATATGGCCCCCAATCATGTCCAAGGTGCGCACCACGAGCTCACCGGCCTTGGCGATTCCGTCCACGGCGGCCTTGTCCTTCAGCTTGATGCGATACCGTTTCCAATATTCTTCCGCCACGGAAGCGCTCAGGCTGCGGCGGTTCAGGCGTAATTTCGAATTGCGAAAAAGCATGGCGTACCTTTGTTTGATGTATTTTCGTATCACTTGTCCCAGAACCCACCGTTCTGTCCAGTGTCCACAAACGTTGCCTTCCGCGATCCTTTCGGCCATGGTCGCAAAAAAAGGAGGCACCCATGCCAGTTATCAAAATTTCAGGAATGTCCTGCGCCCATTGCACGGGTTCCGTGACCAAGCTTTTGCAGGCAACGCCCGGCATCTCGAACATCGCCGTAACCCTGGACCCCGGTCAGGCCAGCTTCGACGCCGCATCCGAAGTCAATCTCGATCAGGTCAAGGAAGCCATCCGCAAGATCGGCTTTGATCCGCAGGACTAGAACATGTTTCCAACCCTGCGCAAACTGATCCTGCTCGTTCTGGGCATTCCCTTCGTCATCCTCGGCACCCGCTTCCTGCTCGATGCCGGTCAAAGCGCGCTGATCCATTTCGCCGCCGAGTCATGGAAGCCGATCACCGTGGAAGTGCTTTCGGTGGAACAGTTCTCAAGCGCTGACCAGGCGCTGGGCAACCAGACCGTGGTCCGCTACCAGTACGAATTCGAAGGCCAGGCGCTTGCAGGGCAATTCTCGTGCATCGGCGACGAATGTCCGCAAACGGACCTGCACCAGTCCCTGCGCGCGGCGCAGGACGAGAATCGGCCCGTGGCGGCCCTGGTCAATCCGGACGACCCCGCACAATCCCTGCTCTATCGGCACCTTTACATGCCGCTCTTCCTGCTCAAGGCAGGGGTCGGGCTTTTCTGCTTCCTGACCGGCAGCGTGTCCGTCATCTTCGGCGTCTATCTGTTGAGCGGTGCAGGCGCCGCCAAGGGAGGCAAATGATTCACGTCGTGGCCCACGTCACCCTCAAGCGCAAAACGGCTCCGCTCTTTCTGCGCGAATTCCGCGACCTGGCCGTCCTGGTCCGCCAGGAGCCTGGCTGTGTGGACTATTTCCCGGCCCAGGACGTGGACATGGACCTCGAAAGCCAGCACCTTGGCCCGGATTCGGTCACGGTGCTGGAAAAATGGGCCAGCCGCAAAGCTCTCGAAAGCCACCTGCGCTCCGGCCACATGCGGGGATTCCAGGAGAGAATCAAAGACATCGTACTCGACACGAAACTGATCATCGTCGAAGAGGTTTAGCGCCAGCCATTCAACCCTGCTCAAGGTCCGCTGCCGCCATCGTCTTGAGGCCCGTCGGCTGTCTGACTGAGCCAGGCATCGATTGTTGAACCGTTGCCTGACACATCACCAAAGTTTTCCACCCTGTGCGCAACGATTCAACGTTACGAGGCCGGAGAAGTAATTCCGGAGGGTCTAAAGACCATTCAACCCTGCTCAAGGTCCGCTGTCGCCCTGGCCTTGGGGCCCGTCGGCTGCCTGACTGAACCAGGCATCGTTAGTTGAATCGTTGCCTGACGCATCACCGGAACTTTCCACCCTGCGCGCAACGATTCAACTTTACGAGGCCGGAGAAGGAGTTCCGGCGGGTCTCAAGGCCAGGGCGACAGCGGACCGTTTGCCGTACAAGGCCTCAATCTTGTTCCATTCAAAAAAAGCAAAGCCCCCGTTACAATAACCTTGGCGGGGGCTTCATTTATTTCATGGACAGATCAATGCCGCCTCAGTCGCCCGGATTCTCCCGCGCCAGCTTGAGCAGAGCGTTGATCACGCATGCCGCGAGGCTGGAGCCTCCCTTGCGGCCGGCAATGGTGATGTAGGGGATGGCGTCCTGGGCCAGGAGCAGGTCTTTTGCTTCCGCAGCGTTCACAAACCCGACCGGCATGCCGACGATGAGTTTTGGCGGCCGGGCGCCCCGCTCCATCCAGTCCAGGAGACGATAGAGAGCTGTCGGCGCATTGCCGATGACGAAAATGTCCGCTCCACCATGGGCCATGACCTCGTCCACGGCGGCCCAGGCCCGGGTGACGCCTTCGCTTTTGGCCCTTTTGGCCACGGCCGGATCATCGATCAGGCAGCGCACACTGCATCCCAGAGGCTCAAGCCGCCGGACCGGGATGCCGGACAATGCCATGCGGGTGTCGGTCACGATGTCGGCTCCGGACAAAAGCGCGTCCTTGCCGGCCTTTATGGCGTCAGGGTGAAAACGGATGTGCGAAAGCAGGTCGAAATCCGCCGTGGTGTGGATCATGCGGCGGGCGACAGCCCATTGGTCCCCTGCAAAAGGCCGGGGTTCGGGGACCTCTGCATCGATAATGGCAAGAGAGCGGGATTCGATCTCCAAAGGGGGGACAGATACGTACATGAGATATCCTTATGAAGAAGCGCCGGGCAAAATGCTCAAGGGGTTTTGCGGCGCGAAATCAAAACCTCATTTGGGGGAATCGTCAAAGACCGTTATCGTAAAAAGGCTTTGCTGCTCAAAAAATTCCTGCTCGATGCGACCGATCAGAGGCTCCTCGACATCAAGCACGATTCTGGCGCGCTTGAACGGCTTGTCCTCGTGACCGACCCTGATTTTGCGGACCATGCGCCCGTCACAGGGGATTTCCCTGGCCAGGTCGGCCGCCGGCAGAGCGCCGTCGAAGTCGCACACCACCCGCACCGGAAGTGCGGTCTTCAACGTGAACACATCGGGCAGCACGGGGCCATCCAGGTAGATGCGCACCCGCTCGGCGGAGGCAAGGATCTCGAATTCGACGCGCACTATGCGCTGTTCCCCGAAAAACAGGCAGGCCTTGCCCGAATTCTTCTCGAACACGGGCACGGAGACATCCGTTCCGGGGGCCAGAAGCGCGGAATGAAAAATTCCCGGATTGAGCTTGGCAAAACTGTCCCGGACCTTGGCGTACTCGACCATGGAGGTGACGCAACCGTATTTCAGCAACAGTTGGCGAATACTGTCCCCTTCCACGACACGGTGCATGCGCACTGAATGCTCCGCAGCGAAAAGCTGCCCCAGCGGGCAGGATACGAAAAGAATCCAGAACAAAATACAGGAAAAACGGATTGATCTCTTCATGACCGGCTAACATCCATCATTTTAAAACGTCCGTATTTGACAACTTGGACAGTAACCAAGAAAGAAGAAAAAGAAAATCAATTCCATGTCATAATTTTCATTGTCACGGACGCACTTTTTTGCGCCCTCTCCGCCCCGCCTCGATTCTCCGCACCCGGTAAGGCAAACAGGGACCGCTTGGATACGTACACGATTTCTGTTAGCCGTAAATACCGTCTCACGACGCATCCGGCGCAAGATCCGGCAACCGAAGGCACCTCCCGAACGACCCACCAAGGGGAACACGAATTTCATGAGCATCCGCAAGAATTCCAGCGCACAGGATCTTGAATCCGAACTCAGCGCGTGCCGAGAAGAGCTTGGTGAACTCAAAAGCCGCCTCCATGAGCGAAGCCCAGTCCAAGAACCGCTGTACGAAGACGCGGCCAGGCTGACGCAACTGGTTGCGGAACTGGACAAGGCCAAGCGGCAGGCCGAATCCGCAAGCCGCATGAAGTCCCAATTTCTGGCCAACTTCAGCCACGAGATCCGTACCCCCATGAACGCCATCATCGGCATGACGGACGTCGTGCTGGGCACGAAGGTCACCCCGGAACAGCATCGCGCCCTGACCATCGTCAAGAACGCCTCGGAATCCCTGCTCAATCTCATAAACGGGGTCCTTGATCTCTCCAAGATCGAGGCCGGGCAGTTCGCGCTGGAAATACGCCCCTTCGATCTGCGCGCCGAGGTCGAGAGAACCGTCAGCACCCTTGGCCTCACGGCCGCAGAGAAAGGACTGGAACTGATCTGCCGCCTGCCTGCGGACATGCCCCGGGAAATGCGGGGCGACCCCATCCGCCTGCGCCAGATACTCATGAACCTGCTTGGCAATGCGCTCAAGTTCACCCCCTCCGGCCATGTCTGCTGCTCCTGCGCCGTGGAACCGGACGAGACGGGCGACTGCGTGGTCCGATTCAGGATCGAGGACACCGGCATCGGTATTCCCGAAGACAAGCAAGCCGGCATCTTTGAGGATTTCACCCAGGTGGACAGCTCTTCCACCCGCGTTTACGGCGGGACGGGCCTGGGGTTGTCCATCTCGCGCAAGCTGGTGCGGCTCATGGGCGGCGACATCTTGGTCAAGAGCACCCCCGGACAGGGCAGCACCTTCGAATTTCACGCCCGCATGAGCCAGGCCAGCGCCCCGGATATGGAACACGCCGGAATCTTCGATCACGCGGCCACGGTGCTGGTCGTGGCCAACAACCCGCTGATCCGGGCCCATGTCGAGGACCTGCTTGCCTTCTGGGGACTGGACACCCAGAGCACTGACTGCATGGAATGCATGGGTCTTGACGGAAAAAACGTGGACCTTGCGATCATGGACACAGACTTCGGCGACTTTGCCTGCATGGAACTCACGCCCGCGGGCGGGGTCCTGCACAATATTCCGAGCATCGTGCTGACCCAGATGGGCGACAAGTCGATCACGGCCGGCGAGGGACAGATCCGCTCCGTCCTGACCAAACCCCTGCTCCAGGATGAATTGCTGCGCGCCCTGGCCCAGGTCTTCGGGCTGCGTCTGCATCTGCCGGACAATCAGCCCACGGAGCGGAGCCTGCCCCGGCTGCGCCCCCTCGAAATCCTGCTGGTCGACGACGTGGCCACCAACAGGGAACTGGCCGGGCTGCTGCTTTGCAAGATGGGACACACGGTACACGAGGCAAGCGACGGCCTGGACGTGCTGACCATGATCAGCAGGCACGCCTACGATCTCATCTTCATGGACCTGCAGATGCCGGTCATGGACGGATTCACCGCCACGGGCATCATCCGCGCCTGCGAACAGGGCCAACCCGCCCCCACGGACATGGACGACAGCTTTCTGGTCAGGGCCGTGCGCGAGAAGATTCAGGGCACATACACGCCCATCGTGGCCATGACCGCCCACGCCCTGCTCGAAGACAAGGAGCGCTGCCTGGAAATCGGCATGGACGGCTATCTGACCAAGCCCCTGCGCCTGGAAGAAGTGCACGCGGTCCTCGCCCGCTTCAGCGAGGCCCTGGACTCCTCTCCAGCCCATCCCGAGACACTCGAAAGCGTGCCGGAAATGCCGCACCGGACAGTGCCCGACGACGCCCCTGAATCTTTCCCGACACCCGAATCGCCCCTTTCTCCACCCGAACCTTGCTCCGGCTTCGTCGAGCGCATGCTGACCTCGTTGAACGCCCAGTACGAACTCGACCGCGAAGAGGCCATGCCGCTGATCCAGAGCCTGGCCGAGACCCTGACCGTTCACGACCAGGAGTTGCGGACCTGCCTGGAGACGACCGAAACGGGCAAGCTCATGCATCACGCCCACGGCATCAAGGGTCTGCTGCTGAACATGGGCCTGACCGGGGAAGGCATGGCGGCAAAAAAACTGGAGGATTCGGCCCACGCGGACGCCGCATCCGAAGACCTGCGCCGGGAGACCGAGGCCCTGCTGCTGACGACCGGCAACATTCTTGCGGAACTACGCATCGCCCTTGACGGCGAAAACACCTGAAGGAGGCATCATGAACACCCTGACCTGGCACGGCCACTCGGCCTTTGCCATCGCAAGCCAGAATCTCTCGATACTGATCGACCCCTGGTTCGACGGCAACCCGTCGGCCAAGGCCACGGCCGACAACATCAACGCGGATCTCGTCCTGGTCACCCACGACCACGGCGACCATGTGGGCCAGGCCCTGGAAATCTGCAAACGCACCGGGGCCACACTCGGCTGCATCGTTGAGCTTGCAGCCAAGCTCAAAAGCCAGGGCCTGCCGGACAGCCAGATCCTGAACGGCATCGGCTTCAACATCGGCGGCACCGTGACCCACCAGGGCATCGCGGTGACCATGGTCCAGGCCACCCATTCCTGTGAATCGGGCGTGCCGGTGGGATTCATCATCCGCCTGCCGGACGGTTACACCATCTATCATTCCGGCGACACGGGCATTTTTTCGTCCATGGCCATGTGGGGCAAGCTCTACAAGATCGACCTGGCCCTGCTGCCCATAGGCGGAGTCTTCACCATGGACGGGGCCCAGGCGGCCTATGCGACGATGATGCTCAGATGCAAAAAGGTCATCCCCATGCACTGGGGCACGTTCCCGGCCCTGGCCCAGAACGTGGACGCATTCAAGAAGGAGCTGGACAAACTGGACTTGGGCGATGCCCTGATGCAGGTCGAAGTGGGTGTGCCGGTCGGGCTGGTGGGCTGACCCGCCCGGCAACTTCGATCATCTTGATGAAACCGCCGATTCCGGCAGATAAATGCTGAAACGGGTGATTCCTGGAAGGGGTTCGTACACCAACCGCCCTCCCAAATAGTTCTCGACAAAAACCTTGGCCATATACAGACCAAGACCGCGATCATCACCCTTGGTTGAAACATAGCGTTTGAAAAGCTGCAGGGCCACCTCCGAAGCGATGCTTCCGGTGTTGTCAACCGAAATCCGAAACCCGCGCGGCTCAATATCCCAGCTCACCTGGACCGAAGAGCTGGCCGGAGAGGCTTCCAGGGCATTCACAATGAGATTTGAAAGAACATGCCGCATAAGCTTGGGGTCTGTGAACACGCGGATCCCGGGACCGTCCGCGAGCAGCTTTCTGCCGCGCGAGACAGGTTGGTCGCGCAACTGCTCGACCAACCGCGTCACAACCTGGGAAACGTCGTGCGCTGCAATCTTAACGGCCAATTTGCCGTTTTCCACGGCCGCGATATCATACTGGTAAAGCACCTCCTGCAGCATGGCCAGCGCGCTCTGTCGCAGCAAAGGAACATGTTGGCTCAATTCATCATTTTCGGCGCCGGAGAGCATGGAAAACATGGTTTCCATGCCTCCGGCGGCGTTGATCATGTTATGCAGGAAATTTCGGTTCAAAACCGCAAGACGCCGTTCATGACTTATATCGAGCGCGATGTTGAGGCTGAAAATCCGATCATCATGCACAAAGGGGCGGGACAGAATCTGGACATCGATGGCGTGCAGCCCCAGGGCATCCTTCGTCAGGATGTGACATTCCCTGCAATCTTCAATACCCCGCAAGCTTTTCAGGATGGCCAGTACCGCTCCGCAGTGACGGCAATACGCCGAACACCCGCAACCGGCCTCCATTTCCTGCGCAAAGATGCAGCCTAGGGCCTCACCCGGCCGCAACCCTATGATCCCATTTTGCATGGACGGTTTGGCGGCACGAACAAATAGCGGATTGCTGTACACAATCTGGCGGTGCGAATCGGCCAGAAAAACCATGAGCGGCAGTCGCTCCAACCACTTCACGTGATCCAGTTGGACGAGTTGCTCACGAAGACCCTCGAGACATTCAGCAGGCAGCCGCTCTGCAGGAGCGAAAAGAGTAGGCATGGCTATGTTTGTCATTTGAGTGCTCTTACATGCATTTTTTGATTTTTCAAATGCAGAATGCATGAATTCGTCAATAATCATTCGTCACAACACACCATGATTACTGAATAAATAAAATCAAAATGGCCCTGCCGAAAAGATCGGTCGGGCCATTTATCTAGCAATGCTTTAATGAAACTAGCTGGTTACACTAAAAAGATCGAACGGCTTTTTACAGTGTCGGAGGCACGACCTCGCCGCTGTTGACCATGCGTTCGATCTGGTCCACGTCCTTGTCGCCGCGCCCGGACAGGTTGACGATAATGATCGTTTCCGGGGACAGCGCGGGCGCGATGCGCAGGGCGTGCGCCAGGGCGTGGGAGGACTCGAGGGCCGGGATGATGCCTTCGGTGCGCGAGAGCAGGAAGAAGGCGTCCAGGGCCTCGTGATCGCTTGCGTGGACGTACTCGGCCCGGCCCAGATCCTTGAGATGGGCGTGCTCGGGGCCGACGCTCGGATAATCGAGGCCCGCCGAGATGGAATAGACTTCCGCGGGCTCCCCGGCCGGATCCTTGAGCATGTAGGAATTGAACCCGTGCATGACGCCCGGTTCGCCAAGACAGAGGGTGGCCGCGTGCTCGCCGTATCCAAGTCCCCTGCCGGCAGGCTCCACTCCGACGAGCCTGACTTCCTCGTGGGGAATGAACTCGGAAAAAAGGCCCATGGCGTTGGAACCGCCACCCACGCAGGCGATGCAGTAATCGGGCAGGCGGCCTTCGGCCTCCAGAATCTGCGCCTTGGCCTCCCGGCCGACGACGGACTGGAATTCCCGCACCATGACCGGATACGGGTGCGGCCCCACGGCGGAACCGAGCAGGTAGAATGTGTTCTGCGCGTCCTGAACCCAGGCCATAAGCGCCTCGTCCACGGCCTCCTTCAGGGTCTTCTGGCCGCTCTCGGCGGGAACGACCTTGGCTCCCATCATCTGCATGCGGAAAACATTGAGCTTCTGCCGCTCCACATCCACTGCGCCCATATAGATGGTGCACTCCATGCCCATGAGCGCCGCCGTTGCCGCAGTGGCCACACCGTGCTGGCCCGCACCGGTCTCGGCGATGATCTTCTTCTTGCCCATGCGCTTTGCGAGCAGGATCTGGCCAATGGTGTTGTTGACCTTGTGCGCGCCCAGGTGGTTCAGATCCTCGCGCTTGAGGTAGATTTTGGCTCCCCCGCAACGTTTGGTCAGGTTGGCGCAAAAATAGAGCGGATTGGGGCGGCCGGTAAACTGCTTCTGGTAATACTCGTATTCCTTGATGAAATCCGGATCGTTGCGATAGCGTTCAAAAGCCTCCGCCAGTTCATTGAGAATGTCCTTGATCGGTTCGGGAACGAACTGTCCGCCGTAGGCGCCAAAAAAACCGTCTGCAGTGGGCATGGTCATGAGGAGTCTCCTTGGGGTTCAAATAAAAAAAACCGCGGTCAGTCTGCACTGCCGCGGTTGGTATTTTGCTTATCCTTTGACGGATTTCAGGCCAAGACGCATCCCACGGCATGTATTTCATGCCGCCACCAAAGAAGGGAAACGCTGCTGGTCGTGTTATTCATGGAGAAAATAACTGCCCACGCACTGAGCGTTTGTCAAGCCATAATCGATCGGATACACAAATGCGTCACGATCACCAAAGGAGTATCCGCATGATCACCAAAAATGAAGACGCCGTCTGGCACGAGCTCATCCCGGGCATCAGTGTCAGCACCCTGGTCCATGGAGACAAGACCCTCATGGCCCGTTTCGAACTCAAGGAGCACTCGTATCTCCCCATCCATTCGCACATGCACGAACAGACCGGATACCTGGTCTCAGGGGACATGACCATGACCATCGACGGAGAGGAGCACCGCTTCGGCCCCGGCGACAGCTGGTGCATCGCCCCCGGAGTCGAGCACGGCGCGGTCATTCACGAAACCTGTATGGCCATAGAGGTCTTTTCCCCCGTACGCGAGGACTACAAGCCCTACCTGCCGCAGGGAAAAGCATATTGATGCACGCCGACACATTTTCCCGCACCTTCACGGTGGAAGAAACAGCCTCGGCCTGCGACACGCTGGCCGGTCTGACAGGACTGCCCAAGAGCCGCATCAAGGACTGCATGGCCAAGGGCGGCGTGTGGTGGTCCCGTCCCGGACGGGCGACCACGAGGCTTCGACGCGCGTCCACGCCGGTCAAGCCCGGTGAACGCCTGGAGATCAACTACGATCCGGCCCTTCTGGCGCTGGTCCCGGCCCAGCCGGAGCTCATCGCCAAGACCAAGCACTATTCGATCTGGAACAAGCCTGCCGCCGTCCTGTCCCAGGGCACCCGCTTCGCGGATCACTGCACCCTGCCCCGCCTGGCCCAGGCCAAACTTGGGGCCAGAAACGAACTGCACCCGGTTCACCGCCTGGACCGGGAAGCGCGGGGGATCATGCTCCTGGCCCACGACGGCAAGGCCGCAGCGAAGCTCGGGGAGCTTTTCCGCCAGAGCAAGATCGAGAAGGAGTACCTGGCCATCGTGCGCGGCATTCCGGACTGGACGGATCTTGAGGTCAACGAACCGCTAGATGGCAAAGAGGCCCGCTCACGCTTTCACGTCATCCAGAGCGACCCCGCATCCGACATGACCCTGCTGATCGCCCGCATCGATACCGGACGCAAGCACCAGATCCGCCGCCATCTTCACGGCCTGGGGCATCCCGTCATGGGCGATCCGCGCTACGGCCGCGGTAACAAGCGGGTCGAAGAGCTGCAGCTCGTGGCCAGAAGCCTGGCCTTCACCTGCCCCTTCACCAACGCGCCCAAGCAGTGGGTCGTTCCGGATATCCCGTTTCCGCTGTCGGACTGAATCCCTTCTGAGATCACGCCAACACACGATACCTGCCTGACATTTCTGGTTTTTTACATAAAGACCTCACTTGAAAAAACCATGTTTTCAAGTGAGGTCTTTGTATTTCGATCTCAAATCAATTTATCTTCCGCCTCAAAAGCACTTCTCTTCAGCACCTCAAGGTCCGGTGTCGTCATGGTCTTGAGGCGCGTCGGCTGTCTGACTGAGCCAGTCATCGTTTGTTGAACCGTTGCCGGACGTGCCGCCCCGATTTTTCGCCCTGCACGCAACGGTTCAACTCTACGAGGCCAGCGAAGGAGTTCCGGCGGGCCTCAAGGCCATGGCGACGCCGGACCGCGTGCCGCAGAAAACCCCTCATGCTCCGCCAAGTCAGATCAAAAATTCCTCTTCCAACTCACCGCAACAAAAGCACTTCCCGCCAGCGCCTCAAGGTCCGGTGCCGTTATGGTCTTGAGGCGCGCCGGCTGTCTGACTGAGCCAGGCATCGTTTGTTGAACCGTTGCCGCACGTGCCGCCCCGATTTTTCGCCCTGCACGCAACGGTTCAAATCTACGAGGCCAGCGAAGGAGTTCCGGCGGGCCTCAAGGCCATGGCGACGCCGGACCGCGTGCCGCAGAAAACCCCCTCATGCTCCGCCAAGTCAGATCAAAAAATCCTCTTCCAACTCACCGCAACAAAGCACTTCCCGCCAGCACCTCAAGGTCCGGTGTCGTCATGGTCTTGAGGCGCGTCGGCTGTCTGACTGAGCCAGGCATCGTTTGTTGAACCGTTGCCGGACGTGCCGCCCCAATTTTTTGGCCTGCACGCAACGGTTCAACTCTACGAGGCCAGCGAAGGAGTTCTGACGGGCCTCAAGGCCATGGCGACGCCGGACCGCGTGCCGCCAACATCTCTTTTACCATACGCATTTCTGACAGGCCCACTTTTATCTACAAAATTTTAAAACTCAGTATACTCTATTGGCAGCCCTGCATTGAGCCATTCATCAAATCCACCATCCAGAATGTACATATCTGTAAATCTCAATTTTTCCAAATCCCGCCTTGCGAGAGGGCTTTGCCTGCCTTTCTGGCAATAAAAAAGAATTTTTGAATCCCTTTCCAGTTGAGAAATGATCCTTTTGAAATTTGTTGCATAATAAGGAATAAGTCTTGCACCTTCGATATGCCCACTATCAAATTCATTTTTCGACCGTAAATCAATAATGACGAATTTAGGGTTGTCCCTGTTGTCTGCAATGAACTTTTGCGCTTCCAGCGGCGGTAGCAGATGCTCATTCGCGGCGGCAATTCCAGGCAAAGCAAAAAAAACACATAGAATGAGCGCAAACACTCCACGAAACCTTGAATTATTCATAATTAATCCATTTGCTAAAGCAAAATTGAACGTATGTGGCTGAAATCCGACATAACCATTATCTATGTTTTTTTGGTCCACCGCGCAACCTGCCCGGCCTCCAAATCAGGAAAACAGCATTTCCCTCCCTGCACATGCCTTGACTTGCCGCCTGTTTTCATTCAGCAGCCCTGATTCAAGGCAGCGGACAAGTGGCAACCCGCTTTAGAAATTCTCCCTCACCCCCGGCGCGAAGCTGCCGGGCCCCATAGGTGGCTCACATGCTCACTATCACCAAAGAATTCTCCTTTCATGCGGCCCACCGGCTGCATCTTCGCGACCTTTCCGAAGCAGACAACCTGCGTATCTACGGCAACTGCGCCCGCCTCCACGGCCACACCTACCGGCTGCAGGTCTGCCTTGCCGGACGGCCCGACGAAACGGGCATGATCCTGCATTTCGGAGAGCTCAAGAACATTGTCCAGAAAGAGATCCTGAACCGCTACGATCATGCCGACCTGAGCGATCTTCCGGAATACCTGGACCTGCCCGCCACGGCCGAAAACATGGCCGAGCACATATTCAGGACCCTGGACCGCGCCCTTCAGTCCGACCGCTTCCGGCTTCAACAGGTCTCGGTTTTCGAAACCCAGACAGCCTGGGCGACCCGGACCCGGGATGGAGGCGAACATGCTTGAGGTGTGTGAAATCTTCGTCTCTCTGCAAGGCGAAGGGCCATTTGCGGGCAGGCCTGCCGTCTTTGTCCGCCTGGCCGGTTGCGTGCCGCCCTTCTGCGACTGGTGCGACACCCCGCAAGCTCTCGGCGGCGGACGCCCCATGAGCGTTGAAGCCATCGAAGGCGAAATTGCCCGGCATCCACATGCGCTTGTGGTCATCACCGGCGGCGAGCCCTTCCTGCAGTGGGATGCGGGGCTCAAGCGTCTGGCGTGCGAGCTTGGCGCGTCCAGCCGAAAGGTGCAATACGAAACCAGCGGCAAGGCGGGTATCCCGGCGGACCACGGCGGCTTTGTGGTCTGCTCGCCAAAACCCCTCCACGCACCGGTGCTCGATCCGGATGCTGTTTCCCGGGTGGACGCCTTCAAGTTCGTGGTCGGGGAAGACATCTCCCCGGTGCTCGACTTTGTCGTGGCTCACGGCATCGATGCGAGCAAGGTCTGGCTCATGCCCCTTGGAGCCGTCAGGCAGGATCAGATGCGACGCATGGCCCCTGTATGGGAGTTGTGCGTGCGCCATGGCTTCAACTTCTCCCCCCGCCTGCACATTCTGACATTCAACGACAAGAGGGGTGTATGATGGATAGCGTCATTGTCCTTTCCGGCGGCATGGATTCCGCCGTCCTTCTGGCCCATGAACTCTCTCTTGGAGCACGGGTCGCGGCGCTGAGTTTCGACTACGGCTCCAAGCACAACCCGCGTGAACTGCCCATGGCCAGCGAAATCTGCGCGCGCCTGAACGTGGGACACAGGATCGTCGGGCTGCCATTCATCAATGAACTGTTTGCCTCGTCCCTGCTCCAGTCGGGCCAGGCCATACCAGAGGGTGCCTACGATGCGGACTCGATGAAGAGCACCGTGGTCCCGTTCCGCAACGGCATTCTCATTGCCATCGCCGTTGGCTACGCCGAGTCCGTCGGGGCCTCCCGCGTGCTCATCGGCTCACATTCAGGCGATCATCACATCTATCCCGACTGCCGCCCCGAGTTCAACGCAGCCATGGACGAGGCTGCACGGCTCGGCACGGACGACGCGGTACGCGTGGCGTTCCCCTTCTCGGCCATGGACAAGCGTGAAATCGGCGACCTGGGACGAACACTGGGCGTCGATTTCGCCCGGACCTGGACCTGCTACAAGGGCGGGGAACTGCATTGCGGGACCTGCGGTGCCTGCGATGAACGAAAGTTCGCCCTGCGCCACGACCAGGGCCTCGATCCGACGCGATACTTGAGATAAGGGAGAAAAAAATGCCCCATTCAAACCGCATGGTACTTGGCAGGCAGGTGGACTACAGCCGACGCTACGATCCGGCCCAGCTCTGCCCCATTCCCCGCTCCCTCGGACGCGGGGCAGCCGGGATCGAAGGCGCGGAAACTTTCGGCCATGGCGAGGATATCTGGAACATCTTCGAACTCTCCTGGCTGAACCCATCGGGCAAGCCGCTGGTGGCCATGGCCGAAGTGCGGGTGCCCTGGAATTCGCCTTGCCTCATCGAATCGAAATCGCTCAAACTCTATTGCAACTCCTTCAACATGACCGCCCTTGAAAACGCCGGTGAGCTGCGCGAAACCATGGCGAGAGACCTCTCGCTGGCCGCCGGGGCGGACGTGACAGTGCAGATCCTCGCCGCCGAAGAGTTTTCGCGATGCGTACTGGCCGAACCCGAAGGAACATGCATCGACGGGCTGGACATCACGGGCTTCACCTATGAGCCGGATGCTACCCTGCTCGGGACCGCATCCGACCCCGCACGCGAAACTCTCTTCACCCGGCTGTTCCGTTCCTGCTGCCCGGTGACCGGCCAGCCCGACTGGGCCACACTGCGCATCACTTACGCCGGTCCTCGCATCCTGCACGAAGGTCTGCTGCGCTATCTGGTCTCCTACCGGGAGCATCAGGGCTTCCACGAAGCCTGTGTGGAAAAGATTCACGCCGACATCCACCGTCACTGCGGCGCGCAGGAACTGGAGGTCAGCGCGCGCTTCACCCGGCGAGGAGGACTGGACATCAACCCCGTTCGCTCGACCCGCCCGGGCTCTTGGGCGAATCTGCGCGACCCGAGGCAATAGCGCCAAAAAGGCCCAAAAACGTCCGCGTCCTGCTCGGGCTTTTCAAGCTGAAATCCAAATCACACCATACTGCCTGATCCGCGGATGAATCTTCGCGGACCAGGCGTCCTAACCTGCCGAAAGTTCAGAGCTTACAACAAATTTAGCCCCGGCATTGCCAAATATTGGCCTGCACGCTATGGTTTCATCAACCAGCAAATTTTGATTGCATCCCCACGTGCAGCCCCCTTTCCTTCGCCCTCCTTTTCTCCTCCCCTTTGCACAAGCTTGGTTGCAGGCGTTTTTTCATTCTTTCACTTTTTATTCATGGAGGTCGGCATGACACGACAATTGTCTTTCAAAGCGCAACAGCGTGAGGTGGAGCCGCATTTTCGAAGCCAGATCGACGCGGCCGAGTCAACGGAAGACGTGAAGAAATTCTATGAAAGGACGATCCTTGATTTTCTGACCAGGGCGATCGGGGATCAGGTCAAAATCGAGCCCGGGGACGTGGTGCTCGATCCTGATGAAAAACAGGGATACCAGGTCAGCCACAGATTGCGAGATGATGACGATTTCAACAGGATGCATGAGGAATCCGATCTGCCCGCCATCATGCTGCTGTTGACCGAAAGGGCTCTGAACCGACATAAACATCTGGTCACCAAGCATCCGGACAAGACCGAACTAAAAATATTCCAGGTTCCGGGATCGCGCAGAAACTGATTTCCCTGGCAACCCGGACGAACCGCCCCACCAAGCGCCGCAAACCCCAGGCGCTCATTTCGCGAACCGGCGCCGCAAGCGGACGCGCCATAACCAGGAGCGATCATGCGACGAGCGATCAAGGCCATTTACAAGGGCGAACCCGTAACCGAAGGGGCGGGTGTGAAACTGCGACGGATTTTCGGCTATAACGAAGCCCCCGATTTCGACCCCTTCCTCATGTTCGACGACTTCAGGTCCGACAGGCCGGAGGATTTCAAACGCGGTTTCCCCTGGCATCCGCACCGGGGCATTGAGACCATCACCTATGTCATCAAGGGAGATGTCGAGCACGGCGACAGCATGGGCAACACGGGCGTCATCTCCAGCGGCGACGTGCAATGGATGACCGCGGGCTCCGGCATTGTCCATCAGGAGATGCCTAAAGGGGACTCGGACGGCTCCATGCATGGTTTTCAGCTCTGGGCCAATCTGCCCGCTGCCGAGAAAATGATGGCTCCGCGCTACCGTGGGCTGACCGCCGCACAGATACCCCAGATGCCCCTGGCCGACGGCACGCTGATCAAGGTCATCGCCGGACATGTCGAGGGCGTGCATGGCCCCATGGACGACATTGTGATCCAGCCGCAGTATCTGGACTGCTTCGTCCCTTCCGGGATCGGTTTCACGCACGCCCTGCCCGATGACCACACCGCCTTTATCTACGTCATCGAGGGTGCGGGCGTAGTGGAGGGCCAGGCGGTGGCCAACCGCGACCTGATCCTCTTCGGGTCCGGAGACTCGCTGGCCGTCGAGGCCGGTCCTGAAGGCATCCGCTTCCTGCTGATCAGCGGGCGCCCTCTGGATGAACCCATCGCCTGGCGCGGACCCATCGTCATGAATACCAAGGCCGAACTCGATCAGGCCTTCAAGGAATACCACGAAGGGACCTTCATCAAGCATCCCGTCAACCACCCCATCTGAAAACGAGCAGGCCCGGCAAAACCGGGCCTGCTCGACTCTACCCCTGCCTTGATGCATCCCAGCCTGCTGATTTCCTGAACAATCGGTCCGAAGTGGTTCATTTTCGGCCAAACGTTGCCAAAGAACGCCGGGAGAGTTATGTTTTAACCAAACATCGACTGCTCAGTTCTCGACAGCTCAATCTGCGACAATCCCACATTACCCCGTTTGACACAGACGATGTGATTTAGCCTTGCATGGAGGACAAAAGAAACCCGTTTTAATGGAGGATGAAAGAATGAAAATTCTGGCGGCTCTCGATCAATCGACCTACGCGTCTCTGGTGCTCAAGAAGGCAATGGAAACTGCGGCCAAGGAAAATGCGGAACTCACGACCCTGACCATTTCCACTGCGCCCTTCAACAACCTGTATCTCGGAGAAATTTCAGGCGAGTTTCAGGAAAGGATTCGCCAAGGCGTCCAGGAAACCGTGCAGCGCATCAAGGACCAAGCCAAGGCCGCCGACGCCAAGGTGAACGTCGTTGTGCAGGAGAGCCCGTCTCCGGCGGACGCCATCGTCGAATATGCCGAAAAGAACGGAATCGACCTCATCGTCATCGGCAACAAAGGCGCAGGAGCGGTCGAGCGGTTCCTCATCGGCAGCGTCTCGAGCAAGGTTGTTTCGCATGCGCCATGTTCGGTCATGGTGATCAAGAAATAGCCAAACAGGCGCGCTCCCGAAAAAAAACCGTCCGCCAAGACGTCAAAAAGCCCGGTCGTATCGGGCTTTTTGACGTCTTGGCGGACGGTAAAAGATACTGAAAATCAGCGCACCAGCGCCCGCAACGCGCTCAGCATACCGTCCCGGTTGATGCCGAGCCTGGCCCGCAGTTCCTTCTGGCTGCCGTGTTCGACAAAACGGTCGGGGACGCCCAGACGCATCACGCGCAAGCTCGAAAGTGCGTCGTGATCGGCGAGCAGTTCCAGCACGGCGGAACCGAAACCACCGGGCAAGGCGTTCTCCTCGACCAGGAGCATGAAGGGTTGCGACCTGGCCAAGGCCAGCAGTTGAGCTTCGGGCAACGGCTTGACGAAGCGAGCGTTGAACACGGCCACTTCCTTGCCTGTCTCCTCGCTCAGCATCCGCGCCGCTTCCAGCGCAGGACTCACCCGGCTGCCGAGCGCCACGATGACTCCATCCGTACCCTCGCGCAGCAGCTCCCCCTGGCCGATAGGCAGGATTCGGGGCGTGTCCGTCAATGGCGCGCCCTCGCCCACTCCGCGCGGATATCTCAGCGCCACGGGCCCATCAAAAGCCAGGGCCGTGGCCAGCATGTTCTGCAGTTCGGGTTCGTTGCACGGGGCCATGAGCACCAGATTTGGAATGTGGCGCAGAAAGGACAGGTCGAAAACGCCGTGATGCGTGGCCCCGTCTTCCCCCACCAGACCACCCCGATCAAGACAGAGGGTCACGTTCAGGTTCTGCAGGCAGACGTCGTGCACGATCTGATCATAGGAGCGCTGCATGAAGGTCGAATAGATGGCGACCACGGGTTTCATGCCCTGCGAGGCAAGCCCGGCGGCAAAGGTCACGGCATGCTGCTCGCAGATGCCGACGTCGAAAAAACGTTCCGGATACGTATCCGCAAAGCAGCTCACGCCGGTGCCTTCGGGCATGGCGGCGGTGATGGCCACGATGCGTTCGTCCTTCTCGGCCAGTTTGCAGAGCGTGGAGCCGAAAACTTCAGTGTAGCTGGGCATCGAGCAGGCGCCAAACTTTCGGGCCGCGCCGGTCTCGGGCTCGAAACAGCCCACCCCGTGGTAAAAGGTCGGATTGGTTTCGGCCGGCTCGTAGCCCTTGCCCTTCTTGGTCAGGACATGCACCAGAATCGGCCCTTCAAGTTCCCTGGTCTGCTGAAACACGTTGGTCAGCATGCGCATGTCGTGGCCCTGCAGGGGGCCGATGTAGGTGAAGCGGAAGGCCTCGAACAGCATGCCGGGAGTGAAGAAGCTCTTCAGGGAATCTTCGCTGCGCCGGGCGTATTCGGCCAGATCGTCACCGATCCTGGGAATCTGGCGCATGATGTTTTCCGCTTCCTTCTTGAAGCGCTGCACCCAGCGTTTGGACAGCTTACGGCTGAGGAATGACGACAGCGCCCCGACGTTGCGCGATATGGACATCTCGTTGTCGTTCAAAACCACGACCATGTTCTTGCCCAGCCCACCGGCCTGGTTGAGGCCCTCGTAAGCGAGCCCGGCGGTCATGGAGCCGTCGCCGATGACGGCCACGACCTTGTGGTCCTGATGGGCCAGGTCGCGAGCTGCGGCCATGCCCAAGGCGGCGGAGATGGAGGTCGAGGAATGGCCCACGCCGAAGTGGTCGTAGGGGCTCTCGCAGGTGCGGGGAAAACCGCTGATGCCGTCCAGCTGGCGCAGGGTGTGGAAGCGTTGCAGGCGGCCGGTCAGAAGCTTGTAGGCATAGGCCTGGTGGCCCACGTCCCAGATTATGCGGTCGCGGGCGGGGTTGAAGACGCGCAGGAGCGCCATGGTCAGTTCAACCACGCCAAGGGATGGGGCAAGATGCCCGCCCGTGGCGGACACGGTCTGAATGATCATGCGGCGAATCTCTTCGCCAAGCCTGGTCAGTTCCTTTTCATCCAGGGTCTGCACATCGCCGGGACTCTTTATGGCGGCCAGAGTGGGAAAAAGTTCCTGCAGGGTCTGCTCAGTCATTGATGCTCCTAATGCGTTCGATCCAGAATATAGAGGGCCACGGCCCGCAGAAAATCCGCGCGCGGGTGCGAAAATTCCGACAGCGCCGCCAAGGCCTGATCCACGCTCTGCCTGGCCAGAACCCGGCTCTGGTCTATGCCGAGCAGGGCCGGATAGGTCGATTTGCCCTGGGCTTCGTCGCTACCCACGGGCTTGCCGAGGGCAGCTTCGTCCCCGACCACGTCCAGAATGTCGTCCGTGACCTGAAAGGCCAGCCCGATGGCCCGGCCGTATTCCGAGGCAAGGGCCTGCTCGGGGTCGCCGCCGCCTCCGAGAATGCAGCCCGTGACACAGGAAGACTCGATCAGCGCTCCGGTCTTTTTGGCATGCATCTCGCGCAGTTGCGAAAGGCTTGCGGACTTGCCGGTCAGGCCCATGTCCAAAACCTGGCCGCCGACCATGCCACGTGGACCGGCAGCAGTCGAGAGGTGAAAAATGGCCTTCAGAATCCGGTCCGGTTGCAGTGCAACAGACGAGGCCAGGGTGAAGGCCTCGGTCAACAGGCCATCCCCGGCCAAAATGGCCGTGGCTTCGTCGAATTTTTTGTGGTTGGAGGGCTTGCCCCGGCGCAGGTCGTCGTCATCCATGGCCGGCAGATCGTCGTGAATAAGGGAGTAGGTGTGGATGCACTCGATGGCGCAGGCGAAATCAAGCACCTGGTCCGCACGGCCTCCGACCAGTTCCGCCCAGGCCAGGCAGAGCACCGGACGCAGCCTTTTACCCCCGGCCATGAGCGAATAGTCCATGGAGGCGGCCAGCAACCCGGGAGTTAGGCCGTCACCGAAAATCGTGGCCAGCCGGGCTTCCACCAACGCGCCAAGAGCCCCGAGTTCGGCCTTCATTTCCTGCGGGTTCATGCGTCATCTCCCGAAGCATCGGATTGCGCCGAGGATTCCTGGCCGGCGCTCTCCACAATGACGCGGGCCTGCTCGAGTTCCGCGCCGCATTCCCTGGAGAGCCGCACGCCCTCCTGAAAGAGTTTCACGCCCTGCTCCAGAGGCAGGTCGCCTCCTTCAAGCAGCGCCGTGATCTCCTTGACCCGCTCAAGCCGCTTTTCGAAAGTTTGCTGTGTCTTTGCCATGTCGCGCCTTTTTTATTGGACAGAATTTGCGAAAAAGAGAGCCGCCGGGTCCATCGCCAGATCGAGCACATAAAGGCCAAGGTGCAGATGCGGGCCAGTGACCCGGCCGGTCTGGCCCGCAAGTCCGAGGATCTCCCCGGCCTCGACCATGTCCCCCTGCCTGACCTTGAATTCGTCCAGATGCATGTAGACGGTGAAAACGCCCAGGCCGTGATCAAGAAAAACCGAACGCCCACCATAATAGTGATCGGCAACGAGCACGATCCGCCCGGGAGCAGCGGCCCTGACCGGATCTTTAAGCGCAGCCCGCAGGTCGAGCCCGCGGTGGGGATTGCGCTCCAGATCGTTGAAGAAACGCTTCAGGCCATAAGCGCTGCTGGCCTCGCCCGGAACGGGGCGCATGAGCGGGAGGACCAGATGGTTGTCGGGCGTTACCGTGTCGAGCACAGCACGCACCTCGGCATTTTCCCGCGCGATGCGCTCCTGCACCGCCGCCGGCGGACTGGCCATTTCCGTCGGTACCGTCAGGCGCTGTTCGGGAAATTCACGATTCTCGACCAGAATCGAGGTCTGCACGGCCAGGGGGCTAAGGCCCAGCTTGAGGATGCGCAGGGTCTCTGTGCCGGGCCTGGATTTGAGCACGTCCGTGCCGAGCAGAAATTCGACAGCCGTTTTTCCGGCCCCGGGCACATCAAGCTTCTTCCCGGCCCACTCCACGCGAAGCCTGTCCAGAGGCTCGTCGGATTCGACCCTGACCACGAAGGGCAGGCCGATGCCGACAACCTCTGGGCATTCCAGGCGCAATTGCGCGGCGAAAAGACCGCTGCCGGGCGTGGCGAGAAGGGCCGTGGCCAACAGTATGAAAAAAAGGAAACGTCGCAACATCATGGCAGCACCTCCGCTGAAAATTCTCCGTCCGCGACCTGTACACGGATTTCATCCCCCGCCCGCACATCCTCCCGCGAACGCACGAAACCGGCTGAGCCCCGGACCAAAGCGTAGCCTCGCGCCAGCGGAGCCGCAGGGTCCAGGGCGGCGAGACGGCCTTCGAGCCCACGCAGGGCCTCCAGACGGACGCGCACAAAGCGGGCTCCGGCCTGCTCCAAGGCTGATTCGGTCCGATCCAGGTCGGAACGCAGGGACAGCATCGCGGCCGGGCCCAGGGAGCGGTGCATGCGATCCTCCAGACGCGCCAGGGCCGTGGCGCGGCTGTCGAGCTGCGTCCTTGCGGCCTGGCGCAGACGGTCCCCAAGCCGCTCCAGCTCAAAGCCCCAGCGCTCGATGCGACGAGCCGGAGAATGCCAGTTCAGTCCTTGCACCTGCTGTTGCAGGCTCCGCTCCCGCGCTTCCAGCAAACGCTCCATGCCGCGGGCCAGGGCCAGGAAAATCTCGTCGGCCTGCTGACGCAGCACCCCGCGCTCGGTCCACAAAAGCTGCGCCGCGTGGGAAGGCGTGGCCGCGCGCTGGTCCGCCACCAGGTCCGCGATGGTCGTGTCCACCTCGTGCCCGACCCCGCAGACCACGGGCAGGCGGGAGCGGAAGATGGCCTCGGCCACGGGCTCGGTGTTGAAGGCCCACAGATCTTCAAGGGACCCGCCGCCGCGAATGAGCACGATGACATCGGCCCAGCCGTCGCGGTCGGCGCGGTCCAGGGCGGCGGAAATCTGGGCCGAAGCGCTGTCGCCCTGCACCAGGCTCGGGTACACCCGGATGGTGGCGCCATAGCCCCGGTCACCTGCAATGCGCAAAAAATCCTGCAGGGCCGCGCCCTGGGGCGCGGTGACCACGGCGACCCGGCGGGGATTGCGCGGCGGCGTCATCTTGCGGTCCGGATCGAAATACCCCTTGGCGGAGAGCTTGGCCTTCATGGCCTCAAAGGCCACGGCCAGCTCGCCCAGCCCCTGGCCCTGCACAAGCTCCGCCACCAGCTGATAGGCCCCGCGCGGCGGATACACATTCATGCGCCCGGCCACGAGCACTTCCTGCCCATCGCAAAGCTGAAAAGGCTCCCCGCTCTCAACCTCGCCAGTGACGGGATTGACCCGCTCGCCACCACCGGCGGCCCCCTTGGGCTGCGCCCCCTTGAACCAGACCACGCTCAAGGTTGCGTCATCGTCCTTCAAGGAAAAATACACATGCCCGGACGGCGGCCGGGAAAGGTTCGAAACCTGCCCCCGCACCCAGACGAACGGGAATTCGCCTTCGAGGACATCCTTGATGGCTTGGGTCAGGGTTCGGACGGAGAATATGTGCATGTTGCGATGATATCGGTTGGGCCGGAATGTCGCGACATCGTCGCATCAGTCCGGCACGTTCCGGCGGCAGGTTATGCCAAACCCCATTCCTTCATCACTTCCTTGCGCCATTCCAGAACCGCATTCTGCCAGTCGGCCACGGGCAGTTCACGCTTTTCGCCCGTCTTGCGGTTCTTGGCCTCGAGCACGCCCTTTTCCAGGCCCTTGCCGCCGATGACGATCTGCATGGGGGAACCGAGCAGGTCCGCTTCGTTGAACTTGACGCCGGGTCGTTCGTCGCGGTCGTCGAACAGGGTGTCGATGCCCTGGCCCTCAAGCCAGTCATGGATTTCGCGGCACTGGGTCATGACCTTTTCGTCCTTGGTGGACATGGCAAGGAGGGTGACCTCGAAGGGGGCGATGGACGGCGGAAAGATCATGCCGTGGGCGTCGTTGTTCTGCTCGATGCATGCAGCCACCACGCGGCTCACGCCGATGCCGTAGCAGCCCATGATGAGTACCTGTTCCTTGCCGTTCTCGTCCAGAAAGGTCGCGTTCATGGCCTTGGAATACTTGGTGCCGAGCTTGAAGACATGGCCGACCTCGATGCCCTTGGGCATGATTATGGGGCCGCCGCAGGCCGGACAGGGATCGTCCAGGGTGATGGAGCGCAGGTCCGCGTAGCCCGTGGGCGCGGCGTCGGTGGACAGGGTGATGTCGCGGCGCGGGTCGACGTGAACGAGGTGCGCGTCGGCGGCGTTGGCGCCGCAGACAAAATCCGTGCCCGCCGCGATTTCATGGTCCGCGTAGATGGCGTCGACCTTCAGGCCCACCGGTCCGGCGAAACCCACGGGCGCGCCGGTCCAGGCCACAACCTGCTCCGGGGTGGCCAGTTCGACGTTGGTCGCGCCGAGCAGGTTCTTGAGTTTCACGTCGTTGACTTCGCGGTCGCCTCTCAGGAGCACGGCCACGGATTTGCCGTCCACATCAAAAAGCAGGGTCTTCATGACCTGGGTCGTGCCCACGGCCAGGAACCCGGCCACGTCTTCCACCGTGTGCTTGCCCGGAGTGGCCACCTGCTCATGCGCGGCGCAGGTCTGCGTGCACATGGGCAGAGGTTTCGTCTCCGCCTTCTCCAGGTTGGCCGCGTAGGAACAGGACGTGCAAACGGCCAGGGTGTCCTCGCCCGTGTCGGCCAGGACCATGAACTCATGGGAAAAACTGCCGCCGATGGCGCCCGAGTCGGCGCTTACGGCGCGAAATTCAAGGCCCAGGCGGGTGAAGACGCGCTCGTAGGCGTCGTACATGGCCTGGTAGCTTGCGTTCACGCCCTCGTCGTCCTTGTCGAAGGAGTAGGCGTCCTTCATGATAAATTCGCGGCCGCGCATGAGTCCGAAGCGGGGCCGGATTTCGTCGCGGAACTTGGTCTGGATCTGGTACAGATTGATGGGCAGCTGGCGATAGGACCGGACCTCGCCGCGAACAAGATCGGTGATGACCTCCTCGTGGGTGGGTCCGAGACAATAGTCGCGGCCGTTACGGTCTTTGAGGCGCAGGAGCTCCTTGCCGTAGAAATCCCAGCGCCCGCTCTCCTGCCACAGGTCGGCAGGCTGGACCATGGGCATGGAGATCTCCTGGGCCCCGGCCCGGTTCATCTCCTCGCGCACGATGCTTGCGACCTTGTTGATGGCGCGAAGGCCCAGCGGCATGTAGGTGTAGATGCCGCTGGTCAGCTTGCGGATCATGCCCGCGCGCAGCAGAAGCTTGTGGCTTATGACCTCGGCCTCGGCCGGGGTTTCCTTCAGGGTGGGCACGTAGAATTTGCTGAACAGCATGAAATGTCTCCTCGATAATATATCTAAGTAAATAAATTAGTTAAATTAAATTTAGATTTGCCGGAGTACTGCAGGCCCGATTCTGCCCGACGGAACGTGCAGCGGGCTGCTGCACAAGTTGAAACGCAGTACCCTCAAATAAAACAGACCACAGTGCCTCAAAGCGCAGCATCATAGTCGGCGAAAGTCACGCCTTCAACTCCCCTTCCGCCTGCTCCGCAAGCCTCTCCGCCAGTTCCAGCAGATCGGTGCCTCGCGCAAGGCCGTCCGTGAAGCGCCAGGGAATGCCGGAAAGTCCCGTCTGGGCCCCGACCAGGGCTCCGGTCAGGATGGCCCTGGCCTGATTCTGTCCGCCGCCGTTCACCGCGTGGAGCACAGCGGATTCAAAATCGTCACGAAAACGTGCCGCCAGATAGTACGCCGCGGGCAGTTGATGGTAGATGGCGCAGGGCATGCCATAGACCAGGGAGACCTTCCAGGCCGGTTCGATGCGCACGTCAGGGTCCGCAGCCGCAGCGGCCATGTAAGCTGGGGACAAGAGCGCATCCGGAGACGCGAAACGACCGGCGCGCGGCGGATCGGGATCCCCCGGCCTTGGCGGCTGAAGGTTCTCGCGGGTCACGGCGTGAAACGGCAGGTCCCCGGTCTTGACCAGCTTCATGAGCCGGTCCGAAATTAGCGCGTCCAGCGGATGCCCCTGCACCAGTTGCCCGAGCACGGCGCAGTAGGCCACGGTCAGGGACAGAACGAGGTCGTCGTCCTGAGTCAGGGCAGCGTTGTCGGCCACGGCCGTGGCAAGCTGCGCAGGATCCTTTGCGTAGCGCACCGCAATGGCCAGGGTGCGCTCGATGGCCTCGGTGGTGTCGGCCTGTCCTGCGGTCTGCCCCCATGGCAGTTTTTGCTTTACGCGCCGCCTCCAGGCTTCGCGGATGGACTGACTGGTGTAGCTCCCAGGTCCGCTCACGGGCGTCCCGTCGAGCAGGGGAAACAGCTCATGGTCCATGCGCTGGCAAAAATCCTCGACGTCATGGCCGCCGCGCTCCACCAATGAGGCCAGGGTCAGTTCGAGGATGAACCCCGCCTGGGACTGCTGCCCGGCCCGCAAGCCGTCATGATAGCGGCCGGGTTTCGGATCTGTGTAGCCGGTGATCCAGTCGCCGTAATCGCGACGCAGGTCATCCAGATCGTAGTACCAATGGGGTCCAAGGGCCAGGGCGTCCCCGATGAAGGCCCCCATGATTGCCCCCGCGGCGCGGTCCTGAAAATCCTTACCAGGCATGTCTCTCCTCCGTTCGGCAGGCATTTTCATAAGCGGGCATCGGCAGGCACGCTTTCATGCAATGCCCCGCCGCTCTTCCAGAAATTTCTCCAGCTCCTCCATGAAGGCAGGCAGCAGCTCCGCGCGGCCCTTCACCTTGCGCACGACCTCGCCCTTGCGGAAGATGAGCCCCGAGTCCCGTCCGCCGGCCACGCCGATGTCCGCTTCCCGCGCTTCGCCGGGGCCGTTGACCACGCAGCCCATGACCGCCACGGTAAAAACCTCTTCCACTCCGCGCAGCCTGTCTTCCACGGCGTTGGCCAGCTCGATGAGACCGATCTCGGTTCGACCGCAGGTCGGGCAGGACACGATCTCCGGACCTCTGGACCGAAGCCCGAGGGCGCGCAGGATCTCCCAGGCCACGAGCATTTCCTCGACAGGATCAGCGGTCAGCGAAACCCTGAGCGTGTCGCCGATGCCCTCGGCCAGCAGGATGCCGAGACCCACCGAGGACTTGACCGCCCCGCGCATGGCCGTCCCGGCCTCGGTCACGCCGATGTGCAGCGGATAGTCCACGGTTTTCGCCATGAGACGATAGGCGGCGACCGTGCCGAGCACACTTGATGATTTGAGCGAAATCTTGATAGCGTCGAATCCTCTCTCTTCAAGCAGACGCACATGCTCAAGCGCGCTCTCGACCATGGCCGCCGGAGTAGGACCGCCGTATTTTTGCAGCAGGCCCTTGTCCACGGAACCGCTGTTCACGCCGATGCGGATGGGCACTCCGGCCGCCCGGGCCGCATGCACCACGCGGTCGACCTTGTCCGGCCCGCCGATGTTGCCGGGATTGATGCGCAGGCCCTTCACGCCCGCTTCCACGGCCTGCACGGCCAGGCGGGAATCGAAGTGAATGTCGGCGATGAGCGGAACGGGCGTTGCGGCGCAGATGCTTTTGAGGGCCAGGGATGCTTCAAGGTCCAGCACGGCCAGGCGCACGATCTCGCAGCCGGCGGAGGCCAGGGCCGCAATCTGGGCCAGGGTCGCGTCCACGTCGCGGGTGTCCGTATTGGTCATGGACTGCACGCGCACGGGATTGCCACCGCCGATACCCACGCCGCCCACGAAGAGGGAGCGGGTCCTGACGCGCGGGGCCAAAATGGGAGAATCCGCACAAAGATCCGGACAAGGATGCGAGGAGGCAGCTGGGGTTGTCATGGCGGGGGAGCGTAATGAATTTGACCGTCAAAGCCAAGGACGGGAAATCCGAAAATATCCCCCCTCTGTCAGCTAGGCGACAGACAGAAAAACGTGCAATGGTCTAGAACAGTCCAAATGGACCGCCAATGGGCGGCGTGACGTATTCATCATCCCAAAGTCCGGCGATAGGCCGCGAAACCAAAAGGAGGACGTGCATGGCCAAGGAAAGAGAAATCCAGGATTTGAGCCCCTGGGAAGACGCCCAGAAAATGATCGCCAAGGCTGGACGCGAGGGAGTGAATCTCGTCTGGGACCGGCTCAAAGACCAGACCCCCCACTGCACCTTCTGCGAACAGGGCCTGACCTGCAGCAAATGCGTCATGGGCCCCTGCCGCATCAATCCCAAGGGGCCGAAGAAAATGCTCGGCGTGTGCGGCGCCGACGGCGACCTGACCGTGGCCCGCAACTTCGGGCGCTTCGTGGCCGCCGGGGCCGCAGCGCACTCGGACCATGGCCGCGATCTGCTGGAGACGCTGGCGGCCATCGGCGAGGGGCAGACCACCGACTACGGCATCCGCGACGAGGCCAAGCTTGAACGCATCTGCAAGGAACTGGGCATTGAGACCCAGGGGCTGACGGTGCGCGAACAGGCCAAGGCTCTGGCGAATCTGTTCTTCGAGGATTACGGCTGCCGCTCCCACAACGTGGCCTTCAGCAGCCGCGCACCCCAGAAACGCAAAGACGTCTGGAAACGTTTCGGTTGCACCCCGCGCGGCATCGACCGCGACTGCGTGGAGATGCTCCACCGCACGCACATGGGAGTGGATTGCGACCCGGTCTCCATCTGCCTGCACGCCAGCCGCGTGGCGCTAGCCGACGGCTGGGGCGGATCCATGATCGCCACCGAAATCTCGGACATCATCTTCGGCACGCCCAAACCCGTCAAATCCCTGGTCAACCTGGGTGTCCTCAAGGAGGACCAGGTCAACATCCTGGTCCACGGCCACAGCCCCATCGTGTCCGAGATGATCCTGGCAGCGGCCCGCGAGCCCGAAATCCTGGCCAAAGCCAAAGAGGTCGGAGCCCAGGGCATCAACATCGCGGGACTGTGCTGTACGGGCAACGAGCTGCTCATGCGCCAGGGCGTGCCCATGGCCGGCAACCATCTCATGACCGAGCTCGCCATCGTGACCGGCGCGGTGGAGATGGTCATCGTGGACTACCAGTGCATCATGCCGAGCCTCGTGAACGTGGCAAACTGCTATCATACCAAATTCGTCTCAACTTCGGACAAGGCCAAGTTCCCCGGCGGCATCCACATGGAATTCAACTTCAAAAACGCCCGCGAGAAAGCCCGCGAAGCAGTGCTCATGGCTGTTGAAGCCTACTCGCGCCGCGATCCCGACAAGGTCGAGATTCCGTCGAAGCCCATGTCCATCACCTCCGGCTTCTCCAACGAAGCCATCCTGGGCGCCCTGGGCGGAACCCCCGAACCGCTCGTTCAAGCCCTGGCGGCCGGAAAGGTGCGCGGCGTGGTCGGCATCGTTGGCTGCAACAACCCCAAGCTCAAGCACGACCATGTGCACGTGAACCTGGCCCAGGAGCTGATCAAACGCAACATCCTGGTGTTAGCCACTGGCTGTGCTACCGTAGCCATGGGCAAGGCCGGACTTCTGGAGCCGGAAGCGGCCTCGCGGGCCGGGGCAGGCCTTAAGGAAATCTGCCAGGCGCTGGGCATCCCGCCGGTGCTGCATGTGGGCAGCTGCGTGGACAACTCGCGCATCCTGCACATCTGCGCCGTGCTGGCCAACCATGCGGGCCTGGACATCAGCGATCTGCCAGTGGCGGCCAGCGCGCCCGAATGGTACTCTGAAAAGGCGGCAGCCATCGGCCTTTACGCCGTGGCCAGCGGAATCTACACCCACCTCGGCCTGCCGCCGCACATCCTGGGCAGCTCCATGATCACGACCCTGGCGCTAAAAGGCCTGGATGACGTCTTCGGGGCATGCTTTGCCGTTGAACCCGGCCCCTTGCAGGCCGCGGAACTGATCGATGAACGCATCAAGGCCAAACGTCTGGCCCTGGGCTGGCCCGCCTAGCCCGGTACCGCCCACTCTCAAGCGGGTAAAAACAGGGGAGCCTGCGCTCCCCCATCCAAACTGGCTGCCTAAAGAATTCAAAATTCGCAGGCCGTTTTTGAGCGGCCTGCTGAAGGAGCATCGCATGAAGATCGCATTCGCGGGCAAGGGCGGCGTGGGCAAGACCACACTGTGCGCCTGGCTGGGGGATTATCTGGCACGGCAGGGGCACGACGTGCTGCTGGTGGACGCGGACACGGCGCTCAGTCTGGGCCAGGCCAGCGGACTTGAGGCCGCAGAGCTGCCCGTGCCCCTCTATGCGCGCGAGGATCTGGTCCGCGAACGCATCGGCAGCGGCTACCTGAGCCTCAATCCAGACGTGTCCGACCTGCCCGAAGAACTCAGCGTCGAGCTGCCGGTGCAGAACGACGGAGGCCCGCGCCCGGGTCGCAAGCGGCTGCTGACCATGGGCTCCATCACCGGGGCCGGGGACGGTTGCGCCTGCGCGGCCAACGCCCTGCTCAAGTCCGTGCTGGCCCATCTGGTACTGCGGGAAGAAAACTACGTACTGGTTGATCTGGAAGCCGGGGTGGAACATCTGGGACGGGGCACAGTGGCCGGGGTCGATGCCCTGGTGGTGGTCAGCGAACCAAGCCGCCGGTCGCTGGAAACGGCGGCCAGGGTAGGCGCACTGGCCGAAGAACTGGGACTTTCGCGACAGGTGCTGGCAATCAATCGGGGCGTCGGCGAACCCGAACTGCCCGCAATGGCGGGACTGCCCGAAAACGTGGTGCATCTGCCGATCCTGCCGAGCCTGGTCGACCGGCAACTGATCCAGGCCAGCGTCCTGAATCTGGCCGACGGCCCTGTGGTCGATGCCGTATGCGCCCGGTTGCTCGCAGCAATGACTCGAAATTCCTGAAAGTTGCCTGCGGCCTCACGCCGAGACGCTGGACACATGGCCCGCAAACCAGCATGAATCCGCAAAAGCGGGGGGGCATCCAGGCCGATTCCTTCGCCCGGAGTCCCTTTCTTCCACGGATCACAAGCCGGAGCTGCCCATGCGCCTGACCGAAATCACGCTGCTGCAAGACCTCCATCGCCCGGAGATGGCTCCCGTCCGCAAGCTCTTCAGCTCCCGGAAGTTTGTCCGGGGAGCCTTGGTCTTCGAGCCCAAGGCCGGGGACCAGATCTTCATCGTGACCTCCGGGCGGGCCCGCGTGTACCTTGCCTACCGCGACAAGGAATTCACCATGGCCATGCTCGATGCCGGCGATGTTTACGCGACCCACACCAGAGCCTACGTCCAGGCTCTGGACGACCTTGAAATCCTCATCGCCAGCGTTTCCGAAGTCCGCCGCTATCTTGGCTCCATGCCCAGCTTCAACTCCGCCATGATCCACGTGCTGGGCGACCTTCTGTCCCACGCCATCTCGGTCATCGATACCCTTGCCTTCAAGGACGTGCGCAACCGGCTCATCGAATTTCTGGTCTACGAGGCCAGACGCCTGCCCCGCTGCCGGGAATGCCGCCACTGCGGCCAGTGCGAAGACGGCGGCATGGTCTCCCTGGGCCTCAATACGGAGCAGATGGCGACCATCATCGGCTCATCCCGCCAGACAGTCTCATCCCTGCTCAACGCCCTGGCCAAGGAAGGCGTCATCCAGCTCAAAGGCCGCGGCGTCATCTGCATTCCCGATATCGCGGCGCTCGAAGGCTGCGCGGCGCAGGAAAACTGATTCAACAGCACATTTAAGTTGCAATGCAGTGGGATGGGAAAGTGAACGTGGATTGCAGGACTAAACTGCATGAAATGCACGGATTGCTCGGCTGCACTCGCAATGAGGCGATTCGAGCGTTCCGGTTTGAGCCGGGCGAGGGGCGCCGACTGTTTGACTGAGTCAGGCATCGTTTGTCCAATCGTTGCCGTTCGTCTTGCGCCGGCTTTTCGGGTCGGCACGCAACGACTGGGCATTACGAGGCCCGCGAAGGAGTTTCGGCGGCCCTCGCCCGGCTCAAACCGGAACGCGACCGCCCCACCTCAACCCATCATTCCTTCCCCGGCTGCCCGAACAGCATCTTCTGCACATCCCCAATCCTCGACCATCCCTTGCCACCGGCTCCGGTCTTGGGGTGGACCATGGGCGCGTAACCGAGGTTCGCCGCCTGGCGCAGCCTCACTTCATGCCCCGTAACCGGCCTGATCTGCCCGTTCAGGTCCACCTCACCCCAGAACACGGCGCCCTCGGGCAGGGAGCGGTCGTAAAAGGATGACAATATGGCCGCGACAATGCCCAGATCAAGCCCGGGATCCTTCATGCGCAAGCCGCCGCCGACCTTGGCGTAAACATCGACCTGCCCCAGGCTGATCTGCAGCCGTTTCTCCATGACCGCGATCAGAAGGTGCAGGCGGTTGGCGTCAAAGCCCAGGGCCGTACGCCGGGGAAAGGCCAGAAAGGTGCGCGTGACCAGCGCCTGGACCTCGACCACAAAGGGCCGCTGGGACTCCATGGACATGACCAGGGCCGTGCCCGAGAGCGCGGTGTCGCGGGCCTGCAGAAAGAAGGTCGAGGGGTCCTCGATGACGCTCATGCCCTTTTCCCGCATCTCGAAAAGCAGGATCTCGTTGGATGGACCGAAGCGGTTCTTGACCACGCGCAGGATGCGGAAAAGGTGTTCCTTGTCCCCTTCAAGGTACAGGACCGTGTCGACCATGTGCTCCAGCAGCTTGGGGCCTGCGATCTGCCCGTCCTTGGTCACGTGCCCGACCAGGATGACCGTGACTCCGGTCTGCTTGGCCCGCTCGGTCAGGGCCGTGGCCACGGCCCGGACCTGGCTGACGGAACCGGGCAGACCCTCGACCCTGGATGAAATCATGGTCTGCACCGAATCCACGACAATGAGCGCAGGGCTGTCCTCCATGCAGGCCAGGATATCGTCCACCTGATTGGTCGCAAGCGCGGTCAGCCGGTCCCCCAGCATGCCCAGGCGCTCGGCCCGACTACGGATCTGGGACAGGGATTCTTCACCGGAAACATAGATGACGCCCTTGCCGGAACGCTCGATGGATGCTCCCACCTGCAGGAGCAACGTGGATTTGCCGATGCCCGGCTCCCCGCCGAGCAGGATGACGCCTCCGGGCACGAACCCGCTGCCGAGTATTCCGTCAAGCCCGGACAGCTGAGAGCTGATCCGGTCTTCAAGAAGCGTCGGCAGCTCGCGCAGGTCGACGGGACGGTTCAGCGGCATGTCCCTGGACGGGCCGGAATGTTGCAGTGCCGGCTCAAGGGTGTTCCAGGCCAGGCATTTGGGACACTGCCCCTGCCAGCGGGGGCTGACAGCCTTGCAGGCCGTACACACGTAAGCGCTCTTTGTTTTCATGAGGGAATAAAAAAGGCAGACTTGCGCCTGCCTTTCGTGGGTCAGAAGTTGTGCTATTGTTGCGGGACGCTGGACTGGATCACTTCCAGCCCGAATTCCTCGACAGAGTCCGGGGTCTGGAAGAACACGGCCATGAACGGCACGGACGCCCCGGGCTGAATGTTGGTATTGTTGGTCAGTATGCCGACCTTGGCGGTGAGGGCATTCTCGATGTCCGCCCTGGTCGAAACCTGAAGCTGATAGAGGGAGACAACATTGCCGCACATGAATTCCTGCGTAGCGACTTCGGTTCCCTGCCGGTCAAAGAGGGCGGCCTTGATGCGGATCAGTTCGCGCGCCTCGGGGAAACGGTTCACAGCCTTGCCTTCAATAATGAAGAGCTGGCCTTCCTTTTCGTTGGGGACAAAGTACTGGCGCACGTTTTCAAGGGCGATCTGGGCCGCGCCTTCCCGTGCGACAGTTTCCTGGGTCGCGGGGGCATCGGGCACCGAAGGCGCAAGTCCGAGCAGGCCCGGCTGGAAGAAATAAACTGCGCCCAAGCCGCAGGCCAGAAGCAGAACCACAAGACCAATGATGAGGCCTGTGCTCCCGGATTTTCGAGACTTGCCGGCAGAGCTGTCGGCGGATCGCAAATCCTGGTCCAGCTGATCGCTCAAAGGCTGTTGAAAGGCGCCCTGAAGATCGGCAATCATTTCCTTGTCCACCGCGGACTTCGATTCGGCCTTGGTTCTTTTCTCGTCCAGCATGGCCGTCAGATCGTCTTCAAAGGATTCGTCCGCGGGAGATTTCGGCATGCGCTGGGATTTCTGTCCATCCAGCATGGCCGCCAAATCATCTTCAAAAGCATCGGCATCGGCAGACTTCTTGGATGCCGGCGCAGCCTTTACATCCTCGAACATGGCTGCCAGCTCATCCTCGAAGGATTCGTTCGCAGCTGCTGGGGCACTCTTCTTATTCTCGAAAGCCGACGCCGGATCGTCATCAAAAAAATCATTATCGAAAGCACCGTCCGCCGGAGAAGGTTCTGGGATCTCCGGCGTCGCGACATCTTCGGAGATGGGGCGGAACACGGTGAACACGTTCTTGCAACGCGTACAACGGACCTTGCTGCCGTCGTGTCCGATCTTGCTTTCATCCAGATTGTACTTGGTGGTGCACTCAGGGCATTGAACGAGCATGGCCTTTCCTTGAAAAAGTTCAGTCTGGAGGCAGGGGTCTATGCTTCCGAGAATTTGAGGTCGTATATTCCGTCAAGTTCTCTGTATTGCTCGGCGTAGTCAAGCCCATAGCCGACGATGTAGCCTTTATCCAGTGGGAAACCCACAAAATCCACATTCACATCTACCTCGCGGCGCTCTGTCTTGTCGATCATGGCCGCGATCTTGATGGATTTGGGACTACGCGCTTCGAGAACCTTGATCAAGAAACCCATTGAATGGCCCGTATCGACGATATCCTCAACGACAAGCACATGCTTGTCCCTGATATCGATCTCCATGTCCTTGGAGAAAACCATCTTCGATTTGCGGGAAGTCTGATCCGCATAACTGGAAAGACGAACAAAATCCATGGTGGGATGGATGGTCAAATTACGCATCAGATCAGTAAAAAATGCGTAGGCGCCCTTGAGCACGCATACGCAGACCAACGGTTCATTACCGTAATGGCTGGATATTTCACGCCCCAGTTCCTGGGCTCTTGCTTCGATTTGCGAACGGTCAAAAAGCTGTACAAATTTCATGAACTCTCCCTGAGAACCGATATGTCGTAACTTATAATTCAATCATCATGGCCACTTCGTCGCATTCGGGAAACTGGGGACATTTGAGACAGTCGGCCCAGACCTTCTGCGGCAGAATATCCTTGCTCACTTCCAAAAAACCCAGCTTCTGAAAAAAGGGCACCTGATAGGTCAAGGCGAACACCTTGTAAACACCAAAGGTCACGGCATCGCTGACGCAAAATTCCACCAGTCGGCGCCCCAGACCCTGGCCCTGAGCGCTGTCGGCAACCACCAGCGAACGGACTTCGGCCAAAGCCTCCCACGTGATGGTCAAGGCGCAGCAGCCGACCACCGTACCGGTTTCCGAGTCCTCGGCCACGATAAAATCCCGCAGGTGGGAATAGAGTTCTCCGAAAGACCGGGGCAGAAGCAGCCTCTTGGTGGCGCAATCCATGAGCAGCCGGTGAATGGCTTTGACATCGGCGATTGTCGCCTTTCTGAGTGTATGTTTTTCCATGTTTGTTCCTGCTTGAATCTGTAAAAACTCAGGCCGAACGGACCTCGGCGCAGAGCCGGGTGGCTACCCGCACCGCCGCCACAGCGTCGTCGGCATAGCCGTCGGCGCCGATCAGATCCGCATAGGACTGACTGACCACAGCACCGCCGACCATGACCCGGCAGGGAAGAGCCTGCTCCCGAACCAGGCGCACGGTATCCTCCATGCGGACCATGGTCGTGGTCATGAGCGCGGACAGCCCGATGACCGAGGCCTTGTGCGTCACGGCCGCCGCGACAATGTCCGCGGCAGCCACGTCCTTGCCGAGATCAATGACGGTGTAGCCGAAATTCCTGAGCATCAGGCAGACGATATTCTTGCCGATGTCATGAATGTCGCCCTCAACCGTGGCCATGACGATGGTGGCCTTGACCTCCTGCCCCTCCCGCACGAGCAGGTGCTTGATGGACTCGAAGCCGATCTGCATGGTTTCGGCGCAAAGCAGGAGCTGCGGCAAAAAATACTCTTTCTTCTCGTACTTTTCACCCACCTTGGCAATGGCCGGAATCATCTCGCCGTCGACAAGGACAAAAGGGTCCTCGCCGCCCGCGATGCGCTCCTGAAGGAGGTCGACGATGCGATCCTTCTGGCCTTTTATCACCGCCAGCGCCACGGGGCTGCCGTCCTCGTCGGCCGGTCCGGAAACGGTCGCGGTCACGGGACTTCCCGGATTCCACCCGGCATAGGAGGCGATGAAGCCCGCGGCCTGGCTGTCCCGGCCAAGGAGCACTTCCGCCGCCGCCAGATTCTCGCGGATGCGTACCGCGTTGGGGTTGGCGATGAAGGAAGTCATGCCGACGCCCATGGCCATGGCCAGGAAGGTCGAATTGATCAGGTCCCGGGCCGGCAGACCAAAAGAGATGTTGGACAGCCCCATGGTCGAGCCCAGTCCCCAGCGCTCCCGGCAGTGCCGGATGACATCCAGGCATGCCTTGGCCGCCTCGGGCTTGGATGACACGGTCAGGGCCAGGGCGTCGACCAGGATGAGACGCCTCGGGATGCGCAGGCTTTCGGCCTTGACCAGAAGTTCCTCGATGATGGCCAGCCGCTCGGTTGCCGTGACGGGAAGCTTGCGCCCTTTAAGCGGCAGCAGGATGAACGGCGCGCCATAGTCGCGACACAGCGGCCCCAGGATATCCATCCGCTCTTCCTCGCCGCTGATGGAATTGATCAGCGCCGAGCCGGGGTAAGCCTCAAGGCCCGCCCGGATCGCCGAGACATCGCTGGAGTCCAGGCACAGGGGGATGGCGTGGGCGCTGGTCAGGGCCTGGACGGCCAGGGGCAGCATGCGCGCCTCTTCGACCATGGGCGCGCCCACGTTGACATCCAGAAGATCGGCTCCGCGCGCGACCTGCTCCTCCGCGTAGGTCATGAGACGGCGGGTCTCAAGACGCTGCAGCTCGGCCGTGAGTTCGGCCTTGCCCGTGGGGTTGATCCGCTCTCCGATGATGCGACAGGGTCGATCAAACCCGAACTCCACCGCCTGGGAACGGGACGTGACTACAAGACAGGGGGGATTGAAAATCTCGGGACGCGACACTGTCTTGCCTGCGCAAAGCGCGTTCAGGGCCTGGATGTGCTCCGGAGTCGTGCCGCAACAACCGCCAAGACAGGAGACCCCAACTTCCACAAGAGTAGAAACCGTAGCGGCAAAAGGGTCCGGGGGCAGGCGAAAAACCGTGGCCCCGTCAACCAGTTCGGGCAAACCCGCGTTGGGCTCGATGAGGACCGGAGTCCGGCTTACGCGCAGCATGGCCCTGGCGATCTCGATCAGCTGCTCGGGCCCTGCGCTGCAATTGGAGGCGACAAGGTCCACGCCCATGTTTTCCATGGTCTGGACAAAGACTTCCGGGGTGGTTCCGGTCAGGCTGACTCCGCCCTCGAAGGTCATGCTGATGCCCACAGGCAGATCACAGACTTCGCGCGCGGCCACGACCACCGCCCTGGCCTCGGCCAGATCGAAGTGGGTCTCACCCAGGATCAGGTCCGCACCGCCTGCCGCCAGGCCGCGAATCTGCTCCTTGAAGACGTCCACCAGCCCGCGGAAGGAGATGTCCCCCAGAGGCTCGATCATCTTGCCCGTAGGCCCGACGCTGCCGGCCACAAAAACCGCGCCACCCACGGCTTGACGCGCGGCGCGGGTCATGCTTTCATTGACCTCGAACACGTCCATACCGTGCGGGAGCTTGTAACGGGTCGCGCCAAACGTGTTGGTGGTGACCACATTCGCCCCGGAACGGGCGTATTCGGCATGGATCGCCGCGACAACATCCGGCCGCGCCATCCCGAATTCCTCGGGGGACTGTCCGGCCTTGAGGCCGCGACGCTGGAGCAGGCTGCCCATGCCCCCGTCAAAGATAAGAACGTTTCCGCCCTTGAGTGCCTGGCGAAAATCGCGCATTTCAACACCTCACGTAGTTCAAAAATTCACACTCCGGTGAACGAAGGGCCCTACTGAAAATCATTGAAAAGGACAAACAAAAACTCTATGATGGAAAACTCCGAAATGACGGATTGATTCTCCACAACGCTTCTCACGGAACAGCCCCGGGCACCCTTTTCACATTTGCAGCACGTGATGCCCAAGAACCACCTCCAGCTACGCACCATCATGAATCCCAATAAGCGACCCGAAAACAATGCTCTGGATGAAGAGCTCGAAACGCCCTTATCAGAGGACACCGATGAATTCGATGTCGATGTCATCGACGATTCCGACGACGAGGCTGATACTGCCGAGATCGACGAAATAGCCCCGCTGGTCCTGGCCACCGTGCCCCGACGCGAAGTCGCGACCCTGGACCCGCTGCACATCTACCTTCAGGAAATAAAGAAATTCAAGCCGCTGGAGCAGGACGAGGAATTCGATCTGGCCAGACGCTACCGGGACGAAAAGGAGGAGCAGGCAGCCTTCATCCTCATCACTTCCAACTTGCGACTGGTGGTCAAGATCGCCATGGATTTTCAGCGGCGCTGGATGAAGAACGTGCTCGATCTGATCCAGGAGGGCAACGTGGGCCTCATGAAGGCGGTCCAGAAATTCGACCCGGACAAGGGCATCAAGTTTTCCTATTATGCCTCGTTCTGGATCAAGGCCTACATCCTGAAATTCATCATGGACAACTGGCGCATGGTCAAGATCGGAACCACCCAGGCCCAGCGCAAGCTCTTCTACAACCTGGGCAAGGAGCGCCAGCGTCTGCAGGCCCAGGGTTTCGACCCCAGCACATCGACCCTCTCCAAAAACCTGCAGGTTTCCGAAGCCGACATCGTGGAAATGGGTCAGCGCCTGGGTCAGCACGACGTGTCCCTGGACATGAAGATCGGGGACGACTCGAGCTTCACGCCCATGGACTTCATTCCGGCCCTTGAGGCCGGAATCGAGGAACAGATGGCCGCCGACGAGATCAGCGTGCTCATCCATGACAATATTGATGCCATACGGGACGGCCTGAATGAAAAGGAGCTCGACATCCTTGAGCAGCGCCTCCTGGCCGACTCGCCCATCACCCTGCGCGAGATCGGCGACAAGTACGGGATCACCCGCGAGCGGGTACGCCAGATCGAAGCCCGTCTCCTGCAAAAAATAAAGGCCCAGATGTCGAGCACCATCCAAGATTTCTCCGCAGAGTGGATTGAACATGAAGAATGAGACTCTCCTTCGCATCAAGCAGGAAAGCGCAGCTGTAACACCTGACGCCCTGCCAAGCTTTTATACGGCCATGAGCGCGGAGCTCGCCTCCGCCCGGGACACGTTCTTTTCGCACCCCATGGTCCTGCGGTGCCGGGAGGATGTGCTGCCCTTTCTGAACGACGAGTTCGGGCACGGCATCGACCACTCCAAAAAAGTCGCCATCGAGTGCAGCGCGCTGATCCTTGGCGAGGCGGAGGCGCTGGGGCTGGAGCAGGCGCGGAGACTGAGCCTCATGGCCATGCTCGCGGGCCTGCTGCATGACACCTGCCGCCTTGAAGGCGACCACGCCACTCGCGGCGCAGACCTTGCGTTGCTGATCCTGCGGGACTATCCCCTCACGGACGAGGAAAAGCAGATGATCGCCAACGCTGTGCGATGCCATGAAGCCTTTTCGGCTCCGGCCGAGTTCGACAATCCCGGGACGCAACTTTTGGCCGATGCGCTTTACGACGCAGACAAATTTCGTTGGGGGCCTGACAATTTCATCACCACCCTGTGGGAAATATGTAATTATCAGGAGTGGACCCTTGAGCAGATTCTGGATAAATTTCCCGCCGGACTTGAGGTTGTGGCGTCCATCCAGAACACGTTCCGCACTCCGGCCGGAAAAATTTACGGACCGGAATTCATTGAACTCGGGCTCGACATGGGCAAAAAGATTTATCAAATAATCCAGGCATTTTGTAGAAAAAATGACTGCTCCGGACACATCACTGCATGATCAGAAAGCTTGTCCTCTGGATCCTTCTTCCCGCCGCCATAGCGGCTTCCCTGGGGTGCGCCCACCAAACCGCATCGGCTCCCCCGCTTTCGCCTCCAGCTCAAGTTCCGGCCTCTTCCGAAGCCGAAGCCATCTATTCCTATCTGGCGTATCGCGAACTGCTGCAGGAAAACAAGAAAGAACAGGCAGCCCAGGCACTTGAGCAGGCCATCGCCATCAAGCCCACGCCTGAACTCTACCTTGAACTGGGCAACCTGCACTGGCGCGCCTCCAGATTTTCCGATGCCCTGGTTGTCCTCAATCAGGGTCTGGCCCGTTATCCGGACTCCGAAGCGCTGGTCAGCACCCTGGGCAAGACCTATGCGGCTCAAGGCCGTTTTGACGACGCCGTGCTCATCCTGGACGACTACCGCAAGAATCATCCTGAACAGACCGACCTGGCCCATGAAGCCGCGCTCTATCGTCTGGAGCAGGGGGAGTTCGGCGAGGCAGTGGACAGGCTCAATGCCATCCCTCCAAAAGACGCCACCCCGACAACAAAGTTTCTCCTCGGCAAAGGTTTTTTCGGACTCGAACTCTATGACAAGGCCATCACCGCCTACCAGCAGGCCGTGGCCCTGGACCCCGAATATTACAACGCGTGGATAGAGCTCGGCCTGACGTACGAAATCCAGAAAAACTATATCGATGCGGAACGCGTCTTCGCCAAACTCGTGGATTTGGGGATTGGAAACCAGCAGATCCTCTTTCGCCTGATCGAACTTAACCTGAAGCTCAACAATCCAGACCAGGCTCTCTCCTACGTGCAACAGGGCGCGGATGATCAAGGGCTGGTTCTGGAAGCGGCCAACCTGCTGCTGAACCAGGATTTCTTTGACCATGCGGCGGAGCTTCTGGACCCAATGGCCCAGGAAAATCCCATCCCCAGCGACGCACTATTTTTCCTGGCCGTGCTCGAATACGAAGGCCGCGACAATCCGGACAAGGCTTTGGCCTATCTGGAATCCATTCCCGCGAGCCATCAGCACTATGAGCGCAGCCTGATATTCCGCATCCACCTTCTCCACCAGAAAAATGAGAGGGAAGCGGCCAGGGAACTGTGTCTGTCGGCCATGACGCTTTTCCCCAAACAGCCGGAATTTCGCATCATCATGGCGGAGATGCACGAATTCGAGAAAGAATATCAAAAAGCGCTGGATGTGCTGCTCCAGACCACGGGCATGTGGCCGGAAAACACGACTGTCCTCTACCGACTGGGCCTGATCTACGATCGCATGGGACACCGTGACCAGGCCATGATCATGATGGAAAAGGTCATCTCCAAGGATCCCGAGCACGCCGATGCGCTCAATTACCTCGGCTACACCCTGGCGGAGCAGGGCCGCGACCTGGAACGGGCGCAGCTGCTGATCGAAAGCGCCCTCCAGGTCAAGCCTGACAACGGCTACTTCATCGACTCCCTGGCCTGGGTCTATTTCAAGCAGGGCAAGAACAAGAAAGCCTGGCGCGAGATAAAGCGCGCTGTTCAGCTTGTGGATTCGGACCCGGTCATCTGGGAGCACTACGGCGACATCGCCCGTGCCATAGGCTTCATCATCGAGGCTCGCAAAGGCTATGCAAACTCGCTGGAGCTTGAAGGCGACAATGCCCAGCAGGTGCGGACCAAACTCAACTCCCTGGGCCGGACGCGATGAGGTTTTTTGCTCTTGTCATCCTGTTCGCCGTCCTTGGAGGATGCGCCCCGCAGATACCGATCCGGGATCCGGAGGCGGTTTCGCGCATCTGGTCCACCCTGCATCCGAGATCTGCTGCCGGAGACCGCGTCACGGCCCGCTTTTCCATGCAGGTGGCAACCAGCGAGCGCACCGGACGCATGGTGGGACAGCTCTGGGGCTATCCGGCTTCCATCATCCGCCTGGACCTGTCCTCGGGCACAGGAGCATCGGTGGCCTTGATCCGCGAAACTCCCGACCTCTGGATCGCCTACATCCCCTCGGAGAACAAGGCCTACCGGCACGCCCAGGCCCGGGCCGGGCTAGCCCTTTTCCAGATTCCCGTGCCGTTCGACGCCAGGCAGATCAGCGCCCTGCTCGGCGGCAACCTCGGACCGATCCTGCCGCCGGAATACACGTCTGTCGAAGGAACCCGGGAAGGACGCATCCGTTTCAATTTTTCCTCGGGCGACGTGGCCTATGTGGAAACCCCGGAAAACATGGAGACGCTGATCCTTGGCGGCAGGAAGGGTTGGACGCTGACCTGTGAAGGGGTCTACTCGGCACCGGCATTTCCCGACCATGTCCTCTACGACAAACACACTTTTTCATCCCCCAGGGATGGCAAGGCCGTGCTCAGGGTCAAATCCCTTGAAGCCGGCGGAGAATGGCAGAACCGCGACCTGGACCTGAATTTGCCCCAGGACGTACAATGGATGCGCATCACATCCGCGCCTCGGCAAAACTAAAACTTCATTGGAGGGAGTGAATGCTCAAGGACACGTTAAAACCCGTCACCAACGGATTCAAGCTCCTTGCCAGCGAGGGCAAGTGGGTATTCATCAAGGGCTTTCGGCGCTGGGAAATCCGGCAGATGGAAAAGCGTCTGGCCGAAGAATTCCAGAATCTTGGCCGCAGCTACGCCGCAAGCCACACCAAGGGCGCAGCCTTCGATCCCAAGGCCAGCGACAATGACCTGACCTTGAAACAGATCAGCTTCCTGCAGGAAGAGATCGCCCATCTGGAACAGGAACTGGCCTCCACCCGGGCCGATTACATCAAGAACCGCGCAGAAGAACGCGGCACCGAGGTTTAGATGCGCACCATCGTCTTCGGCTCCGACCACGCGGGTTTCGGACTCAAGAACATTCTCATGGAGCACTTTGCCGGGCGTTTCAAAACCATCGATGTCGGTACCCACTCCCTGGATAGCTGCGACTACCCTAACATCGCGGGCAAACTGGCCACCGAAGTGCTGGCACTTGACGCCACGGGCATCCTCATCTGCGGCTCCGGCATCGGCGTGTCCATCACCGCCAACCGCTTCGAGGGCATCCGTGCCGCCCTGTGCGCCAACGAATACATGGCCCGCATGAGCCGCATGCACAACGACGCCAATGTGCTGTGCATGGGCGAACGCATCATTGGAGTCGATCTGGCCAAGGCCATCGCCGACGCGTTCCTCGGCACCGAGTTCGAGGGAGGACGCCACCAGCGCCGCGTGGACCTGATCGATCGGCAGACCCCCTCGCATCAACAATCATAACGCCTCTTTCGCACATCACGAGAACCATCATGACCACCAACGCTTCCCCGATAGATACCAAAGCCGTCAACGTCATCAAGGGCCTGATCATGGACACGGTCCGGGCCTCCAACTCCGGCCATCCCGGCGGCGCCATGTCCTCGGCAGACTTTGCCTACGTACTGTTCAAGGAATTCCTCAATTTCGATCCCAAGGATCCCAAATGGTTCAACCGCGACCGCTTCGTGCTGTCCGCGGGTCATGAATCCGCTCTGCTTTACGCCCTGCTTACCTTGCGGGGCAGTCTGAGCGTCGATGATCTCAAGGCCTTCCGCCAGTTCGGCAGCAAGACTCCCGGGCACCCCGAACACGACATGACCGACGGCGTCGAGGCCACCACCGGACCGCTGGGCCAGGGTTTCGCCATGGCCGGCGGCATGGCCGTGGCCGAAGCATTTCTGCGCGACTACCTGGATGCCGAGAGTGCAGGGCATTTCACCTATGCGCTGGTCTCCGACGGCGACGTCCAGGAACCCATCTGCCTCGGCAGCGCCGCCCTTTTCGGCCATTGGGGACTGGGCAGGCTCATCGTCTACTATGACAGCAACAAGATCCAGCTGGCCGGACCGACATGCCGGGCGGACACCATCGACCACAAGGCTCTTTTCGAGAGCATGCACTGGCAGGTCATCGAGATCGACGGCCACGACCACGAGCAGATCCGCAAAGCCATCGTCGCAGGCCAGGCCGAGACGGCAAAGCCGACCCTGATCATCGGCCACACGACCATGGCCAAGGGCTGCGCCACTCTGGAGGGAAGCGAATCCACCCACGGTTCCCCGTTGCCCGTGGAGGAAATCACGGCCACCAAGGCAAAACTCAAACTGCCCGATGAGAGTTTTCATCTTCCCGAAGACGTACTCTCACACTTCCGCGCACGCTTCGCATCCCTGGGTGCGGCCCGCAATGAATGGGACGGACTGATCGCTGACCGGCTTTCGAACCCCGACTTCGCGGCCAAATGGGAAAACGCGACCACTCCGGTCTGCCAGCGCAACCTGACCTGGCCGGACTTCGAATCCGGAACCAGTGTGGCCACTCGCAAAGCCTTTGGCGCTTGCCTTGGCGCCATGATGGAACAACTGCCCACGCTCATGGGCGGTTCGGCCGATCTTGATCCTTCCAACCAGACCGTCAAATTCCGCGAGTTCGCAGGAATTTTCAACGCCGTCAGCAACGCAAAAGGTCGCAACCTCTGCTTCGGCGTGCGCGAATTCCCCATGGGCGCGATCCTGAACGGCTTGGCCCTGCACGGCGGCATCGTTCCCTTCGGTGCGACCTTCCTCGTCTTCTCCGATTACGAGAGAAACGCCATCCGCATGTCCGCGCTGCAGCACCTGCCGGTCCTGCATGTCTTCACCCACGATTCCTTTTTCGTCGGCGAAGACGGACCTACCCATCAGCCCATCGAGCATGTCAGCTCCCTGCGTCTGATCCCGAACCTTCTGGTCCTGCGCCCGGCCGACGCACGCGAAAGCGCGGCCTGCATGGCGGTGGCCCTGAAACAGAAGTCACGACCCTCCGTCCTGATCTTCACCCGCCAGGGCCTGCCCGTACTCGAGCTGCCGACACAGCTGGAAGAACATGTGAGCAAGGGTGCATACGTGATCCGCGATCCCCAAGGAACAGCCCCCGAGATGCTGATTCTGGCCTCCGGCTCGGAAGTGCATCTGGCCGTGGAAGCCGCCGAGGCTTGTCCAGAGCTGAAAATCCGCGTCGTTTCCGTTCCGAGCATGGAACTTTTCGACGAGCAAAGCGCCCAGTACCGCGAATCCGTCATGCCCCGCTCCATCACCCGCCGCGTAGCCATCGAGGCCGGTCGCTCGGACCTGTGGTACAAATACGTCGGACTGGACGGCAAGGTGTGGGGCATCAACCATTTCGGCGCTTCGGCCCCGGCCGGCGTGCTGAAGGAAGAGTACGGATTCACCACCGCCAACCTCATCAAGTTCATCAAGGAATAGCATGGAAGCCCCGCAACGAAATCTGGCCATGGACCTGGTCCGGGTCACTGAAGCCGCGGCCCTGGCCTCGGCCCGCTGGCTCGGCAAGGGCGCCAAGAACGAAGGCGACGGAGCAGCCGTGGACGCCATGCGGCTGTCCTTCAACACGCTGGATATCGACGGCCGCATCGTCATCGGTGAGGGCGAGAAGGATGAAGCACCCATGCTCTACAACGGCGAGCATATCGGCACAGGCCGGGGTGCAGCCGTGGATGTTGCCGTCGATCCTGTCGAAGGCACCAACCTGCTGGCTTACGGGCGGCCCAATGCCATCGCCGTGGTCGGACTGGCCCCGGCCGGGACCATGTTCAATCCTGGCCCGAGCTACTACATGAAAAAACTTGTGGTCCCGGCCCCGGCCAAGGGCGTTGTCGACATGAACGCCCCCGTGGCCCACAATCTTGAGGCCACTGCCAAGGCTCTGGGCAAAAAGGTTGAGGATCTGGTCATCTTCGTTCTGGACAAGCCGCGCCACAAGGATCTCATTGCCCAGATCCGCACCGCCGGGGCGCGCATCCAGCTGCACACCGATGGCGACGTGGCCGGAGCACTCATGGCCGTCGACCCATCCTCCAACGTGGACATGATGTTCGGCACCGGCGGCACCCCTGAAGGCGTTTTGGCGGCCTGCGCCATCAAGGCCCTTGGCGGCGAGATTCTGGCCCAATTCGATCCCCAGTCCGAATCCGAACGCAAGAACGTGCTCGACTTCGGACTGGACCTGAACCAGGTGCTGACCACTGACACGCTCATCCGCGACGACAACGTCTTCTTCGCGGCCACGGGCATTTCGGGCGGCACGTTCCTGGGCGGCGTTTCCTACACCGGCACGGGAGCCACCACCCACTCGCTGGTCCTGCGTGGCAAGACCGGCACCATCCGCCGCATCACCTCCACCCACCAGTGGGACAAGCTGATGCGCTTCTCGGCCATCAAGTACTAGACCCGCGGGCTCGCAAAACACGAAGCGCCTCCAGCCGATGTCCGGCCGGAGGCGCTTTTTTCGTTCCCGCAAATAACGGTGCACCCCCTCATCCTCATCCACCTCCGACGCCTCAATCACCCCCAGCAACGCCACAAGGCCCGGTGTCGTCATGGCCTTGGGGCTCGCCTGCTGTCTGACTGAACCAGGCATCGTTTGTTGAATCGTTGCCCCTGCGCGGCTTCGGATTATCGCCCTGCACGCAACGATTCAACTCTACGAGGCCCGAGAAGGAGTTCAGGCGGGGCCCAAGGCCATGACGGCACCGGGCCGCTTTCCGAACAGGATACCCAATCAAAAAAGACTAAAGCCCCCTGCTCTCAAACCACCTAAATAATCCCAACACAACACAGACAAACACGATGATCACAACCCAGGGCGACACGCCCAGGGTCTCGGGCAATCCGATCTTGCCGTAATCGGCCCAGGACAGAACCGTGCGCTGAAAAAAAGGATACAGTTCTGCATAGATTGCCGCACCCGCCAACATGCCGATGATGGCGAAGATTGCGTGCCAGCGCCCTTCGCCCAGAGCTCCAACGGAGGTTCCCGGACAGTAGCCCACGACCGCCCACCCCGCCCCAAACAGGCCGCCACCCACAAGAACGGCGCCCACGTTCATGGCCTTATGGCTCAGGGTGATCATGCCGGCTCCAGACATTGCGGCAATGCCGACCATGCCCACCATGATGGCCGAGAGCATGAACTTGAGGATGGTCATGTCTTTGAGCAGCATGGCACCGACCTGTTTCTCGAAGCGCAATACCCGGCCTTTCTGCAACAGAAAGCCGAAAAGGATGCCGGTGACCAGTCCCAGAATTTGTTCCGTGCTCATCGTGACCTCCTCTTGTAAACGATCGAAGCCACTATTACGCCCACACCAAAAAACATGCCCAGTGCCACAAAAGCGCTGACGGAAAGCTGCATCATTCCGCTGAGACCGTGCCCACTGGGGCAGCCACTCGCCATCCGGGCACCGATCATGGCCACGATCCCGCCCAGGAAAGCCCAGACGGCTCGCTTGCCGACGGATGGCCCGAAATGTTTTTCCCAGGTCGGAGGAACGCTTTCGAGCTTGAAGCTCTTGTCCGTGCTCGAAGCGATAAGTGCTCCGGCGAAGATGCCAAGCACCAGCATGAACTGCCAGTCGACCTTCACCTTTTGCTTGGTGAAATATTCATTGGCCTGCACGTGCTCGGGAATGACCTGCTTTTCAATGACGCCCACGCCGCGCACAAAGGTGGTCGAGGCACCCAGATAATTTGTTTTTCCGAGCCAGGCCGTCGAGGCATAGGCTGATACAATGGCCAGCACGCCAACCAATGCTCCGGCCAGATATGGACTCCATCCGCCGGAATCCTTTCTTTTGGGTTTCATACGACATACCTCCTGTTTGATTGATGCCGAAATAGCTCAACAGAACAAACCAATGCAAGCTCATCCGCCAGCGTGACATATCCTGAACATACTGAGGACCGTTTGCAGCGACATTGAGCCGGACACACTCTTTGTGCCAGGCAGGACTTGAACTCCAGCTGATCGCGTGGCATGCATCAGTTTGGGAGAAGTGTACAATGAAAAAAAGAATCCTGCTGGTTGAAGACGATGACCTGCTGCGTTTGGGCCTGAAGACCATTATAGAGACCAAAAACGAGTATTCGGTCGAAGCCGACACGGCGAGCGGAAAACAGGCTATTCGTCTTTTCGACTCCAATCGTCCCGACGTTGTGCTCCTCGACCTCCTGCTGCCGGATATTTCCGGCATCGATGTTTTGCGTCACACAAAGCGGGTGGCACCAGAAATTCCAGTGATAGTACTGACTGCCCAGGAAGAAAACGAACTGCTTTTCGAGGCGCTGGAATGGGGAGCAAACTGCTATGTCCTCAAGGGGGCTGGACCGGAAGAACTTTTTCTGGGCATTCACTACGCCCTGCGGGACATGATGTTCATCAGTCCCAAACTGGCGAGACTGATCGTGGAAGCCTACCTCTTCGTCAACCGCCAACGAAAGGCCATGCCGCCCCTGACCGACCTCACGAGCAGGGAAAGGGAAATCGTCAAACTCATTATCGACGGGAAAAAGAGCAAGGAGATTGCCGACGCGCTTTTCATCAGCGTCAAAACCGTACACAAGCACAGGTCGAACATCCTGGAAAAACTTGGCCTGAGCAATCTGGCCGACCTGCGTCAGCGCAAAATGTATGTTCTCGCCGAAATGTATGAAGAGGACATAGAGAAGTAATACCGTCGCCTAAAACCCCTTTCCCAAAGCCAACGCATCTCTTGCCGTCATGCGCAAGCAAACCTCCCCGAATCTGTTTTTCGTCCTCATGATTTGAAAAGCGGCAGAATTACATGTACCATCCATTCAGGACAATCCAAATTTTGAGATTTCAGACGCATGCCAAAAAAACAGTTGCGGAAAAGATCTCAAAGGAAAACTCGGTAAATCAAGATACATTCGCAAATATGTATGGTTACGCCATTTTCTGAACCCGGATTTTGAAATCTGAACACATGGAGTTGCCTTTTGAAAACTCGAAAATTCGACGTCATCGTTCTGGGCTCCGGAGTTGCCGGAGGCCATATCGCCTCGCGCTGCCACAAAGCCGGCCTTGATGTCGCACTGCTGGAAAGCCACGGCTTTGGCGGCACCTGTCCGCTGCACGGTTGCGAACCCAAAAAAGTGATGGCCGATGCCGCCGAGACCGTGGAGCGATTCAACAATGCCTCCGGATCAGGCCCGGTCGGCTCCGCAAAACTCGACTGGACGGAGCTCATGCGCTTCAAGCGCACTTTCACCGACGGCCTGCCGGACAAAATCCGGGAGCACTATCAAAACCTTGGCATCCAGACTTTCACCGAGGCCGGCAGATTTGCAGGTCCAGGCACCATCATCTGCGGCGAGTCACGACTTGAAGCCTCCCGCATCTGCATTGCGACCGGATCAACGCCCAGGGAGTTGCAGATCCCGGGAAGCAGGCACCTGTCATCCAGCAACGATTTTCTGGCCATGTCCGCCCTGCCGCAAAGAATAGTCTTCATCGGTGGCGGATTCATCGCCTTTGAACTGGCCCACATCGCGGCAGCGGCCGGGGCCCAGGTGACGATCGTTCATCGCAGCGGGCGTTTCCTCAAAAAATTCGATGCCGACCTGGTGCAGAGACTGACCGGACATCTGGAAAAAATGGGCGTCACATTCCATCGCAACTGTCCGCCCCGATCCATCGAAGAGGCTGACGGAGCCTTGCTGCTCAAGGCCGGAGAAGATGGCGGACAACGCTTCGTGGCGGATGCGATTTTCAATGCGGCCGGACGCATCCCGGCCCTGGCAGGCCTCGATCTGCCCAGCGGCAACGTCGACACGCGCAATGGCGGGGTCGCCGTCAACGCGTACATGCAGAGTCTCTCCAATCCCCGGGTCTTTGCCGCCGGAGACGTCATCGCCGAAACCATGCCCCTGACTCCGGTGGCCAGCGTGGAGGCGGAAGTCGTGGCCAAAAACATCATCGAAGGCCCAAAACACACGATGGGACCGCACGTAACGCCATTTTCCCTGTTCACCTACCCGCCGCTGGCCGCCGTGGGCATGCTCGAAGAAGAAGCTCGCGAGCGGGGAATGCAGTTCGATGTGGTTCAGGGTGATGCGGCAGGATGGTCGGAATACCAGCGGATCGGACAAAAATGCGCGGGTTTCAAGCTGCTGGTCGAAAAAGACACGCGTCAGCTCTTGGGGGCGCATGTTCTGGGTGACTCGGCGGAGGAGACAGTCAACCTTTTCGCCCTGGCCATGCGCACGAAGGTCGATGTGGACGAATTGCGTTCCATGCTGTGGGCATACCCGTCTTTTGGCTACGCAATGAAATACATGTTCCGGTAACCCGAAAACTACCTGCAAGAAAAGGTATCACGGCAGGAGCGGCCGTTCGTCCGCTCCTGCGATTTTCCCCAATCAGGGCTCACTCCCGTGGTCGCGTTTCTTCCTGCACGGGGCCGGCCGTCTCCAGATTCCTGAAATAGGCCGTGGTGTCCCCCTTGGTCCAGAGACCGACGTAATCGGTGACGGTTCGGGGAGCCGTGAAGCGCAGGCCCCGCCCTCCCACCAGGCCGGCCGTTATCTCCTTGCCCGCCACCGTCACTTCCAGACCAAGCCAGCTGCCCAAAGGCACCTCAATGGTGATACGATCCAAAAATCGTCTGGTATTGTTGACAAATTCAAGAAGCTGCAACTCTTTCGCAGCGGCATCCACAGCCAGGACCAGGCAATTTCCAACGTTGGTCAGACCGAAAGCCACCCCGGCAGCGAGGTCCACGCATCCGCCCTCGATGCGCACATCAACCGTGATGCGCCCGTCTTTATGACCGCTGTCACGCTTCACCGCTGCGGGGTAGTAGTGCCGGGCATGCCGTTTCTCCAGAAACTTCCGGTATCGTTTGCCCAAAACCGAACTCGCCGCGGAATGCAGAGCGCAGGAGACCGTCTGCCCCATGTACGCTCCGTCCTGCATGATGACCTCCCGGCCGTCCATTTCGGCAAGGGACCACTGGCCAAAAGACGCATAAAAACCGGGAAGGCGCTTTTCGGAACGATCCAGAAAATCATATTCCTGCCTGAAGAACATCTCGGTCAGGGTCTGCACCTCCGTCTGGTTCGGAATGGCGAGATCAAGCAGCCTGCTGCAACCCAGCAACCGACCGGTCTGGTCCAGCACCTCTTCCATGGCCGGGCAGTCCAGCCCCCTCTGAGCGGCCTGCAGCATGTCTCCGCTGACACTCACCTCATAGCCCAGCCGCTCCAGCACATTGGACAGGAACTCGATACGCAGGGCCTTGCCGGAGATGGTGCCCGCCCCGCCCGAGAACTGCAGGGTCAGGGTGTTGGCATCCGGCTCATCGGAACAGAGCACGTCCAGATTCGAATAGTGGTATCCAAACTTGACGCTCAGGTTCAGGTATTCGGCGGAGACCAGGGCGTAGGATTTCGTTTGCGGCGGAACGGCGCCGCCAGGCCCCATGCTTCCGGACATGAGCGCCATGAAGTTGCGTCCGCTCAGATCCACGTTACCGGCCCAGGTCACTCCCGGATGGGCCAGCCCTCGCCACAGTGCGGCCATGGGTTTGGAGCGGATGTGCTCCGGAAGAATCTCGTCGCAGGTGCCGAGCCCCTCGGCCAAACCGCCGCCCAGGTCGATGAAATGCATTTCCAACGGGATATTGGCGCTCATGCTTCGCGACACCACGGAATCGCCGGCTAGCCTCGAAATGTTGAACATTTCCTCCATGGCCTTTTCGTGGGCGAAGCGGATCAGGTCATGCAGGGTGCGACACCCCTTAGGAGTGAACTCCGGCGCCTTGGGATCGGTCAGATTCAGCGGCGAGATGCGCTCCAGCAGCTCGCGCAGGTGCCTGCCGATGGGCCCCCGATCTTCATCTTCTGCCCGGGCTGGAAGGTTGCGGTTCAATTCGGGGACAAGGCCCAGGTAGACCGCCCCATCCTCGGCCAGCAGGGTGATCTCCTGGCCGGTGGAAATTTTCGCCGTGGCCTCGCGGGTATCCATCAAAGCCGGAACATTGAACTCCCGGGCCACGGATGCAAGGTGGCTGGCCACGCCGCCAAGATCGGTGATCAGCCCCCGGACCCGGCTCATATAGGGAGCCAGATCAGGTGCGGCCGTGCGGGCGACAAGGATGGCATTCTCGGCCTGCTCGGGCGTAAGGTCGGCTGTAACAAGGACTGCCATGCCCGAAACTCTGCCGGGTGACGCCGTTTGCCCTGCCGACAAGACCAGTTCCATGCCTTCGGTATTCAGGGCGGGCGAGGGTTTGCCGACAGGGGCGATGCCCAGGGGGCGCGACTGAAGAAAAACGATCCGCCCATCTGCATCCTCAGCCCATTCAATGTCTTGCGGCACGCCGAAATGAGCCTCAAGCAAAAGGCCTGAACGCACCAGATCAATGACGCTTGAATCCGCCAGGGCGGGCGCCTCGATTTGCGCCTCTTCGCCTTTGGGCTGGATGCTGCGCTGGACGATGGAGAACGCATCGCGATCAACCCTGAACACATCCGGCGAAACGCTCCCCCCGACCACCTGCTCACCAAGGCCAAGAGCCGCGTCAATGCGGGCCTGACCAGCCTGCGGGGTGGAAGGATCGACAGTATAGAGGACGCCGCTGGCCTTTGCATCGACCAGATCCACGGCGGCCACCGCCATGGGAGTGGCCGCGTCGGACAGCCCGTACCGCAACCGGTACAGGATGGCGCGTGGAGTGTATTTGCTGGCAAGGACGGTTCGAAAGGCCGTGGACAAGTCCTCTTCCTTGACCGGCAGCACGCTTGTGTACTGACCGGCAAAGGACGCCGCCGTATCCTCGCCCACGGCGCTGCTGCGCACAGCCAGTTCTGGCTTGCGGCCAAGCCGCCGGGACAGGGCGAGATATTCGTCCTGCATGGCCTGCTCAAGAGCGCTCGGCAACGGGGCAGCCAGTATTTTTTCCCGGACCATGCGACACGCATCCGGGCTGCCAGCCAGACCCGGATCAAAACCGGCCAGCATTTCTTCCACGGATTCGAGCAAGCCGTTTCCACGCAGAAAGAGATCACAGCCTGCGGTCGTGACGACAAATCCGTCCGGCGCCGGCAGTCCGAGCACATTCGCGATCTGGGCCAAATTGGCGGCCTTGGCACCGGACAGGGGCATGTCCCCGGCACCAAGCTTCGGAAACGGCAGCGTCAGAGGACCGTCGATGATGGGTCTTTCACGCTGAATCAAGGCCTGCAGCTTTCCAGCCACGGTATCGAAAACAAGGATAAGCTCGTCGTACCGATGGCCCGAAAGCTCATTCAAGGACTCCACCAGCCCCTTGACCTGATTCAGAAGCTCCGCGCCACGACGCTGAATGAAGGCCAAGGTAGCCAGTCCAGCCCCCCGGTCCAGCATTTCAAGCTCCGCAAGGATGCGCAGCGCACGATGGTTGTGCTCCAGAAAGGCATCGTAATGCCGAAAACGTCGCGCGCCCGGACCGTCCTGGTCGGCCAGCAACCTGCACGAGTCTTGCTTGGAAAAAAATGGCATGGAGTTCTCCTCAAAAAAAAGTGCATCCTGAAAAATCGTTGTCCGGATCAAAGGCCCATCGCCGCAACCTGCTCGATTTTCAGCCTGGCAGACCATTTCCGCTCCTGCCGAACTTTCAGGCTACAGGGGCCAGAACCAGACCAGAAGCGGGAGTCCGAGGGCAAGGACCACCAAATCCGTAGGCAACCCCATGCGCCAGTAGTCGCCGAAACTGAATCCCCCGGGGCCAAGGATCAGGGTGTTGTTCTGGTGCCCGATGGGGGTCAGAAAGGCGCACGAGGCACCAATGGCAACGGCCATCAGGAAAGTGTCCGGATTGACGCCGAGCTGGATCGCCGCACCCAGCCCGATGGGAGCCATCACGGCCGCCGTTGCGGCGTTGTTCATGAGATCGGTCAGCATCATGGTCGTGACCATGACCACCGCCAGTCCGACAAAGGGATTGCCCTGGGCCACGTTCTCAAGCAGCAGGCGCGCGATGAGATCGGCCGCGCCCGTGCTCTGCATGGCCCCGGCAACGGGCAAAAGCCCCGCCAGCAGCACAACCACCGGCCAGTCCACCGCCTCGTAAACCGAGCGCATGGGCAACGTGCGCAGCGCCATGGATGCCAGTACTCCGGCGGCGAAAGAGACTTCCGCGGGAAGCAGCCCAAAGGCAGCCAAACTCACAGAAATCACCATGATGCCCGTGGCCATGAGCGCCTTGCGCTTGTCGGGGATGCGCAGATCCCTCTGGGCCAGCGGCACGCAGCCCGAACTGCCCGCGAAGCTGTTCAGGCTGTCAGTCTGCCCCTGCATCAAAAGCACGTCGCCGGGCTTGATCAGCAGAGATCGCAACCGGGCCATGGTGCATTCTCCCTGACGGGCAACAGCAAGCAGATTTATGCCGTAACGGGTCCGCAGCAAGAGATCGCTGGCCGAACTGCCGACAATCCTGGACTCCGGCAGCACGGCCATTTCCATCAGCGAAGTCTCCGTCTCGCGCCCTGAGTCCCCGGATTCTTCTTCAGACGCCTCAAGGTCCGACAGCTCTTCGGAACTGCCTTCGACACTGTTCGACGGAGTATCACCCACGCCCGTCTCCGTCGTTTCCACTTCATCATCGAACGGATCTTCATCCCCAGTCAGGGCATCCTTATGCTCTGGATCCACCTGCTGTTTGTCCTCTTCCAGCTTGAGATCAAGACGTGAAAGCACTTCACTCAGAGCCCCCACATCAGCCTCCAGGATCAGGATGTCTCCGGCACGCACTATCTTGCCGGGCCGAGGGGAACGGACATGGAGGTCGTGTCGCACAAGATCCAGCATCTGGACGTCAAGCTCCTGCAGAACCGCCGTGATCTCCTGCACCTGCTTGCCTTCAGAGGCGCTGCCGTCCGGCACGCGGACCTCGGTGATGTAGGCGCTCGTTTCAAATCCCGCGGCTCCCGCCTGTCTGCGCGCCGGGACAAGACGCCAGCCAACGAGGGAGATAAAGACGACTCCCGCCAGGGTCAGCGGCAGGCCGACCATTGAAAAATCGAACATTCCGAAGGCGCTCGTGCCCGGCTGGTCGGCTCGAAAACCCGCGATGATCAGGTTCGGTGGAGTGCCGATCAGGGTTGTGGTGCCGCCCAGAATCGACCCGAAGGCCAAAGGCATCAAGACCTTGCCGGGAGGCAGGTCAAGGCGTCCGGCGACCTGGATAGCGACCGGCATCAGCAGGGCCAGCGCGCCGACATTGTTCATGAAGCCCGACAGCACCGCAGCCAGGGCGGCCAGGGCGGCGATGCTGAGCGTAGGGCCGGCGCTGGACGGCAATACAGTCCTGGTCAGCACATCCACCGCGCCGGAAGATTGCAGGCCGCGGCTCAGCACCAGCACGCAAGCCACGGTAACCACGGCGGGATGACCAAATCCCGCAAAAGCTGCCTGCGGCTCGATCAATCCTGTCAACACGCAAAGCACGAGCGCCCCGATGGCCACCATGTCGTGCCGCCACCTACCCCACAGGAACATGCCGATGACAGCGGCTATGATCGCCATGATGAGGGCTTGGTCATAGGTCATGTTACCACTCCTCCGGGATCCTCATTTCATGCGACGCGCTCCGTAATGGACTGGTCAGGGCAAACGATTAAAAAACATGTTATTATTGAAATCGTTACCGAGCCGTGCACAAGGACGGGGCGATTTGGCAAAATCCTCAATCAATAAGCAATCTGCCGGGATTGTCAGGAAAACTCAATCGTAAATGCCGTTTCAAGCGGCGCGGCATCAATCCGGCTGATAAACAAGGTTTTTCCGTGTTCGATGACTGGGTCGCAGGCCAAGCATGTCCTATATTTCGATGGCCAATTTTAGTGATCCCGCTATGAATAATCAGACCGAACTTGGCCGAAATTCCCTACATTCAGTTGCTCTTCCAGGCTCGTCATGGCTGACAACGTTGATTGCCTCATTCGTTGAGATCTGCCGAACACATGATTTCGAACCCCTCACATCCCAAGCTTCTGGCATTTTCGTATTTACACTGAGACAAATCGCGGATTCTCTAATTAAATTTCCTTACGTATTTCTCTTGATTGTTCCATATTTCACATGCTATCCTGACTACATGAAAACGACTCTCATTATCGCTACAATGCTCGCCATGGCGGCAGCAATCGCCTTGTGGGCAGGGACAAGGCAAAAATTGGGTAAACCGGGCCGTCCGATCAATGTCAGCTTTGATCAATTGAAGGACATGGAACACAGAGATCGATGAAAATCGTGTAGCGCCTGGATAGAACTTGGACTTTTCCGCGTGATTTACCGATGCCTCCCGTCTTCACGATCCAAAAAAACTAAAAAACGGAACCATCCATGGATGAAATCAGCGTCCGGCCCATCGGCGTCATCAATTCCCCTTTCACCGACAGGGCCAACATGCCCATCCAGCCTTGCGGCGCTCGCGATGTACCCGGCCGGATTGTGCTGGAGGAAACGCTGGCCCCCGGCCTGAGGGACCTGGAGGGATTTTCCCACATCTATCTGCTCTACCACTTCCACATGAGCCAAGGCTTCGACCTGACCATCGTTCCTTTCATGGAACCGGCCAAGCGCGGCCTCTTTTCCACCCGCGCCCCAAGACGCCCCAACCAGATCGGAATGTCCATCGTGAGGCTGGAGCGCATCGAAGGCAACATCCTGCACATCCTCGACGTGGATGTCCTGGACGGCACCCCGCTTCTGGACATCAAGCCCTATTTCAGAACCTTCGACTCCTTCCCCGAAGCCGTCTCCGGCTGGGCCGAAGCCCATCAGGACGAGGCCGGCCGGGTGCGCTCCGACAAACGCTTCGTAGATCCCAAGGCATAAGCGGAACAAAACGGCCAGACTCTCCCTGCGCGGGCATGGTCACTCAAAAAATCACGCCCACGCCTCCTGACCAAGGCAAGGCCAGGTGTGCGACCACGCGTCAGTCCCTGTCTTTTTTCCCTTCCTTGAATCCTTGGCCAAACGCGTCCTTGGCCTTGGAAAAACTCTCCTTCCAGACCTGAAACGATTCTTCCAGTCCCTCTTTGAGTTCATCCCAGGCGGACTCGCCGGCCTCTTGCAGTGCCTTCATCTTCTCTTCAAGCTCACTGCGTTTTTTCCTCACTTCCTCGATGCGTTCAAGGTAGCCAAGCTTCAGATCCGCCCGAGACTGGTCGGCCTTTGCGGTCAAAAGATCGATTTCGGCATTCCATTCATCAATTTTCGCCTTGAGTTTCTGCACATAGGCATCTTTTTTTTCCTGCATCAAAATCAGCTCCTTGCACAATTACGGGTTACGCTTTTCCTGCCCTGCTGCTGACGCGCATCCAGACCATTTTTTCACTTTCGGCCATTCCCGAGGCACGCTACAAGGCACAATCATATGCTCCAACCAAAATATGTGGTTGAAACAACATGTTAGCACATCCGCTTCATGTGCGCCACTTGCAGGGACTGACAAAAAAGACGATCCGGTTCGAAAGATTACCCGCCCAGGCAGGACCTTGAACGGGCCTAATGTTTTCGATGCGTTTGAAGCGCCTGACCGCCGGTCGGCGGAGGCACGAATTGACCTGTTCGAAACGGATTTGCAGTTTTCCCGGAACTCAGCCCGCGTCTGGCTGCGCGGCATCCACCGGCAACACTGCCGAGAAAAGGAGAAGTGATGGAGACATTGATCATTGGCGCCGGGGCGATGGGCGGACTGTTTGCAACCCTGCTTGCTCCGCTGATTCCGGTGAGCCTCTTCACCACCAATGCCGAACACGCCGAGACCATCAACCGGACCGGACTCACCCTCACCGGCATGGATGGCCGGGTCCGCAGGACTTCGGCCAAGGCACTGACCGATCCAGGTCAGTACGGCCGCCGGGCCGACCTGATCCTGCTCTGCACCAAGGCCCGCTCGACCCCTCAGGCCAGCGAAATCGCAAAGCAACTGCTGGCCGGGGACGGAGTGGTGCTCACCCTTCAGAACGGGCTCGGCAACCTTGAGCTCATCCAGGCTGCGGTCGGCACCTCCCGCGCCGCCGCCGGAATCACCGCCCAGGCGGCCACCCTGCTCGGACCCGGACAGATCCGCCATGCCGGAAGCGGCCCCACCGTACTGGCCGCAGGCACCGGACAGGAAAAAAAGATCGCCGCCATCGCCGCACTGTTCAACCAGGCTGGGATCTCCACCAGCGTCACCCAAGACGTCGATGCCCTGCTCTGGTCCAAGCTTCTGGTCAACGTGGGTATCAACGCCCTGACCGCAGTGCTGCGGGTCCCCAACGGCACGCTGGCCGAAATCCCGGAATGCGAAGCCCTCATGGCCCAGGCCGTGGCCGAGGCCGAAACCGTGGCCCGGGCTCTGGGCGTCAGCCTGTCTGGCGACGCGCAGCTCGAAAGAGTCAAAAAGGTCTGCGCAATGACCAGGAAAAACCAGTCCTCGATGCTCCAGGACATCAGCAAGGGCAGGCCCACCGAAATCGACGTCATCAACGGCGCCGTCGTCCGCAAGGGCGCCGAACACGGCATACCCACTCCGGTCAACAAACTGTTGACGGATCTGATCAAAGCGCTCGAAGCCACATCCCCTGAGCGAATCCCCCTTACCTGTAGAAAGCTCCGTCCGGCATAATTTCCGCTTTTGCAGGGTGGTAACTTAAAAAGAACTGGTTTTCTGCGCCAGACTGCCTTTCGCCCTGACTCCCGGAACAAGAAGCCGGCAGAACAAAATACGGGCCATGGTGGCCCGCAATGATCTGGGTTTTCGGGTACGCCTTTTCGATGGTGACCTCATAAGTCTTTTCGCCATAACCAGGCAGCTTGGAGTGCCTGGCTGTCAGGTCGCGACGGCCTCTGATGGGGAAGTTTTTTTAGAAAAAATCGCGAAACAAATAACGCGGATAAAATACAAACATATAATAAATACAGAATATTACGCGATACTAAAACACATGCGATCAAGCAGTCTTTATTTTTTCACGCTTAATAAGGAATATATTTCTAGTATAAATTATCAAACCAGCAGCTTGTCCAAAAATAAATACAAAATCTCGCCGAAGTATTGCATAGGCAAGCAAAAAAATACTTCCAAACAAACTAAAGTACCAAAAATTTACTGGAATTATACTTTTTTTTGCTTTCTCAGAAACAATCCACTGAGAAAAAAATCGCATGAAGAAAAAAATCTGGCCTACAAAACCAAAAGCTAATAACCACCACTGCGATAAATATTCCATAAATATTCCAAGGCATCTAAACGCCATTAAAGTTCATGAAATTCATTTTCATAAAAAATCAATTTTGAATGATGCGACGATCAAGAGCGACAAAATACAATGTCCTGCCGTCTGAACTGCACACATCCATCCGAGCCTGAGGCTCATATTCGCGTAACATTTCCGGCAAAACCGGATGCTCCCTGCGAGAGGCAAAATAAATCTTATCAGGGAGTTCCTTTTTTTCGTAATCATCCGGCTCCAAAAATTTGCTTCCGAAAACCCAGGCGTCCTGAATTTTAAGAGAGCCGTCGGACAACACAGGACCTTCCGAAGCAAAAGAACGGATGCTTTTAAGAGGGACAGACATGTCCCCGACAAATGGCTGAACAATGGCCGGCAACACCAGGCAGCAAAGTCCGAGAATCGAGAATTTGACAGCGAAAAGACCCGGCAGGTGCTGCGAACGACAGAGTCTGTACAAAAGCACGCAAGCGAACGCACCTGCCCCCGCGATTCCAATCAGTTCAAGACCGCCGAGGGCCGGAAAATGTGCCCGTAGCCAGTAAAGGGCAATTGGAATTCCAATACACGCAAACCCAAAAATCACGGTGTTCGCCCAAATAAGGGCACGCCCGAAGAGCCCGCCCTTTTCCGGATCGCGCAGCAATCCCGTGAGATACACGCCCATGAGCTGGCACAATGGAATGAGAACGGGCAGCAGGTAGCGATCTTTTTTCTCAGGGACGAGCATGAGCAGAAACACACTGCCAAGACACCACAAGACCGGACGCCAATATGGCAGCAATGGCTCGACCCGGCTTCGCGCATGTCCGGCCCAGAGAGCGGCAAGAGCGAACAACGACCAGACTCCTGTCATGAAAGGAAATTGCAGATAGAACCAGAAAGGTTTGGTGTGTTCCGAAATCCAGGCGCCCTGCTCCGTAGTAATCATGCGCGCGAAATCGTGTGGCAGCGCCACCCATGCAGCCGCGCCCCAGACCGAAGGCAACACCAGGCCGATTCCCAGAGCCAGACCCAGCTCCCGGGCATGTGACCGGAGCCCCACCCTTCCACCGGTGGTCAGCAGCGCTATGGCAAAAGGGAGCAGGAGTGCGTAATAGCTGACCGGCCCCTTGCTGAGGCCCGACAATCCGAGGAGCAAACCCGTCCCAATGGCCAACTTCCTTCTGGGCGAAGAAGATTCGACAATCACCGCCACTCCCCATATCGCGGCCAGCATGAAGGCATGGCAATAAATATCCCAGCTGTTGCGGCGGGCCATGAGCACGAACATGTAGCTGGTGCTCAAAAAGGCTGTGCTCCAGGCGGCGGCAGCCGTGCTTTTCGTCCAGAAACGTGTCAATCCGAAAAATGAAACAGCCAGAAGCAAACCCGCCAAGGCCGATGGGATGCGATTCACCGCGAGATCCGTGTCCAGTCCGGAATTGCCGAGCAGCATGGCTCCTGCCGTGAACCATGTCGGCAGCGGTGGTTTGGCCAGTCGCGGCTCCCCGTGCAATGTCGGCAGAAGCCAATGTCCTGTTTCGATCATTTCTTCTGCAGTTATGAGGTTGCGGGCCTCCATTATGTCCACACCCAGCACATCCCGATGAGCGAATATGCAGGCATAGAGCAGAACCATCAGACCAAGCATGCCGCCCAGCAAAACAGCCGGACGATGATTGAAGGCAGACATCATTTCTCCGGGTGGTCCAGATATGTATAAGGACCAGAGTCAGGCAGGTTTGGACTTGTTCCGCTCACCTCTTTCGCCTCCTCGTTCACCCAACGGAGAAGACCCGTCTTGAATGCATGGCTGGCACCCTGATAATAAGCAATATTACGCCGCATCAACGGATCGGCGGCGCTGTCACTTGACTCGTCACTCAACCCCAGCGCGTCTTCATGGCGACGCATGCCCTGACGGGGGCTCAAAATCACAAGATTCTGGCCGTCAAACAGACCAAGATGCTGATAATTTCCGATCAGCGCCCGCCCAGACGCAACATCGTCACGCAAGATGTTGCGTCCAAAGAATGTCGACGTGTAATCGAGGTTCAAGAGGCCAAGCAGAGTCGGAGCCAGATCGATCTGGCTGGCGAGTGTCGAAACCGTCCGGGACTTCAGAATTTTGGGTGCAAATATGAACAAGGGAATCCGGTACTTGGCAACCGGGAGGTCCTCCTTGCCTGCACTCCCCGCATTGTGATCGGCGACAAAAACGAAAATCGTCTTTTCAAACCAGGGTTTTTGCCGCGCCTGCTTCAAGAATTCTCCGATGGCATAGTCAGTGTATTTGACGGCGCCTTCCCGGCCATATCCTGAAGGAATGTCGATACGATCTTCGGGATAGGTGTAGGGACGGTGATTCGATGTGGTCATGAGCTGAAAGAAAAACGGCCTGCCCGCCGCGTGATCGATGTCGGCCTGCCGCAGCGCCTGAGCGTAAAGATCCTCGTCGCACATGCCCCAGGCATTCTTGAACGTGATCTCCGCCTCAGGCACGCTGGTCTGGTCGATGATGCGGTACCCGTTGCCGCTGAAGAACGCATTCATGTTGTCGAAATAACCGCGTCCGCCATACAGGAAGACGCTGTCATAGCCGCGGGCCTCCAGTTGTCTGCCCAGACTGGCGTATCCGGTTTCCCGGCCGAGGCGTTTGACAATGGATCGTCCCGGGGTCGGAGGCATGGACAGCGTGATGGCTTCCAATCCCCGGTCAGTGCGTGTGCCGGTAGCATAAAAATTCTTGAAAAACAGGCTCTCAGGCTGCAACCGGTCCAGATTCGGCGTCAGATTGCGAGAATCGCCGAAGGATCCAAGGTATTTCGCACTCAGGCTCTCGACCGTGACCAGGATGACGTTGAGCCTTCTGACCGCCCCCGGGTTGTCGATATCCCGGCGGATATCAAGAGGATCCGCGCTGATGAAACGGGAGTCTGGTTCGGCCAGTTCCTGGCGAAGCAGCCCTCCGAGATCCTCAACGGGCAATGTGGCGTAAAGCTGATCGTAATCGAGTTCGTTATTGCGAAACGCGGCGAAAAACTGGAAAGGACCATTGCCGGCAAGTTCCCGGCGCACGGTGTTCCCGCCTTCGACGGTAAAATCCTGTCCCACGAAGGCCGTCACGAGCAGACAGGCCCCGACGGCCGCCGCGAACAGCAACCCGCGCCCGCGCAGTGACAAAAGAGGCGCCCGAAAAATCCGGTCGATGATTTTGCCTGAGAGGCCGACGCCAACTGCCGAAAGCATGACCAGTATCGCCAAAAGTGGGTAAACGGGATACGATTCCAGGATGTTGTTGATGACCTCGTTGGAATACACGAGATAATCGACGGCTATGAAGTTGAAGCGCACCCCAAACTCATCCCAGAACATCCATTCCGAAACGGCAGTAAAGAGCATAACGAATAGACTCAACCCGATCAGACCGCGCAGTATCCCTGGTTGCCATCGACTGCGCCAAAAACTTGCGGGACAAAGGACAAGATACAAGGCAATGGGCAGCGCTGCATAGCTGAGAAAACTCAGATCGTGAACCAGGCCGAGCCCGAAGATGCCAAGGACGCCAAGCAATGTCGTATTGACATCTCCAAAGTGAGTTGCCAGCAAGACGAGGCGGGTAAGAAAGAAAACAACCAGCCATGCACCCAGGACGATGGCCAAGCAACGCACCTGAGCGTATTTTGAAAGGGACATTTGCAAACCTCCATTAATCTTGCCCCCTCTCTACCTTCCCTGGTGTGAGTCGATTGTCGTTGTGACGTGAAAAATTCGTGAAACAATCTATCCAAGGCCCGCCACATGCGCATATTGGTCGTTGAAGACAACCCCGACATTCTCGCCAACCTGCTCGATTATCTCCAGCTCAAGGGCTACACAGTCGATTGCGCTCAGGATGGACTTGTAGGCCTGCACCTGGCAGCCACCCAGACACACGATCTGATCGTGCTGGACGTCATGCTGCCCGGCATCGACGGCTATCAGCTCTGCAGACGCCTGCGTGAGGACGCAAGGCTCGACATTCCGATCATCATGCTCACCGCCCGCGACACGCTTGACGATCGCATCCAGGGGTTCAACACCGGCGCCGACGACTATCTCGTCAAACCGTTCGCCCTGTCCGAGCTCCACGCCCGCATTCAGGCCGTGCTCCGACGGACCAAGGGGAAAAGGTCCCATGAACTGCGCGTCGCCGACCTCATCTTTGACGTTAATACCCTACAGGTGACCCGTGCCGGCCGGACGCTCAGGCTGCATCCCTTCGGCTTGAGGCTTCTTGAGATCCTGATGCGCAAAAGCCCTGCCGTAATCCGCCGTGAGGAACTGGAACGGGAACTCTGGGGGGACAACTGTCCGGACAGCGACAGCCTGCGCAGCCATATCCACCAGCTGCGCCAGATCGTGGACAAGTCCTTCGACTCGCCGCTGCTGCACACGGTGCACGGCATCGGCTATCGCCTGGCGGAGCAGACCGATGATCGCTAGCCTGCCCTTCTCCAAGCGCATAGTCAGCGCCTTCGTTCTCATGACGGTAATTGTCAGCGGCTCCTTTTCCCTGGGGATTGTAGCCGTCGTCCATTTTGTCGAAACACAGCTCATAACAAAAGAACTGCACGGCAAACTGAGCACTGTTCTCCATGAAGACATCAAGGCAGGAAGGATCCCGCGGCTTGACGCGAGAACCCGTTTTTTCGCATCGAACTCCGCCGAGCATCCGATCCCGGAACGCTTCGCAGACTTCCCCGAAGGGTTCACGGAGATCGAGGATGAACACGATGCCGCCTATATCTACCTCACCGAACTTAATGGGATTCGATACATGCTCCTCCAGGAGCAGCAGGAATTTGAGGACCGGGAGGAAATTCTCTTCTCGGTCGTTCTGGCGGGTTTTCTGCTCTCCATCGTCAGCGCCTGGGGACTTGGCTCGATCATGGCCAGAAAAGTGATGAAACCGGTTGCCCGTCTGGCCAGACAAGTCCGACACGTTGATCAGCTTGCCTCTTTGCCGGCCCCCCTGGCACCGGGCTATTCCGATGATGAAATAGGTCATCTGGCGTCCGCTTTCGACACCACGCTCGGACAACTCAGGCAATCCATCGAACGCGAACGACTCTTCACCAGCGACGTCAGCCATGAACTGCGAACTCCACTGATGGTCATCTCGACATCGTGCGAACTTCTGCTGGAAAATCAGCTGCAAGCCGGGCAACGCGCCCAGATTGAACGCATCGCCCGAGCCGCCAAGGAAATGGGCGACCTTGTCAGGACATTTCTGATACTCGCGCGAACAGGCCCTCCCGACATCGTGGAACCGGAAGCGCTTACGCTGGTCGAGGTGGCACGGGAACAGGCGGAACAGTGGGAACCGGCCATCCGCGCCAAGGGACTCGACTTCGAACTGATCGACGCCGGGGCGGATTCAGCCGGCCATAACCCGACTTTCCTGCGCACGGTCATGTCCAACCTCTTGCGAAATGCTTGGCACTACACAACCGAAGGAAAGATTTGCATCGTTTTACGCAATGACGGGTTCAGCATTGAAGATACGGGAATGGGCGTCTCTGTCGATGAAAAAAAAATTATCTTTCAGCCATTTTTTAGAGGCAAAAGAGCACGGGGAGATGGACTGGGACTGGGACTGTCACTCGTGAAACGAATATGCGAATACCAGGAATGGGAAATAGAAATCCAAAAGAACACACCAAGCGGGAGTATATTCAACATCTTATTCAAAACAAAATAATATAAAAAGTGTAGATACAATGAGTTCAAAATACTCCTGAAACCATTGCAGAAAACATGAACCCGGAAAACTCTTCAAAAATTGCATTATCCAAAATTTTCCGGGAGGTCACAGGCGTGGACGCGCAAGGCCACGAGGTCAGCCATGTGCCAACTTGGCCTGGCGTTCCAGCTCCATCTTGAAAGACGGATCCAAATTCATTTTGCGAGCCAGTTCATCCAGATAAGCACGCTCCATGAAATTTTCCTCGTCCACCATCAGCAGACTGGCCAGGTACATTTCGGCTGCAATCTCGGGAGTCGTGGCCGAAGTCGCGATTTCCGCAGGGTCCATGGGCTTGCGCAGTTCCTGGTCGACCCAGGACTGCAACTCCAGGTCACTGGTCAACTGCGCGATGCTCTGGTCGATCAATTGCCGTTCACGATCGTCGATATGGCCATCCGCCTTTGCGGCTGCGATAATGGCCCGCAGAACCGCCTTGCCATGAAATTCCGCCTCGGGAGCAGGAATCCTGTCGAGCGTACGGGGTTGCTGTACCTGGGTAGTGGAGGCGTTGTTCTGCTGCCAGGTGCTGAAAGCCTTGTAGGCCACCAGGCCTAGCGCCGCCAAGCCGCCGTATTTGAGAGCCGCTCCTCCCATCTTTCGCGCCTTTTTGCTGCCCATGAGCACACCTATTGTCCCGGCAGCCAAGGCGCCGCCTCCCGCACCCGTGAGCAGGGAACCCAGGGGATTCCCTTGGGCCGTTGCATTCCCCCGGTTTCCGGCATTTTGCAGTGCGCCCTGTCCTGACTGAAGCAACTGATCAAGAAGATTCATAATGCTCATAAAAAACTCCTCGTGAAATGAAGTGACTATTCATGAAAAAGAACACAACGCCACGTCCGTATTTTCGCCGCCTCGAAAAAGCTTTGTGCCGACATACGTCAGGACCGAAGTAATTCTGATCAAAATGAGCGAATACCGCGACACAGAGGGCCCCGACAATTCAGCAAGCCCTTGTGAACTGTTTGCGCTGGTACAATACCCATGTCAGTGGCGCCGTGATAAGGACCAGCATCGCGCTCATGACGATGGATATCCCGTACGATCCTGTGGCGTCGGCAATAATGCCGCCCAGGGGCGGACCTATGAGCGCGGCCAGACCGTACCAGAGGAAACAAACGGGATATAGGCGGGGAAAAAGGTCAATCCCGAGTTGGTCGACGATCGAGGCGGCGTAGATGACAAAGCATCCGCCAAAGCCGATGCCCGTAAGCAGCACGGCGACCAGCACGAGGGCAGGAACGGACGGCAGCAAAAAGAGGAGCATGCTCAGCCCCAGAAATGCCTGGGAAAGAAAGATGGTCAGGTGCGATCCGAGCCGGTCGTGAACCTGCCCCCAGCCTATCCGACCCATGGCGTTACCGAGGGCAAAAACCGAGATGGCCAGAGTGGCGCTTGAGCTTTCAAGGCCCAGAGAAAGGGCGACGGGCTTGAGGTTGCCCACTACCAGCAGCCCTGCGAAGGTTCCGCAAAACATGCCAAGGCACAGGAGCAGGAAGTTGCGCGAAGTCAGCAATTTCCAGTTGAGAGCCGGCCGGCCGGCTTCCTTGTGGCCGGGGGTGAGGCTGTCCGCCTGTGGCTCACGCATAACGAGGGCGCTGCATAGTGCGATTGCGCCTGATCCGAGGCCGATAAAGCGAAACACGTGCATCACGTCCATGGCGCGGACTACAAGGAGATGCTCGGCCACGACGCTCAGAAAGATGGCCCCGGCTCCGAAGCCCGCGACCGATACTCCGGTCACGAGCCCCTTTTTGTCAGGAAACCACTTCATGGAGACTGTCAGGGGACAAATGTATCCGAATCCGATTCCGGCTCCGGTGACTACGCTGAGGCTCAAAAGCAGCATCGGGAAATTGCCCTGCGACAGCGACGCCATCAGATAGCCCGCGGAAAAGAGCACTGCGCCGATCGTAGCCGTGGCACGCACGCCCCGCCGCTGCAGAAAACGTCCTGCCGGAATCATGACGCAGGTAAAGACCGCGATGGTGGCCCCGAAGATGAAGCCGCACTGACTCGATGTTAAACCGTATTCGGTTGTCAGAAGCGGAACAAACTCGCTCCAGGCGTAAATGCCTCCAAGAATCATCTGGGTCAGACACCCTGCGCAAAGAACAACCCACTTCATCTTGAAACTTCCGTAAAGCGTTCCAGAACTTCAAGGACGTCGCCAATGCAACAGCCGCTTTCCAGGGGATGGCGCAGGCGCTGGTCGCGAAGGATGGTATACCTGACCCGTCGGCCTTCGCGCGATCCGATCAGATAACCGGCAGCACGCAAGTCGGCAACGATATGCTGGACGGCACGCTCCGTGATGCCGACCTCGGTGGCAATGTCCTTCATGCGCACTCCCGGATCCCGGGACAGGCAGAACAGGACATGCGTATGATTGGTCAAAAACGTCCAGGAGGACGCCTGGGGGGGAGTGGTCATGAGAGTTTTCCGTGAGGTTTGTGTATGGGCTCAAGATTCGGGACAACATTTAAACGTTGCATAATTCACGAAATATAATTCGTGAATACATGCTCGTTTTGCTCGGCATATCCTGTCCTGTCAAGTTTGAATAAATCAACTCCAGACAACCAAAACCGGAATAACGGCGTTCTCTCAGGCCACTTTATCGGGACGAGTATCTTCCCGGCCCTGCTGTCTTTGCTGTTGACGAAATGTTGGCCGTGAAGAACGGAATAGCCATTGACGAATAGCCGCATAGAAAATAGATATCCGCCACAGAAGGGGAGTAACTCCCAGAGGCAAGGTCAACAATACTGGCGCGAAAGCGCTTGGCCCTGCCGTCGGAAACCACCGATGAGCCAGACCTTCAGCATGAAACACATGCTGAAGGTCTTTTTTTTTTTGCACCGCTCCGCGTGCCAAAACCCTGAACCACCTTGACGCCAAACGTTCACAGAGGAGACAATCAGATGACCGAACCACGCCAAAAGCCTATTCAAAACCATTCCAGATCCAAGGCATCCAAACCAGGCAGTTGGGGGCGACGTATTCTCATGGCCCTGGCCTTGACCGGAATCATCGGAACCGCTCTTGTCATCACCCTGACCGTACTTGCAGCGCGTTTCATCGGCGGCGCGGTCGACTATCTGCAATCCATGGACATGACGGCCCTGCAATCGCAACTTTCCGAGGCAGAACTGAAACTTGGCCAACACCAACAGGAAATCATCGAACCTCTTTTGGACAAGCTCAAAAGTGATCGACTGAGTCTCCCGCAGCGTGAGGAAATCGGGCGGACCATCATGGAAACTCTCAAACCGGAACAGCGCAAGCAAATCGAAGCGCTGAAAAACATCGAATCCGGCTGGCTTGACGAGATGATGGCATCCTGGATGCTCAAATTGAAGGAATTGGGTGTACCCACAGGGCTGCCGGAGACAATTTTTCAGAAAAACTTGAACGTCACTCCCTCGAAAAGTGACCATGTCAGACAAGATGTAAAAATCCACTTGTCAGGCAATTAAAATGATACAGGCAGGTCTTTTGATTTGTGGAGTAAAAATCATTGGTGCTGAATTGATTTTTCATGCGGATGCATCGGCTGTCTTGGGGCACTTGCATTTTTATGATATTGTCACTGAATATATATCTATGCGGCCAGCCCATCTAAAAAATATCTTCAAGAATCGGACTTGGGAGCCGATTTTGGATTACGGACGTGCCCAGCTTTCGCTAAGACGGCGGTCTGTATCATCGAATGCAGATCTCCACTTGCCGGGCCAGGACACCAAATAACTTCAGGAGAAAATGAATGGATATCGCACTATTAGCAGCCCTCATCATACTCAACGGCATGTTCGCCATGTCTGAGATAGCCCTTGTGACAGCACGAAAAAGCAGGCTTCAGCGACTTGTTGAAGACGGTGACGAATCCGCTGCTGTCGCCATGCGCCTGGGGGAAGATCCAACGCAGTTCCTGTCCACTGTCCAAATCGGAATCACCGCCATCGGCATCATGAACGGCATAGTCGGCGAATCTGCGCTGGCTGGTCCTCTTGCCGCCCTGCTCAACCAGTTTGGTCTTGACGAACAAACCAGTTCGATAACTGCAACCACTCTTGTCGTAGTTGTAATCACATATTTTTCCATTGTTGTCGGCGAATTGGTGCCGAAAAGAATTGGCCAGTTCCATGCGGAGGACATCGCAACCTTCATGGCCAAACCTATCTCGGCACTGGCCACTGTGTCGCGCCCGTTTGTCCTCCTGCTCTCCGTTTCAACTGACGGACTGTTACGACTCCTTGGAAAAAAGGAACTGAACAGCGCCAACCTTACTGAAGAAGATATTCACTCCATGCTGGCTGAAGGCTCGCAAGCAGGGCTGATCGAGAAGCAGGAACACGAGATAATGCGTAATGTATTCCGGCTTGACGATCGTCAAATCGCCTCGCTGATGACTCCCCGCAGCGAAATTGTTTATCTGAACATAGACGTACCTCTGGAAGACAGCCTGGAAAAACTGATGAATTCCGACCATTCCAGATATCCTGTTTGTCATGGCGGATTGCACGACACTCTTGGTATCATCACTGCAAAAAGGCTGCTCAAGCAACGCATAAAAGGCGAATCAGGCAACATCGAGGATTATCTCCAGCCCGCCATTTTTGTACCGGAAACCCTTACAGGAATGAAATTGCTTGAACAGTTCCGAGAGTCGGGCGTGCAAATGGTTTTTGTCATAGACGAATACGGGGAAATACTTGGCCTCGTCACACTCCAGGATGTTCTTGAAGCTCTTGCAGGAGAATTCAGACCGCGCGATCCCGAGGACGTCTGGAGCGTTCAGCGTGAAGACGGATCATGGCTTCTCGATGGTCTGATACCAATTCCGGAACTCAAGGATCGACTGAACCTCAAATCAGTACCCGAAGAGCACAAAGGAAGATACAACACCCTCAGCGGCATGATGATGTGGCTGATTGGCAGCGTTCCCCGCACGTGTGACGTCGCCGAGTGGGAGGACTGGAGACTTGAAGTCATCGATCTCGATGGAAACCGGGTCGACAAGGTTCTGGCCAGCAGGATGAAGGATCCGGAGAGTTAATTGAAATCTGGATCAACATCGAACAACTGCGGTAATCCTCAACCGTCATAATGGACCAAGGTCAGCACGGGTGAAGCGAAAAGGCTGCAAGTCATGTATCATGCAATTCAAATAGCTGATCAGCACGCAAGTAGCTACGAAAACGATACATGTTCGCCCGAGGCAAAATGTCTTACATCAATTTCAAGGAGTTTTAATTCTATATGGCACTAGCTCTTATCGCCGTTATCTGTGGCCTTGTTCTTCTGGTGTGGAGCGCCGATCGTTTTGTCGAAGGCTCGGCCTCCAGCGCCCGACATTTCGGCATGCCGCCGCTTCTGATCGGCATGGTGATAGTCGGCTTCGGCACCTCCGCGCCCGAAATGGTGGTCTCGGCCCTGGCCGCCTTGCAGGGCAAGCCGGGAATTGCGCTTGGCAACGCCTACGGCTCGAACATCACCAACATCGCGCTGATCCTGGGTCTCACTGCGCTTATCAGCCCCATCGCCGTGCATTCGCGGGTTCTGCGCAAGGAGTTGCCCATTCTCGCGGCCGTGACCTTCATGGCGGCATGGCAGCTCTTCGATAGTGAAGTTACGCAGTTCGAAGCCGCGATGCTCCTTGCCGTGTTCGTCGGCCTGATGGCCTGGACGATATGGCAAGGGTTGCGGAACAAAGAGGATGCAATGGGAAGCGAGATGGAGCAGGAACTGGATGTCCACGCCATGCCTCTGCGACGAGCGATCTTCTGGATGCTGGCCGGGCTTGTGCTGCTCATCGTGAGCTCCCGCATCCTGGTTTGGGGAGCGGTTGAAATCGCCCACGGCTTTGGAGTCAGCGACCTGATCATCGGTCTGACCATAGTCGCAGTAGGCACCTCGCTCCCGGAACTGGCCTCTTCGATCATTGCCGCCCGAAAAGGAGAGCATGACATTGCCCTTGGAAACATCCTGGGTTCCAACCTGTTCAACACCCTGGCGGTGGTGGGCATCGCCGGCATGATCGGCCCCATGACCGTCGAGGCGGAGGTGTTCACCCGGGACATACTGGTCATGACCGCACTGACCCTGTTGCTGTTCGTCATCGGCTACGGCTTTCGGGGACCGGGGCGCATCAATCGCGTCGAGGGAGCTTTGCTGCTGGCCTGCTACGCGGGCTACACGGCCTACCTGATCAGTACGGTTTTCTGACAACAGTCATTGCCGACTTCCACCCCCTGCTTGGAAGTCGGCACTGTGCACGAAAACCCGATACAATGCCGTTGCAAAACACAGTCTCGCATCGTCAATGATTATGAGCATGATGAATGGCACGAATCAAATCGCTGGGCCTGAAACAGTGCGGCTTCATGTGCTTTTTCATTGGCATGTCAGACCACCTCGATTCAACCGGAACCAGAATCACCGCGCAGGCTGCGTCAGGGAGCGCCATTGACCGCACCCCGCCGCCACCATTTCTCAAGGGAGATAACAGGTAGAACGCAAAATCCCGTCAGGATCGCCACCAGCCAGGAACGCATGCCCAGTGCCACGGAGCCGAACAGGCTCTGCATGGGCGGCAGGTACATGAAGCAGAGGTGGAACAGCAGCAGAACGCCCGTACTGACAAAGATGACGGGGTTGGAAAAGACGCCCTGGGCAAAGATGGACTCGCGCAGGGATCGGCAGTTGAGCAGGTAGAAGATCTGCGAGAACGTGACCACGGTCACGCAGGTCGTCTGCGCCTCGGCCAGGGCGGCCGCGTGGACGGCTGCCGTGAGCGGCAGGTCGCCTATGATGCGGTAGTAATCCCAAAGGAAGAGCCCGCAGCCGCCGGCGGTCATGATCGTCGCGACAATGACAAGGCGGTAGAGGATGAACCACGAAAAGACCGGCTCATCCGGCGAGCGCGGCTGACGCTTCATGGCGTTCGGTTCGAGGGGCTCGAAGGCCAGGGGCACCGAGAGGGTTATGCTGGCCACCAGGTTGATCCACAGAATCTGGATTGGCGACATGGCCATGAGCAGGACGCTCCTGCCGTCGACCGTGACCGTGGGGAAAAAGAACATGGCCACGCCCAGAATGGCGGCCAGGGCCAGGTTGGCAGGCAGAATGAAGGCCAGGGACTTGATCAGGTTGTCGTAGACCCGGCGCCCCTCCTCCACGGCCGCGGCAATGGAGGCGAAGTTGTCGTCCATGAGCACCACCTTGGCCGCCTCCTTGGAAACGGAGGTGCCGGTGATCCCCATGGCCACGCCGATGTCGGCCCGCTTCAGGGCCGGAGCGTCATTGACACCGTCGCCGGTCATGGCGACCACGTGTCCCATGGCCTGGAGCACTTCCACCAGGCGGAGCTTGTGCTCGGGGGCGACGCGGGCGAACACGTTGGTATTCCTGGCCGCATCCCGAAACTCTTCGTCGCTCAGCCCCTCCAGATCCCGGCCGCGCAGCGCCCTTGCCTCAGGCGCGAGCAGGCCCAGTTCCCGGCCGATGGCCTCGGCGGTCACGGGATGATCACCGGTGATCATCTTTACGGTAATGCCGGCGCGGTGGCAGACGCGGATGGCGTCGATGGCTTCGCTGCGCGGCGGGTCGATCATGCCGGCCATGCCGACAAAGACGAAGCCGTCACGCTCTTCCCCTTCCTCCAGCCGATCCTCGGCCGCACCTTCCTTGCGGGCGAAAGCGATGAGCCGCATCCCCTGCCGGGCATATGTCTCGATGGCGTCGGCGACGCGCCCCCGACCCGCCTCGTCCAGGAGGCAGCGCTGCATGACCGTCTCGGGCGCGCCTTTCAGCAGAATCAGCGACTGGCCGTTCATGCGGTGCAGAGTGGCCATGAACTGGGTTTCCGACTCGAAGGGGATCACATCCAGACGCGGGAACTGCTCGCGCAGCCCCTCGGCGGCAAGGCCGCCCTTGCGGGCCGCCACCACCAGGGCCGCCTCGGTAGGGTCGCCGGTCGGGACCCAGACATGCCCGTCCTGACGTACGGAGGCATCATTGCACAGAACCGCCAGGGTCAGCATGTCCTTCAGACCCTGAGGCAGTTCCGCCAGATGCATGCCGTCATGCTCGATTTCGCCGACAGGGTTGTAGCCGACCCCGGAAAGGCGGTACCCGTGTCCATCCATCCAGGCCACCTGCACCGTCATTTCGTTGCGGGTCAGGGTGCCGGTCTTGTCGGAGCAGATGACCGAGGTGGCGCCCAGGGTCTCCACCGCCGGCAAATGCCGGACCACGGCGTGACGATTGGCCATGCGGCGGACGCCAATGGCCAGGGCGATGGTGATGACGGCCGGCAGGCCTTCGGGGATGGCCGCCACCGCCAGGGCCACGGCGACCATCAGCGCATCGCCCAGGGAGGCGTTTTTGACGAGAACGCCGAAAGCGATGAAGATCGCCACGGCCACCACGACGGCAACCGTAATGCCGGCGCTGACCTTGGCCAACTGCCGGGTCAGCGGCGTCTCCAGTTGCACCGTCTGACCGAGCATTTCATTGATGCGCCCCAGTTCGGTGGAACTGCCTGTATGCACCACCACCCCCGTCGCCGTGCCCTGCATGACCATGGTACCGCTGTACGCCATGCACAGCCGATCCCCCAGGGGGGCATCCTCGGCGGCTGGCTCCGTGTGCTTGGCCGACGGCAGAGACTCGCCGGTCAAGGCCGCCTCCTCCACCAGAAAATTCTTGGTCCGGATCAGGCGCAGGTCCGCCGGCACCCGGTCGCCGCTCTGCAGGGTCACCAGGTCGCCGGGAACCAGTTGCCGCGCAAGCACCGTCACAGGGGAACCCTCCCGCAGAACCGTCGTCGACTCGGGCACCATCGTCGCCAGTTCCTCGATGGCCTTGCCGGCCCGATACTCCTGGATGAAGCCGATGACTGAGTTTATGATGACCGCGCCGAAGACAACCGCCGCATCCGTCGGCCGGTCCAGAAGCACGGCAATGCAGCCCGCGGCGATGAGCAGCCAGCCTATGGGGTTGTTCACCTGTCGCCAGAAGATGCGCCAGGGGCCCTCGCCGCCCTGTCGGGGCAGCTCGTTGGCGCCCACCGTCTTCAACCGGCGAGCCGCGTCCTCCCCGCCGAGGCCTGCGGGCGACGTTTCCAGGGCGGCCAGCACCGCTTCAGCCGAGCGCGCATGCCATGCCTGTTTCTCGAACATGATGGAAACTTCCTTGGTTATCTTGTTTTCGACCGGAACTTTTCGCGGGGGGGGGCCTGACCAGGACGGTCAGCCGCAGTGCATGCCGTCTTGTCGCAGCAATGCCGTCCTCACCCGTAATCGCCGAGCCAAGGCCAGAGGGCTGAAAGGTATCAACCCGGCAGCCCGCAGCGCCATCACCGTTGCCCGGATTCCAGGGAAAACGCCAGCGGCATCAGCTCCTGCAACGAGAAGGAACGCTCCGCGCCCGGGACGATGATCGCCGCGTGCGGCGCAAGTTCTTGAATCCACTGCCTGCAGGCCCCGCACGGCATGCGCTGTTCGAGAGGCGCGCCCTGGGGCGTATCGACGCAGGCGACGGCGACGGCGATGATGTCCCTCTCCCCGGCGGCATACGCCGAGGCCAGGGCCACGCGCTCGGCGCACGTGCCGAGGCCGAGGCCGAGGCTGGCGTTCTCGATGTTTGCGCCCCTGTATATCGCGCCCCTCCCGCCCAACACGGCGGCGCCGACGCGGAACTTCGAGTACGGCGCATAGGCCTGCTGCGCCGCCGATGCGGCCTCGGCGAGCAATTTGGCGCGTAGAACCGCGTCGAGACCTTTTCCTGGATCGTTCGGCTTCATCCGGGACCTCCTTGTGCGCGTCCAGCGCGCCAGCGTTGCGCCGGGCTGTTGCCGCCCGCCGTTCCCCCCATCCTTGCCAGCATCAGACGGTCAGCACCAGCCCGAGCTCACCGGCCTTGCGCAGGGCCAGGGAACAGACGGCGATATCCTGCAGGGCCATGCCCGAACTGTCGTAAATGGTGATCTGATCGGCGGAGGTCCTCCCCGGCGCCCCGTTCAGCACCGCCCCGATGGGCGTGATGCGGGCGGCGTCCACCAGCCCGGCCTTGCAGGCCGCCTCGTATTCGCCGATGGCCAGAGACTGCTGCACCACGTCGGCGAAGAGCGACGCGCCGGCCACCAGGGCCGTGTCCAACTCCTGCTTGCCCGGCTGGTCCGCGCCCATGGCCGAGACGTGCGTGCCGGGCCGCACCCATGACGCCTCGAAGAGCGGGCCGCGCGAGGCGGTGATGGTGACGACGATGTCGGCGGCGGCCAGCGCCGACTGGGCGCTCACGCACGCGGCGTCGACCCCCAGTTCCTCGCGGATGCGCCGCGCGAACGCATCCGCAGCCTCCGGGGAGCGGTTGACCACGAAGACCGTGTCGATGGGGCGCACCTCACGCACGGCCTGCAGCTCGAACCAGGCCTGGTGACCCGCCCCGAACAGGGCCAGGACGCGGCTGTCCAGGCGGGAGAGATGGCGCACGGCCACGGCGTCCGAGGCCGCGGTGCGCAGGCAGGTCAGGTGCGAGGCGCCCACGAGGGCCTCGGGGTAGCCCGTGTCCGGATTCAGCAGCAGGGTCGTGGAGGCGTGGGCGGCCAGGCCGCGCGCACGGTTCCCCGGCCAGTAGCTGCCGACCTTGAGCCCCACCTTGCGGCTGGCCCCGATGAGGCCGCTCTTGATGCTGAAGGAGGTCCCCTCGTCGGGCCCGTGACCCTGGGCCACCGGAAAAACCTTGGCCAGGCCGCACCCGTATTCCCTGAACATGGCCTCCACGGCCTCGATGGCCTCGCCCATGGTCACGACCCGGGCCGCCACCTCCTCACTGACAAACTTCATGGCTCACCTCAACATCTTAAAATTACAGCCGATTCCGCCTCCGTCCGGGCCAGCCCGCGGCCGTCCCCCGCCTACCACCCCATGAGCCGCGGCCACACGGCCGTAACCGTGTCCCCGCCCGCGCCGATGACATGATACCGGTCATGCTGCGTGACCATGGCGCAGGCGTGGCTGGGCAGGATACGCAACCTGGTCCCGACCGGGAGGCTGGGCAGGCCCGCCGCGCTGCCCGGTCGCGGAGCCACGATGCCGTGCTCCTGATTGACGCCCGTGACCACGAGATCCGCAAAGGGGCGGCCATGCACGTCGCAGACCAGGCCGTAGCCCTGGTCCACGGCCTGTCCCGCCGTGCCCCGGTCGCAGGACAGGGCCGTCCAGCCGGCGTCGATGATGGCCCAGCCCTTGTCGTGCTGGTGTCCGATGACCGTGGCCAGGACCGAGACGGCGATCTCGTCCGTGGTGCAGATGCCGATGCCCGCCTGCACCAGGTCGAAAAAGACGAAGACCCCGGCCCGGACCTCCGTCACCCCCGCGTAGCTCCGGGCGGAAAAGGCCGTAGGGGTCGAACCCACGCTGACCACGGGGCAGGGGAAGCCGGCCTCCCGCAGGATCGCGGCCGCCGTGACGGCCGCGGCGCGCTCCCCTTCGGCCGCTGCGGCCAGGGCTTTTTCGCCGCGCGCCTCGTAGCTCTCGCCGGCATGGACCAGCACCCCGCGCAGCCGGGCCGAGGGCGCCAAGGCGCGGGCAATGGCCGTGAGCCGCGCCGAGTCGCCGGGATTCACGCCCGAACGATGGCCGTCGCAGTCCAGCTCGATGAGCGCCGGGACGGGATCCGCCGGGTCGGACACCGCCGCAACGGCGCGGGCCTGCTCCACGCTGTCCAGCAGGACGGTCAGGTCCACCCCGCGCCGGCGCAGGGCCTGCACCCGTGGCAGCTTGTGCGGCGCGATGCCGACGGCGTAGGTGATGTCCGTCACCCCCCGGTCCGCCAGGTCCTCGGCCTCGCGCAGCGTCGAGACGGTGGCCGGGCCGTGCACGGAAGCCATGAGCCGCCGGGAGACCTCCCACGACTTGGCGGTCTTGAGATGGGGCCGCAAGACCACCCCGGCCGCTCTCAGACGGGTCCGCAGGCGGGCGATGTTGCGGTCCATGCGCGCCTCGTCCAGGAGCAGACAGGGCGTGTCCAGGGCGTCGAGGGAGCACGGCAGGCCCTGCGGTGCGCACATTGGTCCGAGAGGCTCGTGACGTTCATTCATGCTGATAACTCTCCTTGCGAAGCGTCCCGGAACCGTATCACCAGCCCGGGCAAATTCAAATTTCAGTTCCCGGCGAGGCCGCAAAGCAGGTGTTCAAGGAGCCCTGCGTCAGCCGCGAGCCGATCATCCCGGTCAAAGCGCCCGACGCACTGCAGCCCCATCGGAAGACCCGCCGGACCTTTTCCGGCCGGCAGGGAGATCACGGGCAGGCCGGCGTGGGTCCACGGCAGGTTCATGGCCGGGTTCCCCGTGCCGGAGCGGCCGGCCGGGGCCTCGCCCGGAGCCGATGGGCAGACCCACACGTCAAGCCCGTGCCGCTGCATGAGCGCGGTCAGCTCGGAGCGAAGCTTTGCGCAGGACGCCCTCCCCTCGTCGATCCGGACCGCGGGGACTGCCTGGCCCCTGGCAATGAGCTCCGCCGTGACCGGCCGGTAAAGATGCCCGTAATCCCTGAACCAGCGCGCATGTTCCAAAGCGAACTCCGCTGCGGCAAGGTCGCCGTGCCTGTCCGCGATCTCCCCGATGTTTTCAAGGCATTCGACCTGAACCACCTCCACCCCGCCCGCCTCGAGGACGGCGACGACCTTCCGGAACCATTCCATGGTGGCCGCCGGAACCTGGTCGAGATACTTCCCGGCCGGCACGCCGGCCCGCAGCCTCTGCGGCGGGTCGAAGGTCGTCCAGTCGGGGTCGAAGGCCTCCATGACGGGCCGGATGTCCGCAACCCGCTGGCAGAAGAAGCCAACCTGGTCCACGCTGCGGGAATAATACATCATGCCGGCGGTGGGGATCTTCCCAAGCGACGGCTTCATGCCCGTCACCCCGCAAAAAGAGGCGGGCCGGATGACGGAACCCACCGTCTGGGTCCCCAGGGCCAGCGGGAAGAAACCTGCGGCCACCCCGGCAGCCGAACCGCTGCTGGACCCGCCTGGGGTGTGCGCGGGGTTGTGCGGATTCTTCGTCGCGGGGGGCGCGAAATAGGCGAACTCCGTGGTGGCCGTCTGCGCGAAGACGATGGCCCCGGCATCGCGCATCATGCGCACGCACGCCGCCTCCTCCCCCTCGAACAGGACGGGCGGGAGCAGGGAGCCGCACCCCATGGGCAGACCGGCGATGCGGATGATGTCCTTGAAGCCCACTGGCACGCCGAACAGGGGCGGCCGCCGGGCCGGGTCGGGGAACCTGTCGAACAGGGCGTCGATCTGCCGGTCGACATCCCGCTCGTCCACGGGCCGGGCCAGGATGTGCAGTTCGGGGTCGAGGGACCGTACACGCTCGAGATGGCGCTGGACAAGACGACGCAGCGATTCCCGGGATGCGGTCCTGTATGCATCGAGTAGCGGGGACGCATTGATGTGGACGGTCTGGGGCATGATTTTCCTCCGTGCGCAGCATTCCATGAAGGCCTGGGGCGCGGTCAGTTTTCAGGCGCTGAAAAAAAAAATGGGAAAACGGGCCGTGGCGGGGCCCGGACCGGGAGCTCAGGTCGCCGCGCCGCCGACGAATCCCAGCAGCGCCAGCCCATCGCGGAAAAGCAGCAGCGCCAGGACGATCAGCACGGCGCCCAGCAGGCGCATGGTCCAGACGTAGACCGATCCCCTGAAGAAGGACCGGGACGAACCGACGGCGACGGCCAGCGCGATCTTCGCCCCGATGAGGCAGGCGTAGAAACCCGCGACGAAGGCCGCCGGGGCCAGAAAACCCGCGCCCAGGGCCTTGGTCATCATTGGCGCCCCGACGCTGAACCAGAAAAGGTACGGGTGCGGGCTGAGCATGTTGGCCAGGATGCCCTTGCGAAGCGCCCCCCTGTCTACCTTCCGGGCCTGGAGGTCAAACCCCTTGGTGCGCACGCTTTCATACCCCATGGACAGGATGAAAACGCCTCCGGCGATGGAGACGATTCCCAAGATGCCGTGAAAGGCCGACAGCTTCGAAAGGACGAAAAGCGTCAGGAGAATGATCGGAACGTCGGTGACGACGGGGGCGAGGGCGACTTTGATCCCGGACCTGATGTCATGCCGGAGCGTTTCCGAGATGACCAGCGTGAGCAGCGGGCCCGGAGCGAAACCCGCGGACAGCCCCAGAACAGCTCCTAGTGTCAGAAAATATCCCATGTCGGCCCTGCACAAAAAAGGATGGCCCGGTCACGGCGGCACGCAGCGGGCCACAGGCCGGGAAGCCTGAGAACATAGTTCGCATCCCCGAAAGACACAAGTTGAGGCGCAGCCTAAACAGCCCTTGCGGCGCAGTGCCTCCGCACGCTCCGAGCGCAAAGAATCGCCGTCTGGCGCCGGGATCTTGGATTGTCTCAGCAAAAATGCACGGAAAACGTTTCGTCCTGGTCATTGACCCGCATTTCATAACGACCTCTCATGGTCACCGTCAGCCCCACGGCCGCTCCGGCACGAACCACTTCGGCCACAAGTCCCGCCAACTGATCATCCGGGCAGTCCGCATTGACATGCAGCCCCACGGCTTCATCCGTGTCCGCGAACTGCAGCAAAAAGGCGTTGTGTTCGACAAAGACCAGATCCTCGTAAGCATACGTAAATCCCAGCCCCATAACGGCGAGCAAGTCCTTGACCAGCCCAAGTGGTCGTTTAGCCATATGTCCTCCCTGTGATTCATGATGATTGATGTCATGCGCGACCAGGGATGCCTTTTCCGGAATCGTGCCAATCCTGACAAAGAGCACTACCATGCAAGAAAAACTCATTATTTCAAACAACTAGAATATCTAACTGATATCAGGAAATGATCAATGGCGGAGCAATGCAACCACAAGCCATATATTCCCGCAACAAAAGTGTCGGTAGTGGCAAAACTGTGGATACCCACAACCGCTTCCTCCCTTCGGACCGGCAGGCGGTGGGTTTGCGCCGGGGAATCGCCGAAACATTGATTCGCGCCAGAATACGGACTTCGTAAAACGGCAGAATTTAAGACATGAATACTTGATTAATAACTCACAAGCGAATACTTTTAAAAAAACAGTAACACCAACAACGGAGTATTCATGTCGCCCAAACCGTATTGTCGCCTCGTCCTGTCTCTGTGTTTCCTGGGGCTTGTCCTGTCATTGTTGGCCACTCCCTGCCTGGCCAAGGACACCCTTGTTCTGGCCGTGGGTGGAGAGAATGCCGAGGGCTACGATCCCACCCGCGGGTGGGGGGCATACGGCAATCCCCTGTTCCAGAGCACACTGCTCCGTCGTGACGCCGATCTCAACATCGTGGGGGACTTGGCTACATCATGGCAGCTCAGTGCAGACCGTCTGGCCTGGACCGTCGTTCTGCGCAAAGATGTCAAGTTCTCCGACGGCGCGCCCCTGACCGCCCAGGATGTGGCCTTCACCTTTGAAACCACGGCCAGTGCGGCCGGCCAGATCGATTTGACCGGCATGGCATCAGTAGCGGCCAAGGATGACGCCACCGTGGTTTTCACCCTGGTGAAGCCGGACATCACTTTCATCGACCATCTCGTTACCCTCGGCATCGTGCCCAGGCATCTCTACGGTCCGGACTATGCACGCCGTCCTGTAGGCTCCGGTCCATATAAGTTTGTTCAGTGGGATGAGGGCCAGCAACTCATCGTTGAAGCAAACGAACACTATTATGGTGGCGTCCCACCGATCAAGCGACTGGTATTTCTCTTCACCGAAGAAGATGCCAGCTTCGCCGCGGCCAAGGCCGGCAAGGTCGACGTGGTCGGTGTGCCCTCGTCCCTGGCCAAACAGACCATAGATGGAATGAAGCTCCATGTGGTCAGGAGCGTCGACAACCGTGGGCTCATGTTCCCCATGGGCAAGAACGAGGGCAAGACCACTCCGGCAGGTCTGCCCATCGGCGACGACGTCACCTCCGACCTCGCCATACGCAAGGCCGTCAACTACGCCTTGGACCGCCAAGCCCTGGTCGATGGCATTCTGGAAGGCTTCGGATCCCCCGCATATGGAGTGGCCGACAACTTGCCCTGGGACAACAGCGCAATTCGCATCAAGGACAATGATCCGGTGAAGGCCAAAGCCATTCTGGCCGAGGGCGGATGGAAAGATTCCGACGGAGACGGGATCGTTGAAAAGGATGGCCTGAAGGCCGAATTCACCATTGTCTACAACGCCAAGGACAGCCTGCGACAGAGCCTGGCGCTGGCCGTTGCCGACATGTTGCTGCCCGTGGGCATCAAGGCTCACGTCTCCGGACGCAGCTGGGACGATATCAAGAAGCAGCTGACCCACTCCAACGTGGTTGTCTACGGTTTTGGTGACCACAGTCCACAGGAGATGCTCAAACTCTACCGCACTCCCGGTGAAGAGCCCATGTACTGGAACGCCGGATTCTATTCGAACCCGGTCGTCGACAGTCATTTCGAGCAGGCCATGACCGCTCCTGACTTCAAGGCATCCCTGCCCTTCTGGCAAAAGGCCCAGTGGGACGGGACAACAGGTTTCGGCATTCCCGGCGATGCAGCCTGGGCCTGGATGGTCAACCTCGATCACACCTACTTTGTCAGCCAGTGCCTGGACTTGGGCAAATCCCAGATGGAGCCGCATGGTCATGGCTGGCCGATCACGGCCAACATCCACCAGTGGAAATGGACCTGCGAGTAACCATGCCCCTTGCCCGGCAATCCATATCGGATTCGCCGGGCAAGCACCCCAGGGGAATCATTTCCCGGACATCCAAGTTTCAGCATCCAGGACAACTCCATGCGCTTCATCAGACATCTGCTCCTGAGCCTTTCCCGGATAGCGCTCATTATCGCGGCAGTGGCCGTGCTGTCCTTTGCATTGGTTTCACACTCGCCCATCGACCCCGTAGACGCCTACATGGGCTCGCGCATCATGACCATCAGCCCCGAACACCGTGAACAGATCGCGCGCAACTGGGGTCTGGACCGGCCTGCACCGGAGCGTCTGGCAACCTGGGCCTCCAACCTGATCCGGGGAGATTTCGGCCTGTCGATAATATACAATGAGCCGGTCGTGGACGTCATCGCCAAGCGATTCGCGGCATCGTTGTGGCTCATGGCCGCCGCCTGGGCACTGTCCGGCGTCATCGGATTTGGATTGGGCATCATTGCCGGCATGTATCCGGGCTCTCCAATGGACCGGTGCATCCGCATCTACGCCCTGACCCTGGCCTCGACGCCGACCTTTTGGATTGGGCTTATGCTCCTGGTCGTGTTTGCGGTGGGGCTGGGCTGGGCGCCCATATGCTGCGCGGCACCGCCGGGCGTACCCATGAACGAGGCCTCCCTGCTCCAGCGCCTGCATCATGTGACCCTCCCCGCCTTGACCCTGTGCATTGTCGGCGTGGCCCAGATCGCCATGCACACCCGTGAAAAAATGATCGAGATCAGGCACAGCGAGTACGCGCTGTTCGCCCGGGCCATGGGGGAACGAAACTGGGGCTTCATGCGCCACCATGCCCTGCGTGGCGTAGCCCTGCCGGCCATCACCCTCCAGTTCGCGTCCCTTGGCGAACTTTTTGGCGGTTCAATTCTGGCCGAACAGGTCTTTTCCTACCCAGGTCTGGGCCAAGCCACGGTCCAGGCCGGACTCCGCGGCGATATCCCGCTTTTGCTCGGCATCGTCATCTTCAGCACTGTCTTTGTCTGTACCGGCAATCTCGTGGCCGATATCCTCTACTGGCTGGTGGACCCCCGCATCGCCTCGAAGGTGGAGTCATGAATCGCTTCGAAAAAATCATCGGCACGTTCGGCGATCTGGGGGCTCCGACCAAGCGCGGCAAAAGGCTGCGTCTCATGCTCGCCTGCATCCTGATTTTCTCCGCCCTGATTGCCGCCGCCCAGATCATGGGTACAAGCGGGCTGACCACCAACCTGAAGCTTCGCAACATGCCGCCCAGCCTCTCTTTTCCATTTGGCACGGACTGGCTGGGCCGGGACATGCTGACCCGCACCATCCTCGGGCTATACGAAGGTCTGAAGCTGGGGTTCCTGGCCGCAGCCTGCAGCGGAGTCATCTCCCTGGTTCTGGGCAGCATCGCCGGACTGCGCGGCGGTCACGTTGACCAACTCATCTGCGGCCTGATCAATGTCGTCATGTCCACGCCGCACCTGGTTCTCCTCATACTCATTTCCTTTGTCCTCGGCGGAGGCACCAAAGGTGTCATCCTGGCAGTGGCCCTGTCCCACTGGCCGCAACTGGCCCGGATAATCAGGGCGGAAGTCATGCAGCTCAAAAGCGCCCCCTACATCCACCTTTCCGCCAGATTGGGCCGCTCCAAATCCTGGATCATCCGGAGGCACATGCTGCCCCATCTTGTGCCCCAATGCATGATCGGATTCATGCTGCTTGCCCCCCACGCCATCCTGCACGCCGCCGGCCTGACCTTCCTCGGGTTTGGCGTGTCCCCGCACATCCCCAATATCGGCATGCTGCTGGCCGAATCCATGCGCCAAATCTCCACCGGTTACTGGTGGCTGGCCGTGATCCCGGGAGCAAGCCTGGTGATGATGGTCCTGACCTTTGATACCCTGGCTTCCACGGCCCGCGCCCTTCTCAACCCGAAAACCCGCCAGGAGTGAGCATGCTCTGCGTATCCAACCTTTCTGTCGACTTTGCCCGCTACGGCCAGGCAACCGGTGCACCGGCGGCCATCCGCTCGCTGGACCTGAACGTGGAGGCAGGACGAATCCTGGCCGTGGTCGGCGAGAGCGGTTCCGGGAAAAGCCTTCTGGCCCATGCCATCCTTGGGCTGCTCCCGAACAATTCCCGTGTGGGTGGTTCCATCACCTTCAAGGGCCGTGTCCTCGACCAGAAGAACGTGCAAATCCTGCGCGGCCGGGAAATCGCCCTGATTCCTCAGTCCGTGTCCTATCTGAATCCGCTCAGACGCGTGGGGGCACAGGTATTGCGCGCTACCACACTAAGCGGTCTTGGGCCAAAAGAGGCGGCCAAGGTCCGCGATGCAGCCTTTGACCGCTACGGATTGGGACTGAAAACCCAGTCTCTTTATCCGCATCAAATATCCGGGGGAATGTCGCGCCGTGTCCTTACAGCCACCGCCACCACCGGCAACGCAAGTCTGGTCATTGCCGACGAACCGACCACGGGCCTTGATCAGGCATCGGCGCTCGAATCCCTGCGCCATCTGCGCGAACTGGCCGACAGCGGCACGGCGGTACTGCTCATCACCCACGACATCGAGGCCTCGCTGAACGTGGCGGACCAGGTCGCGGTATTCCTTGGCGGCATGGTCGTGGAAATTGCCGAGACCGCCGATTTCGCAGACATCAGCCACCTGCGCCACCCCTATACGCGGGCGTTGTGGCAGGCATTACCCCATAACGATTTCATGGATGCACCAACGAGATCATACAAGACTGCGGCCTCCGCCCAGGGCTGCGTCTATGCCGCTGACTGCACCATGGCCGGCGCCTTGTGCGGCGAGACGATACCCGCATGGCGAAAGATGAACGGCGGCCGGGTCAGGTGCCACCATGCTTGAGGCCCGTGATCTTTCCTTCCGGTACAAGGCCAGGGCGCCGTGGATCTTTCGCAACCTGTCCATGAGCATCGCCCCGGGAGAGATAATCGGCCTGTCAGGACCAAGCGGCCGGGGCAAATCAACCCTTGCCCGCGTGCTCTGCGGCTACCTGCCCAGTTCAACAGGCTATATCCACGTGGATGGCAAGGAGCCCAAATCCGGTTATCATCCGGTCCAGCTTCTCTTCCAGCACCCGGAACTGGCAGTGAACCCGCGGTTCACCGCACTCCAAATCATGGAAGAGGCCTGGAAACCCGACCCGGCCCTGCTGGACGCACTGTGCATCCGCCCCCAGTGGCTGGAACGTTATCCTCATGAACTGAGCGGAGGCGAACTCCAGCGCATCTGTGTGGCCCGAGCCCTCGACCCACGCACTCGCTATCTCGTGGCCGACGAAATGACCTCCATGCTCGACGCCATCACTCAGGCGCAGATATGGAAAGTCATCTCGGACCAGGTCCGTACTCGTGGCCTGGGCGTATACGTCATCAGCCACAACACGAGCCTGCTGATACGCCTGTGTTCCCGCCAGGACGATTTCTTTACCACTGCCGCGTGATTCTTCAGCCCCTGGGAAATAATCCGTCCGAGAACGGTCGAAGCCTCGCATGCTTGCAGGCATTGGCATCTCCATGTTATGGACCTCAGCCTTCCCCTTCAATCAACCCTGAGGGCAAATCCAGGCGTAGCTGCAAAAACGAGACTTCCAGAATCTCCCCGACCAGACCGGCAAACTCCCCAGTCAAAACCAGATGCGCCCTGCGCAATTGCGATATTGTTGATTCTCAATTGACTTGATAGAATTGTGTCTCATTATCAATTTCTTGAGAGGCACGATCTTACCTGCGCCCAAGACACCACCAATTTATCAGCGAGGTTTGCAACTACGGACTTGCTTTTGGATGTCCAGCAATCCGGGCTCGATTTCACGATTTCATTTGAAGAAGAGACATATCTCGAGTTTCATCTGATATTATTTTGATTGAAAAATCGCAAATCAAAGGATTCAGGCAATATACCATGCACAGAAAAATCATTGGTTCAATACTTGCTTTTTTCCTTCTGCTTGCTTCCAGTGTTCAAGCAGACACAAGCACTATTTCAAAATATGTTCCGCAAGCTCAGGCCGTCGGATCAGGCAGGCTCACCTACATCTTCTGGAATGTCTACGATGCCACGCTGTATGCGCCTGAAGCAAAATGGCGCCAATCCGAACCCTACGCACTCTCCATATCATACCTCCGAAAACTCAAAGGCGATCAGATTGCCAAGACCTCTGCGGAAGCTATCCGGGATCTCGGATTTTCCGATGAATCCACCCTTGATGAATGGTATCGACGAATGCTGATGATATTCCCTGATGTTGACGAGAACACCACACTTATCGGAATACGAAGCAAAAAAGGGCAGACAGTTTTCTATAACAATGGTAAAATTTCAGGAGTCATATCAGACCCCGCTTTTGCCGATTGGTTTTTCGGGATCTGGTTGAATGAAAAGACCCAAAAACCAGAGTTACGAAGAAGTCTATTGGGTCTGTAGTTGAAATAAGCCGCATAAAAAAGGAATATTGAACAGCGTGAAACTTAAAATCATCCTTTTCAGCGTCCTTGTACTCCTTTGTTCTTGTGGCATCAAAGGAGATAAATACACAAATATGCAGCCCACCCTGCGTTTGGAGGAATTTTTTAATGGCCCTGTCAAATTGTGGGGAATAGTTCAGGATCGTAGCGGCAATATTGTGAATCGCTTTGATGCCAGGATTGATGGCCAATGGAATGAAAAAAACGGGGTGCTGGATGAACTTTTCACCTATTACGACACCGGAAAACAAGAAAAAAGAATATGGAAAATCACCAAAATTGACGACCTGCATTACGAAGGCACAGCCAAAGATATAATTGGCACTGCCAATGGCCGGGCATATGGAAATTCTGTATATTTGGCTTAAGGGATGGATATAATAATTGGTGACAGCAGTTTCGGCTTGGCCTTTAAAGACCGGATGTAGGCCATGAGGGATGGCGTAATCATAATCGTTCATATCTCAAGAAGTTCGGCATCACCGTCGCCGAAGTGAGGGTATCACGCTGAATTCTCAAGTAAAACGCCCCATTTGGCCCGTACGTCTCTGGCGAAACAGGGTACGAGAACCTGTTTTGCGGGAATTGAGGATGGGTGTTTCGCCGGAACTTGTGGCCCTGGCGGTCATCGTTGGCCTGGTATCTTCCACCTGGCCGCAGATTGGCACCAACCCGATCATGGCTCTTGTTCTCTCGTGGTCGTTCAAGTGCAACAAGGCAATCACGAGTGGCGTCTCGTTGGTGTTCACCCCCTTTCAATACGCCCTCATGATTCCTTTTCTGCGTCTTGGAGAAACGATCCTTGGCGTCGAACATTTCGAGACAACAGTTCCCGACATCATAAAAATCGTGTTTACGGATCCAATCGGCTCATTCAGCGTTCTCGGCATCCCGCTTCTCCACGCAATCCTCGGTTGGATCAGCGCCTGGGCTCTGGTCGGCCCGACTCTGTTTTTCCCGACGCGTTGGCTCATACGGCGGGTGTCAAACAGAGTATCCAGACCCGGCGCTGCAAGGATTCAAAACAGCTAAGCAGTACGGTACTAAAACAACGCGAATAAAGACGATCTCAAACTGATAGATAACTCATCAATATTATAAACCTTAAACATTGCATCCAGCATTTATGTGAACGTCGACGAACTGTACCTTAGCATGCGCCAGGTAAATTTCGTTGTACCTCAAACAGCTGAAGGTTTTTGTTTGGAGTATTGCCCCCTCGCGAGCATTCCGTTGCGCGGAGGGGGCAGCGCAGCCTAAATCTTGAATTTACTCACCATTTCATCGAGACTCTCAGCCAGGCGGGCCAAAGATTGCGAATTCCCATGCATTGACCGGGCGGTTTCGGCCAATTCGCCCGAAGTGGCATTGACCGACGTCACATCCCTGGCGATGGTTCGCAGCACCGAATCAGCCTGCGCGACGTTCTCGTTGACCTGCTGAACGCCTACAGAGGCCTGTCCGACATTGTCGGCGATGTCGCGGGTCGTAACGGACTGCTCTTCCACCGCCGCCGCAATGCTGCCCACGATTGAGTCCACGTCGTTGATCACGCTGCTGATCTGCCCGATTTCCTGCACTGTCAGCCCCGTGGTCTGCTGGATGCCCTGGATTTTGCCCCGGATCTCCTCGGTGGCACGGGCGGTCTGCTGGGCCAATTCCTTGATCTCGTTGGCGACTACGGCAAAACCGCGCCCCGCGTCTCCAGCCCTGGCCGCCTCGATGGTCGCATTCAGGGCCAGCAGGTTGGTCTGGGAGGAGATGGCCGAGATAGCCTCGGTAACCTTGCCGATATCCTGCGCTGCCGTACCGAGCTCATTGACCTGCACGGAGGCTTTCCCGGCCGCAGCAACAGCCTGTCCGGTTATGTCCTTGGCCTTGCCGGTGCTGACCGAAATTTCCGTAATGGTCGCGCTCATCTCTTCGGAGCTTGAAGCCACAGTTCCCATGTTCACGGTAAATTGCTCCATGGACGCGGCGACGCTGTTCATGTTCGCGCTCATTTCCTCCGCCGAGGCCGCGACAGTATTGGAAGTTCCGGTCATGACATTGGAAGAACTGCTCAGATTGCCTGCAAGTTCCAGCAGCGTATGCGAGGCAATGCGGACCTGACTTGAATTGTTGGCGACGTCCTTGATGATTTTGTGCACTCTGTCCACGAACAGATTGAACCACTCGGCCAGATCCTGGGTTTCCGTGCCGGACTGATCCGTGACCCTTTTGGTAAGATCGCCTTCCCCCTCGGCAATGTCGCGCAGCATGGCGATCATGCGGCCCAGAGGCCCTGTTATACCGTTCGAGATGACCAGGGTCAGCGCCCCACCTACGAGAATGCTGCCGAATGTGATGATCGACAGAATGAGCTTGAGCCGATCAAAGGCGTCCACCGCTTCCAGACCGGCATCCTTTGCGTCATTCTCGACAATTTCGGTCAGCTTGTTGATGTGCTCGCGCATGATGTCGAATTTTTCCGCGCCTTCCGTCATGGCCAGATCGACGGCTTCCGGACTATCGCCCCCGGAGGACTCGGCACGCAGCGCGAGAATCTTTTTTGACACATCTTCCCAAGCCGCCCTGTCTCTGACGTACTGATCAACCAGGCCCTTCTTCTCCGAGGAAAAGCTGACCTCGATGAACTTTTTCAGACGGCTGTCCGCCTGCTCCATATTTTCCTTGTATGATTTCATATTGTTTTCATACTCGGTGCTTCCGGGGGCACTCAACAGCAAGCCCCGCTCGGCCAAGAGCATCTGATGCAGGTCGCGATCCGCTTCGAGCAGGACCGCGGTTCCCGGCAGATCGCGTCTGAGCACCAGAGACAAGTTGCCGTTGATGGACGTGGCCATAAAAAAAGCCACCAGCCCCATGATCCCGATCAAAACGACATTGAGGCCTAGGATGACGAACAGACGTCCACGTATGCGAAATTTATTCAACATGACAACTCCTTTGGAGCAAGGTTGACAAAAAGTTGAAATATTCAATCAAGCTTCTTAATACATTTTAATCAAAGCGAATTGAAATATAATCGCCTTCTCTGATTGTTTTTTGATTCGGCACAAAAGAATCATGTGTTGAATCATGCAACATGCACGTTCTCATGGCAAAGCTAAATGATGTCGAATCCGTTCAATCATGCGAGACATGCTGCATGGCTTCAAAAGTACATCCCTGCTGCTCATACCCAGAGATTCCAGTTCAGCGGAAAGTTCAGTGTCCACGGAACCGGTGTGAATCAAAAAACGCCGACACCGGCCAGACGCGGCCCTGATGAAATCACCACCGTGCATGCCCGGCAATCGCATATCCACAATGCACAAATCCGCCCCATCGCGTTCAAGAATACTCAGGCCCTCCTCCGCAGAAGCCGCAACAAGAATTTCAAACTCATCGTAATCCTCACAATATGCAATGAAACTTGAACGTATCTGTGCTTCATCATCAACAATGAGCACCCTATTAAAATTACTCATTTCCTATCCCACTGAATTACTGCGCACAGGTAACTCTATGACAAATACTGTTCCGTTTCCAGGAGTTGATTTAACGCTCATCTTTCCTCCATGTCCATTGGTAATGATGAAATAGGAAACGGATAATCCCAGACCTGTGCCGATACCTGGGGCCTTGGTGGTAAAGAAAGGCTCAAAAATGCGACGCTGAATATCCGCAGAAATACCAGGCCCGTTGTCCTCAATCTCCATTCGTACCCAGTCTCCCTGACAGAACAGACGGATTTCTATGCGCGGTTCCTCGCAGCCTGCATCCAATGCTTGTGCGGAGTTGCGCAGCAGATTGAGAACTACCTGCTCGATATCGGTTTCCGTGCACTCAATATTTGGGAGAGGTTCGATGTAATGCTTTACGATCGCTATTTTCTTGAAGTCGAAACTCTTCTTCAGGTCGAAATCATTGGATGCCAACGCGAGCGCCTTGTCGATGATTTCAGGCAGACTGCAACTCAAGCGATGAGACTGGCTCAGACGACTGAAGTCGAGCATGTGCCGGATGATGCTTGCAGCGCGTAGCGCCGCTGATTCGATGTCGGCGACAAACAGGTGGAGTTTGCGCGTTTGAGAATACTGCTCCATCACTTCCAGATCAAGGCCTATACGCTTGGCAACCTCCTGGTTCTTTGAAAAATCCGGACGCATGCGCTGAGCCAATGTTTGTACAGCCTGCAAGATGATACCAAGAGGATTATTTATCTCATGAGCGATGCCGGCAGAAATGCCTCCAACGGAAATCATTTTCTCAGTCTGAACCATCATCTCCTGCATTTTTTTATGTTCTGTTATGTCAACCATACTGGCAATGCTGTAATGATCAAGAAAATTGTAATAGATGAGCATGGTGTGCTCTACGCCATCTTTGGCTGTCACGCGACGTTCGTACGCATCAGGAATGTACTTAAAATCAGTGATTTTGCTGCGCTGCCAAGATTCCATGACCGACTTTCTGTACTGAGGATCGGGATAAGCTTTCAGCCACCAGTCATCCAAGGATGGAAGGTCGTCCACTGTATACCCCAGAATCTTGGTGAATGCCTGGTTTACGGCGACAAATCGACCATCATCCAAAGTATAGCAAAGCGGGATCGGAGTCAGATCGAAAAGTCCGCGGAATCTGGCCTCGCTCTGAATGGTTTGGCTGCGCAAAATTCGCTGTTGTCGCAAAAGGTGCAGCAGCCACAGGATGAGCAGTCCCTCCAGAATGATGAAGGCCAAGGCTGCAAGGAGATAATATCCGTAACCATGCCACCGTGATTCCGGCTGGTTGATTACATTGACTTGCTCGGAAATTTCGACGGCGGTCGGATCTATGCCCCAGCGTTTCATCACCGGATAATCAATGGTAACTGAAGTGACTTCTTCGCGAACCACCGGGATGGAAGCGGGATTCCTTCCAGTCCAGATGCGCAAAGCAAGCCCGGCGGCGGTTGCACCCTGATAAAAACCGCTATTGACCCAGCCCCCCAAGGCTCCAAGACCAAGATACATCCCTCCATGCACCAATACCGGCCCAGGCGCGTTCTCCGCAACAAGAGGCATGACGGTTTCGGGATTCAAGGCATGCCCATGTTTATCCTGAAAAAAATCGGAATGATAGACGAGACTCGGGCGGGGAGAATTACGGAGTTTTTCTATCAGTTCAGCCAGATCAAGTCCTTGCCCCTCGTCCAGAAACACGAATGGCCTGTCGATTCGGCCGGATTGGGCCATTTCTTCCAATATGGCACGATTGGCCGCGCCCGTGGTGCTTCTGTCCGTAACCACCAGAATCCGTTCGGCCTGCGGATACAGCTTCAGACCTGTTTCCAGGGTTCTCTCCACATGCATGGTTTCGACGACTCCGGTGAACAATGGAGCCTGGTCAAGCATGCCCGGTCTCAGGCCGTTGACGCCGCAGAACACCACCGGAATATCCGCAAAAATGCTCTGTCCATGCTCAAGCAGAAACAGAAGGGCATCATCATCCAGTGAAAAGATGGTATCGAATTGTTTGCCAACGTATTTCATGGCGTACACTTCCCTTAAAAGCGAAAGGTAGCCCGCATCTCGCAAACGCTTCGTATCCATATATTCAATGAAGATTGCCGTATCAGGCGGCAAGGTCGTTCTAATGCCTCGAATTTCCTCATCAGAAAGCGGCATACCGGGATGATAGGAATTGAGAATCAGTACTCGTTTAGGTTGATCGGCACTCTCTCCCTGGCTGGAGGCCGTCGCGATTGGCGAAAGCATGAAAATCGCGCAGGCGAGGACGGCCGAAGCAAAAATCAATGCGTGCCGCCCTCTATTTGAAAAATGCCGCATAACTATCATACCGATTACATCCATCTCAATCCGAGTTTATTTATATATCATCTCACAACACGTAAAGACATGGCAAAGTCAAAGCAATCAATTTTCTCTCAGATAGCATCTTTCTTTCGAAAAAGCTCATGAGGAAACAACTACCGAGATACCTATGGAGGCTGGACATCCGTGCGACTGTATCAGCGAGCACCTTGAAGCTGCAAGCTCCAAATGTCTTTCCGCTAGATCGTTGAACAACTCGGATGGAGTCTGACCAGCGTTCAGCGCGTCATCTACGCCGAAATCATCAACGGGATCTCCGACCCGGAGAACAAACGAGCCACGACAAAGAAAACTGCGCAATTCGTCATGGAAGTGAGGGTGAGAGTCTCCAGACGAGTGCGATTCAACAAGATCAGAATTCTCGTGGTTCAAAAACGTCTCTGGATCACTGACCGTTGGAGGGTGCGGTCGTGAAACTCGAACTAATGGCTTACCGATCTTCTTCAAAGCTACGTCCAATTCATCGATTCCGGCTCCAATATCAACATAACAAATAGATTCTTGCTTAATTCATTTACAAATCAAATTTGACTTTACGCCAGACACATGTATTTTAATCAATATTTTCATTACCTTAAATATTCATTTTAATTATTTTGCCATACTATTCGTAACCATAACGCTTTTTAATTAATTATTTTATAGATATATAATTTTTGATAATTCATTTCTAAATTCAAAAAATTTGAGAAGCAACCACTCATGACATTGCAGCAACAGTTTGCGCTGACATCATGCATTCTTGGACTTCAACGTGAAATCGTTGCTGTTAATTTTTTTTGCACTGCAGAAGAATTTGAAGTCTATCCTATTCCGCAATTCAAGAGAAAGCACACATTCTGTTCAATGGTGCGTCTCGCATCTATAGGACACGGCCGCAAGGCGCTGAGCAGTAACTTTCGCTGTCGCGGGGCCAGTGAAGTTTTTCGTTTTGTGGAACCCGGAGCGGATTCAATTTCCGGAGAACGGCTTTTCGGCTTCGGACTCTATGCGCATCGCGAGCTGGCAGGCAAGGTCCAGACATCCATGGCCCGACTCGCTACCTCCTGTTCCGGCATTGCGGTCCTTCCGCTCTCGTCCTGCACGTCCCTACCACAAAGTATCGTCATCGTGGTCGACGCCTACCAGGCCATGCGACTGGTCCAGGCGTGGGCGTATCATCACGGGCTTCTCGAAGATCTCGCGATCGCCGGCAACAGGGGAATCTGTTCCGAATGCGTGGCCAGACCACTGACCACCGGCAAACTCCACCTGTCGATGCTGTGCGCGAACACAAGGCATGTCGCGCGCTGGTCCGATCAGGAAATGGGAATAGGCCTGCCAGGCGATAAGCTGGGCATATTGCTGGACGGGCTGATCAGAACCATTCCCGCTGTCGAGACATCCGCTCGGAAGCAAGCCATCTTGCGGCGCTGCGAGGAAGCCGAAGTGGAGTTCTCCGTGCCTGAAGGAAAAGCCTATTTCATACGCGGATGAAGTCCGATGTCATCCCTCACGGTGCTCCCATACTTTGAATTGGATTTTTAGGTGCACATTTTCCGGCCCCATCATTTTCTAAATCCAACACCATAACCCCTGTCATGTGGAGGTTTTCATGCGCATTGTTCTTACCTTGCTGGCTCTCGTATTGATAGTGTCCGCTTCAACTCCTGCCCCGGCCGCAACGTGGAAGATGCGTTTCGGCCACGACCAGACCGAGCAGAGCCCGCATCAGGATGCGGCGCTCTATCTCAAAAAGCTGATCGAGGAAGGTTCCGAAGGGGACATCGAAGTGACCGTTTACCCGAACCAACTGCTTGGAACAGGCGTCCAGATGGTCGAAATGGCCCGGGCGGGAGCGGTGGAGATGATCGCCGTCCCGACGGCCCGAATCCAGGTGGTGGCACCCGCCTTCCAGTTGCTCGACCTTCCCTTTCTCTTCCCGACGAAACAGGAACTCTATGATGTCCTGTTTGCAGATCTCGGCAGGGAACTGTTCAAGACCCTGGAATCTAACAACCTGCACGGCTTGACGTACTGGGGCATGGGCTTCAAGCAGTTCACTGGCAATTTTCCGATTCACGCCCCCGCCGACTTCAAAGGCAAAAAAATCCGCGTGATGCCCTCGCCTGTGATCCGGGAACAATTTCTCGCCCTGGGTGCGAGCCCCGTATCCATCGATTTCCACGAACTCTACAATGCCCTGCAGCAGGGCGTGGTAGATGGACAGGAAAATCCGCTTGTCGGCATTACGACCATGAAACTCTACGAGGTCCAGAAACACATGACCCTGTCAAACCACGCGTTCCTCGCCTACGGGGTGGTGGTCAACAAGTCCTTTTTCGACGCACTGCCCGACAATTACCAGACTCTCCTGACCGAGGCAGCCGCAAAGTCCTCCAAATACGAACTTGATCTCATCGAGAAGCGCGACCAGGGCTTCCTCGACACCATCATCAAGGCCGGTGTCGAAGTGAGCACCCTTACTCCCAGCCAGACCGCCGCGTTCCAGGAAGCCCTGAAACCGGTCTACGACTGGTTCCGCAAGAATGTGGAAGGCGGGGCCCATTTCCTCGACATGCTGCACAAATAAACAGCTAGCCCGGGCGGAGAGAACCTGCGCCCGGGTTTTGGATGCACCACATTGAAACTGCTCAAAATCGGCAACGCCATCCTCACTGCCGTCATCCGGAACATCCTGGGCGGCATCATTCTGTTTTCCAGCCTACTGCTGTTCGTCAACGTCGTGATGCGCTACGTCTTTCTCGCTCCGATCTTCTGGGCCGAGGAACTGGCCCGCTACCTCATGGTCTGGATGATCTTCCTGGGCGCGGGACTCCTGGCCGGTGAAGAGGGGCACATCTCGGTCAATGCGATCACGCGGTTTCTGACTCCTCGTTCCAACCTGATGCTGTCGCGCATCGTCCGTGTCGTCGGCCTCATCTTCTGCATAGTCCTGACCTGGTACGGCTGGAAGCACGCGATGAGCGTCCGCAATTCCCTCCAGGTCACGGCCGCTCTGGACATACCGATGTGGCTGACCTACCTGGCCATCCCCGTAGGCGGAGCGATAATGGTGCTGCGCTATGCGACGCACCTGGGACCGCGCAAGGATCCAGAAGAATGATCGCGGCCGTCTTCCTCCTGCTCGCCATCCTGATCGGGCTCAATGTGCCCATATTCATTTCACTGGCGGCGACGGCCTTCATCATCTTCGCCGCCTATTCCAGAATACCGCTGGAGATCCTCCCGCAGAGAATGTTCGCGGGGGTCGAAGGGATGACCCTCCTGTCCATCCCCTTCTACATGCTGGCCGCCCAGATCATGGGCCGCGGGGGCGTCACCGCACGGCTGATCAATTTCGCCCGGGCCATGGTCGGGCATCTGCCAGGCGGCCTGGCCATTTGTGGCGTGCTGAGCTGCCTTTTTTTCGCCGCCATCACAGGCTCCACCGCCGCCACTGTCGTCGCGGTCGGCAGCCTCCTCTACCCGGCGCTGATTGAAGCAGGGTATGACGAACGCTTCTCAATCGGGCTGGTGACCTGTACGCCCCTGCTCGGAATGATCATCCCCCCAAGCAACGCCATGATTATCTACGGGTCCATTTCAACGGTCTCTGTCGGAGCCCTTTTCATGTCAGGGTTCGGAGCCGGGATCGTTTTCGTCGCCCTGTACTCGGCCTGGTGCTTCATTTATGCGAAATGGCGCAAGCTGCCCCTTCTGCCGCGCGCCAAACTCAAAGAAGTCCTTCACACCGGATCGGACGCATCCTGGGGATTGGGATTTCCCGTCATCATCCTCGGCGGAATCTACACGGGAATCTTTACCCCAACGGAATCCGCCGCCGTCGCAGTCGTGTACGCAATCTTCATCACGGTGTTCATACACAGGGAGCTCAGCATCCGGGATTTGTGGTCGATCTGCTGCCAGACCGGCGTGATGTCCGCCCGCATCCTGATCATGGTCGCCGCCGCGACGCTTTTCTCGTGGCTGCTCACAGTCGAGAACATCACCACGCAACTGGTCTCTCCCATCTTGGCGTTGCAGCCCTCACCAAACGGCGTCCTGTTCCTCGTCAACGTGCTCATGCTCGTCACCGGGATGTTCATCGACGTGTTTTCCAACATCCTGATAATATGCCCGCTCGTCTCACCCCTGATTCATTCCGCTGGCATAAGCGACCTGCATTTCGGCATCATCGCAGCGATCAACAGCGACATCGGCAACATCACGCCGCCCTTCGGGCTCAATCTCTTCATCGCGAGCGGTGCCTTCGGGGTCAGCTATTTCAGCGTCATCCGAGCCGTGCTTCCGTGGCTTGGTCTGGCACTGCTGTGCCTGGCCATCGTCACATATGTCCCTGAAATCAGCCTCTGGCTGCCGAAACTGCTCTACAAGACGATCTGAAACAGCCCATACGCCAAAGCTGCCCGGATTCCTCAATCGCACTTCAGTTCGCAACCCCTCACCATAGGGCGTACGACTTTGTCTACGATGCCTGCGCGAACGGGCAGCAGATCAAATCTCTGACCGTGATGGACGAATACACGCGTGAATGCCTGGCTATAGACGTTGCCGGGAGCATCAGGTCGGGCTGGGTGATCGAGGTGCTGTCCCGCCTGATCAGCGAACGTGGAGCCCCTCTGAGTCTGCGTTCTGACAACGGCCCGGAGTTCGTGTCGAAGGCGCTGCTCAAATGGGCGGCTCGGGAGTCTCTGGATCTGGCGCTGATTGAGCCCGGGAAGCCGTGGCAGAACGGTTTGAACGAAAGTTTTAACGGTAAATTTCGCGACGAATGTCTGTCGATGGAATGGTTCCGGTGTCGGGCCAAGGCTCGGGTTGTGATCGAGGAATGGTGACGGCACTACAACTCCGTTCGCCCGCATTCAAGCCTGAACAACATGACACCCGAACACTTCTGTCGGCAGTATGGATAAAACCTGAACAGGGGGAAAACCCTCAAGACTTGAGTGGTCCGAAGTTTCCCGGCAGGTCAGTTCCTCCAGTCCTGCCATTCCGGCCAGCGGCTGTTCACGATTCTGAACACAACCAAACCGAGCCACTTCTCTCTCACTGTTTTACCCGTTCACCCCTTATCAGTCAGAGAAGGGGTGACACTCCCGTCACGCCTCCAGAAAATTCATTAGCTGTATCTTTCTTTCCCCAAACATTGCATGTAGGTATAAATTATTTCTGATTCATACCCGAAAATTCGCAAGTTTTGTCGCCGCAGCAACTTCAAGCAAAATATAAATGGCTGTGTAGAAAGATATAACCACAAAAAAGATCCCCAAGGACTATTTCATGGAAAGACAGCTAATATTGAACGCTGTCCTGGAGACCACTCGTGACGGGTTCTGGCTCGTTTCGTTCGACGGTTTCATAAAGGACGTAAACAGCGCATACTGTCGCATGTCTGGCTACGACAGACAGGAGCTCATTTCCAGGCACATTTCCGACCTCGACACGCACGATGGCCCAAGAGAAGTCCGGGAACGGCTCAAAGCCATCAGGCTCAAAGGCTCGGAACTCTTTGAATCGAAACATATTCGAAAGGACGGCGGCCTCTTCGACGTTGAAATTTCAACAACGTGGCTCGACCTTTCTGACGGTCTGTTTGTGGCATTCCTTCGCGACATCACCGTGCGCAAGGAAAGCGAACAGGCACTGCGCCAAAGCGAGGAAAACTACCGGCAGCTTTTCGAGGCCGGGTCAGACGCCATCTTCCTCATCGACAACCAATCGGGACGCATCCTTGAGGCCAACTCTGCGGCATCATCACTCTATGGCTACAGCCACGCAGAGCTTCTGGACATGCGCAACCTCGACCTCTCTTCCGAACCGGAACAAACGAACCGCGTCACGCGCACATCACCTCCCGACCCGGGGCAGGTTGTGCACATTCCCTTGCGCTACCACCGCAGGAAAAACGGACAGACCTTTCCCGTGGAAATTTCCGGTCGGTTCTTTATTCATCAGGACCGCCCGGTTCATATCGCAGCCATTCGCGATATTACGGAAAAGCAAACAATAATCGAAGCGCTCAGGGCCAGCGAAGAGCGTTATGCCCTCATTCTCAAAGGCTCTAACGACGGCTTCTGGGACTGGGACCTTAGTAGCGGTAAAGTTTTCTTTTCCGACAGATGGAAGGAGATCATTGGGTTTAATCCCGAGGAAATCTCCAATGAAGTGGAGCAATGGTCCAGCCGGCTGCATCCGGAAGATCTGGCGCGAGTGATCGAAGAAAACGAACGCTGCCGACGAGGTGAAATTCCGTCTTTCGCAGTGGAATACCGGATGCTTCACAAGGATGGCTCCTACCGCTGGATTTTTGGCCGTGGCTCCTCGAAATGCGACACTCAAGGCCGTGTCATCCGCCTGAGCGGAACCCACTCAGACATAACTGTTCGCAAGGAGGCTGAAAACGCGCTGCGTGACAGCGAGGCGAGATACCGCCAACTTTTTGAAGCCAACCCTCATCCGATGTGGGTCTACGATCTCGAGACACTGCGTTTCTTGGCTGTAAATAATGCAGCCGTTTCGCATTATGGCTTCAGCCGTGAAGAATTTCTACGCATGACGATCGACAACATCCGACCTGGTGAAGACCTGCGGGCTTTGCTGAAAAACGTGTCCAACGTGACCGGCGGCTTGGACAAGGCGGGTGAATGCCAACATCGCAGGAAAGACAATTCCGTTATTCATGTCGAGATCACGTCCCACGCTCTCACATTTGGGGGACGCAAGGCAGAGCTTGTGCTCGCTCATGACATCACAAAACAAAAAGAATCCGAAAAGCGCCAAACGCTGCATGCACGCGTCCTGAGCATACTCAACCGCCCCAACGAATGGACGGATCTCCTCCTGGACCTCCTCAAGGAAATCAAGGAGTTCAGTGCAATAGGCGCGGTCGGCATCCGACTCAAACATCTTGAAGACTATCCGTATTATGTTCAGGATGGTTTTCCCAATGATTTCATTATTAAAGACAACCTTCTAGCCTTTAAATCGGACGGTTCTGTCCGGCGCGATGAAAATGAACAACCGATTCCAGACTGCACATGCGGCATGGTAATTACAGGAGACTATCCGCCAGGGCATCCGCTTTTTTCACCCGGCGGAAGCTTCTGGACCAATGATCTGTCCGCGTTCCGCGATGAAAAAGACAAAACCGGGCTAAATCTCTTTACCCGCCCCCATTGCCTCCAGCAAAACATCCGATCGTTAGCCATAATTCCTTTGCGCAGTGGCAATACGACCATCGGTCTGTTACAGTTCAGTGACCACAAGCCAGGGCTTTTCAACCCTGAGCTTATCTCCTTCTTTGAAGAACTGGGACACAGCATCGGCATTGCTTCGACCCGCATGAACGCAGAGCGCAAGCTCCGTGAAAGCAAGGCCCTTCTCGACACGGCTGCACGCATCGCCCGTTTCGGCGGATGGAGTGTGAATCTTGCCAAAAATACGGTCGAATGGTCCGACCAGGTGGCCGCCATTCACGACATGCCTAAAGGTTATTCCCCCAGTGTTGAAGAAGGAATAAATTTCTATGCCCCCCAGTGGCACGAAAAAATCCAGGCGGTCTTTGGGGCTTGCATCGAGCAAGGCGACCCCTATGACGAGGAGATGCAGATTGTCACTGCAACAGGAAATCACGTCTGGATCCGAACCACGGGTGAGGCGCTCCGCGATAAAAACGGCAGAATCATTGGCGCCCAAGGAGCCTTCCAAGACATTTCTGAACAAACGCAGATTAAACTCGCCCTCATTCAGGCCAAAGAGGATGCCGAGGCGGCAAACAAGGCCAAAAGCGCCTTTCTGGCCAACATGAGTCATGAAATACGTACTCCTCTGAACGGTATCATGGCCATGATGCAACTTTTGGAGATGTCCACTCTCAACGCCGAACAGAATCAATTCGTTTCCATGGCAATCAATTCGGCCGACAGATTGACCCGATTGCTCTCTGACCTGCTCGACATCTCCCGCATTGAGGCTGGAAAAATGACCCTTCATGAAGATGAAATCAGACCGGCGGACCTCTGTCGATCCGTTCTTGAACTTTTCCTCATTCCGGCTCGCATCAAAGGAATTCGATTGGAGCACTCCATCGATCCCACTCTTCCGGCCACGCTGCTTTGTGATGAATCGAGACTGCGACAAATTCTTTTCAATCTCGTTGGCAACGCGGTCAAGTTCACAGAGAAGGGCGAAGTCAAGCTTGAGTTGACGTCGTTAACGTCCCAAAACGGTCGCGTTCAAGTTCTGATCAGTGTTACCGATACGGGCATCGGCATTCAGAGCGACCAACTCGACAAACTCTTTCAGCCCTTCGTGCAAATCGAAAACTCCTATACCAGGAGATTCCAGGGCGCAGGCCTCGGTCTGTCCATCGTTCGCAGGCTCGTGCAGTTCATGGGTGGGCACATTTCCATAGATAGCGTGTACGGAGAGGGAACGGCAGTTCACGTGATGCTGCCCTTCAAACTGAAGCAGGATTGCGACGCAGGGCATATCCCCAATCGCGACGAGGGGGGGACACCTCAAATATTGCGAGTGCTGCTGGCCGAAGACGAATCATCCAATGCCGCCGGTATAAAGGTCCTGCTCCAAAATTGCGGACATGTTGTCACCGTGGCTGGAAACGGCAAAGAGGCGCTTGAACAACTCGAACAAAACGATTTTGACGTGATCCTGATGGACATTCAGATGCCGTTCATGAACGGCATCGAAGTGACGCGGGCAATCAGATCGTCAGACAAATTGGGTTCAAAGAAAAACATCCCGATCATCGCCATGACTGCATACGCCATGAGTGGGGACAGAGAAAAATTCTTGGCTTCGGGAGTTGATGGGTACTTGGGCAAGCCCTTCAAACTTCAGGACCTACTGCAAATTCTAAAAAAACACACCCCGGGCCTGGGACAATGTGATCGCCGAATGCGTTACACCCATCGCGCATAGTCGCGCACTCACGCATAGCCACCCAGGAGCGCTGCGCATCAAATATGCGCTCTCAATCCGGCTCTTTGCGCACCAAGACATAAATGGGTTCCTTGACACCAAGAATGGCCCCGAAGTTCCGGAATCGCTCCAGCATGGAGTGGGAGATTGTCTGCCCTCTATCCAAGAGGACAACTCCCTTCTCGCTCATCACCGGTTCCATGAGCAGCATGCCTTCTTGCAGTTCATGAAGGTCTAGCCCTATTATTTCACTGTAATTCCTGCGTTCGACGACCTCGCCCAAGGCCGCGACAACCCTGCCATCGTACGAATTGGGCATCTTGCGCATCCGCTGCAACGCATCCTCCGTAGAAACTCCCGACGCCTCGAAATCTGAAAAATCGAGTGCCGCTTTAAGCATACGTGCCCCCACGCAAGGGTTTTCCGCCAGAGGCGTCTCGTGTTCCGAAACAATCTCGATCACACCTTCAAGCCGGGGTATGTTGCGCAGAAGATTCCCTGCGATAGCCGGATGCATGAGAAAGATTTTTTGCTCTTCAGCAGACAGATCCTGACCGCCCAATTTACGTTCAAGAATTTCGTGGGGCAGCGAAATACAGCCCACCAGGCTGAGCATGGCCGCAAGCTCGTACTTCCAAACGTGATCGAGTTTAAGCAATATGGCCATATCCGTCATGAGGCTCTTTGCCTTCTCGGCCCTGCCAAACGCCTTGGGACTGACCTGGGCCAGAAGTTCGGACAATACCTGAATGCACCCCCGCAGGGTGCCGTGCAGGAGCTGCCGCTCGGCCATGACTAGGCGGTATTGTCGCAGGCCATCGTTGACCGCCGCCAGCAAAGCATCCGGGGCACAAGGCTTGGTCAGCAAACGGAAGATGGCGCCCTGGTTGACGGCCGATACGGCGGTGTCGAGGTCGGCATGTCCCGTCAACATGATGCGAACGGTGTCGGGCCAGCGTTGCCTGACGGCCCCCAGCAGTTCCACGCCGCTCATGTTAGGCATTTTCAGATCAGAGACTATCACGGCCACTGGCCCGGTCGATTCCAGAAATTTCAGTGCCGACATGGGGCCATCTGCCGTTTCAATCTGAAAATGCCTGCTCAGATTGCGCCGAAAGGTCTCCAACACGAATTTCTCATCATCGACGAACAGTATCCGCTCGCTCATTTGCGTCTCTCCACGACCCACTCGGTGAGTTCGTTCATATTTCGGTTTCCAGGCATTCCGACCGCACGTCATCCCGGAATTCTTGGTTGTGCCTTTCAAGTCCAGCTTGGCTCATGCGCGCAACCTGTTCGCTCTAAACACGCTCTGACTCTTTCATAAAGTCGGAGACTGCTGACTTCATCCTGGTTTTCATGACCTCAGTAGCCAGAGGTCGCAAGACTCAGAGCCATATCTTGCATGGACCCTGTTGCGGCTTCGATAAGGAAGATCGTCTCTTTTTCAAGCCGCATGTCGTTCATAGCTCACCATCAGACTCCCCATCGACTGGATCTGGTTCAAGACAGGGGGAAGTCGTGTCATCGTCTTGCGAAATAACCACTCGATTACGACCAAGCTCCTTGGCTCTGTACATGGCCTTATCGGCCCGCTCGATCACGGCGCAAGAGGTGTCTCCATTCCGGCACAAAGCCCCGCCAACAGAAACAGACACCCGTAATGTCATCATCGGCAGATCGAGACCGCTTAGCTCCACAAGCATCCGAACACGTTCAGCTACTTGGCGCAATTCCTCCGGAGCGATATTCGGCAACAGACAGAGAAACTCCTCCCCCCCAAAACGGCAGACCCGATCCGTGGGGCGTAGTCCGTTTTGCAGGGCGCGGGCCACGAACCGGATAACCCTGTCACCTACCGGATGCCCATGGGTATCGTTGACGCGTTTGAAATGGTCGATGTCGACAAACAGCACCCCGAAAATTTGGCCGTGTTCACGAAAAGCGCCCATGAGTTCCGAAAGCCTTATTTCCGCAAACTTGCGGTTGCCGATGCCGGTCAACTCGTCTTGGTAGAGGCTTCGTTCCATATCCTTGAGCTGACGGAACATATCCTCCTTGCTGGATGTGTCGACAAAGATCTCGATGGATCCCGCAATTTCGCCGGAACCGTCCCGCAAAGGCAATGCGCGCACCTGCACCGGAACTCGATAACCGGCCTTGTGATGCAGGTAGACGTCGACGACACGAGGGGTTGCGTCGTGCATGGTGGCCATCATCGGACATCCATTTTTACAAAGCGGTTCCCCTGCAAGACTCACGTGTCGCAAAATATTGTCCGCGCAGCACTTGCCAAGGACTTCTTTACTCGAATACCCGGTTATGTTTTCGGCACATTTGTTCCAGAAGACAATCTTTCTGTCACGATCGACAACATAGATCCCATCAAAAAATTGATCCATCAGTTCCAAACATGGTATTTGTAGTCCACCTTGAGACATGTTTATCCTTCCCGTTCGACATTTCGAAGCATTTGATATTCCTTGATGCGCAGGTCGCAGCTCAAAATGTGTCCCACAAGCCAATCTTTGAGCATTTCTCGGAGAGGGCCAGATTCCGCATTCTCTCCGATAAACACGGCGTGCTGAAAATTCTTGACTCGCTTTTTAAGAATGTTGTGCTCTTCCATATGGCTAGCCAGATCAGGATAGCCGATTGATCGCATATATTCTTCTTCATTGGCAAAATGAAAAACTGTATATTCTCGCAATTCATGCAGAATCTTGGCGAAATCGTTCTTGTTTCTGCCGTCCTGCATGGCTCGCAGGAGAGAATTGGTAATGCGGATCAGCTGTTTGTGTTCAGCATCGATCTCCATTTTTCCAACAGAGAGTGTTTCGGACCAGACGATATTGGGCACGTTTCCTCCTGGATTTTCAAACTTCGCAAAATTGGACACATGCTGAAATCAGAAACAATCGGCATCCAGTTCTGAATTCACAATTTCTTTCCAACGCTCGAAGGTCTCTGCCCCCCCCGCGATATCGAGGAACGCCCCTGCCGGAAGATGAGGAGCGTGTCCGCTCGCCTGGACATATCGCTCATGCAACAACACATCCACAACATGAAGAACTGCGGACAAAAGGGTAAGGGGCGGCCCTGGAATCTGGCCATGATGCTGGGCTATGGCGATGACGACATTTTCGGAAAAACCCCAGAGGCCAAGGAGGTAGGCGCCAATCTGTGCATGCGTCACTCCCAGGATCTCGGTCTCGACTTCGTACAATGGCATGTTACGCCCCTGCGATTCCTTAATGATATCAGCATAGTCCTCCGGACAGCCTTCGGCCATCACGATCTTGCCCACATCGTGCAGCAGGCCAGCCAGAAAGGCGTCTTCCACCGCAGGCCCGGACGGACACTCGCCCCTCATCACCGCCCGACAGCACTTGGCTGCGACAAGGCAGTGCCCCCAGAGCTGTTCCATATTGAACCCGGGATACATGTCCGGGTCCTGAGGCTTGAAGACCCCCTCGGAAAGGACGAGCCCCCTGACGAGATTCGCACCCAAGATGTTCACGGCTTGAAGCGGTTCGTCCACACGTCGCGACAGACCAAAAAACGGGGTGTTGACCACCTTGAGGATGGCCGTGGTCAGGCTCATGTCACGGGACACGATCCTGGCCACGGACTGATTCGAGCAGCTTTCGCTCTGCAATTCCCGGGTCAGAGCCGTGTACACATCTGGCACGACAGGCAGATGTTCCAGGCGGTGCACGATCTCGCGCAAACGAGAGTCCATGAGCAGAAAACGCAGCCGCGAGGCGGTCTGAATCGTGGGCAGAAGGCACTCCGGCGTGACGGGCTTGGTCAGCAACTGATGGGCCGCAACAAGCAGGCGCGAAATGATCCTGGTCCCGCCGTCTGCGGTCATGAGGATGCGCAAGGTCAAAGGCCAGCGCACCTGGACCAGGGCCAGCAGGTCCGAACCTTCCATATCGGGCAGGCTGGCGTCCGTGACAATGACGTCACAGGTCCGCTCGGACAAAGTCTGGAGGGCTTGGGCGACCGTTGACGCAGCAAAGAGATCGATGGGCAGGTTCCTGGCCACGATGATTCGCCTGAGGCTTTGATGGACGTGTCTGTCGTCGTCGACGAAAAGGACAGTGATGTTAGCCATGATGTTCGCCATCCTCTTTCCCGGCCAGGGGCAGGGTTATGATAAACGTCGTACCCCGGTCGCTTTCTGTTTCGAAGCGGATCGTTCCGCCGTGATCCTTGACCACAACCCGATGGGCAATGAACAGGCCCTGGCCGGTTCCCTGGCCGACGGGCTTTGTGGTGAAAAAAGGTTCGAAGAGGTGCTCTTGGGCATGAGCCGGAATGCCTGTCCCTGTGTCCTGCACACGAATTTCCGCCATGCTATCCACGCAGCGAGTGCTGATGGTGATCCTGCCAATCGCTCCGTCCGGCCTGGATGCGCCCATGATGGCGTGCGCAGCGTTGACTACGAGGTTGAGGAGCACCTGCCCTATCTCTTGTGACGAACAGACCACCGGCGGGAGATCGGGGGCGAGGTCCGTTATGGTTTCTGCCACATACTTCCATTCGTTGCGGGAGACCGTGACAGTCTGCTCGATCAACGTGTTCAGATCGATTTCCTGCTGCCTGTCGTGGCCGGGATGAGCGAACTGCTTGACGGAATTGACAATGGCCGAGATCCGATCCAGCCCCTGCAGAGTTTCCGAGACGGCCGCCGGCAGCTCGTCCAGATAAAAGGGAATCTGCCGTTCTTCTTCCATGGCGGCAAGGGCTGTCCAATCAGGAATCGAATCGGGCTGTGTCCCAAGGCTCCTATACGCGCCAAGCACGCTTTCCAGCTGCTCCATGCCTTCCTTGATAAACCACATGTTGTTCATGACATACTGGGTCGGCGTATTGATCTCGTGGGCAATGCCCGCCGCGAGCTGTCCGATGGCTTCGAGCTTCTGAGTCTGCAGGAGCTGGGATTCAAGCATCCTGCGCTCGGTAGTATCCATAACCAGAAGCCAAAAACCCAGACATTCACATTCGCTGGACTTCAGGGTCACAGGGGCAACCAAAGTGAAGCGAACTTCGGAACAAATTTTCATACGCAAATCATATCTTGAACCTGGAATAACACAGCTTTCACCTTCGAAAATACCGATACAACGATCCAAGTCATCTTCATGTATGTATGAAATAAAATTAGAGCAAATAACTTCTTCGTGTTTTTTACGCACAATAGAGCAGAAGTGATTGTTGCAATATCCGATATTTCCTTTTGGATCAGTTTGAATAAGGCCCTGACTCATATTCTCGGCTAGGTTACGGAAGCGCTGTTCGCTTTGCACCAGGTTCTCCCGAGCGATTCTACTTGCCGTCACGTCCTCGATAAACCCTTCATAATAATGCACACTACCGTCGGTGTCTCTGACAATGCGCCCACGCATCCGGCCCCAGAACGGCGAATTGTCCCTGCGCAGCAAACGGCACTCTCGAGGCGCCACCTCGCCCTTCTCGAACCCTTCGCCAATGATCCGTGTACGATCTTCCGGATCGACATACATCTGCGTTCCAATATTGTAGTAATGCTGAATCATCTCATCAGTGGAGGCAAAACCGAATATGGTGGCCATGGTTTTGTTGACACTTAAATAGGTGCCTTCGGGAGTGCTCTGAAAGATTCCTACCGGGGCATTGTCGAATATGCTCTTATACTTGCCCTCGACTACCAGAAGGGTTTCCCGAATTTTCTCCGAAGCACTCACGTCGCGAGCCACAAACACCTTGCCAATTGCTGCCCCAGAGGAGTCCAAGAGAGAATTGCATCGGACCATGAACCTGCCCGGAAGGTTGGGAAAGATAACGGCGATCTCCCTGGAGGAGCAGTCGCCTTGAGGGAAATGGCATTCGGCGCAGCCAAAAATCTCTTTGCATGTCCGGCCGACGATCTCCTTCGGCGCCAGCCCAAGTCGAACGGCCAAGGTCTTGTTGGCGCGCTGGACAATCCCGGTCCCATCGAGCAGAAAAACGATGTCGGAGATAGTGTCGAAAGTCCGCTCCAGCTCTTCTTTGGCCCGCAGAATTCGTTCACGGCTTTTCAGACGCGCTGTTACGTCCCGAAGCAGGATGGAAACCCCCGTGAATTTTCCGGAAACATCAGGCTGAAAGTCCATGCTGACACGCATTGACCTTTTTCTACCCGGCCCGGGAAATACGACCATTTTTTCGAACGATTTTCCGCGACCCGCCAGCCACTCTTGCCAGATTTCCGCCAACCAAGGAAAAATATCGCAAACATTCTTTCCGCAAAGGCTGTTTCCATTCGTTTGGGATTTTAAAGAATAGTAATCTTGGCCATGCAGCGCATGCTCATTTACAAGACTGGCCGCAGCGCGATTCAGATTCTCGATGACCCCATCGTGGGAGACAAAAATTACGGGTTGGTCGAAGCTCTCGAAAAACGTCAGATAGCGATTTTTCTCATTGGTCATCTCCCTCAGAGTCGAGGCCATTGCGGCCTTGTGTTCTCCTCCTGCCACTCCGGCCCATTCGGAACAGAACGCGGTCCCCATGCGATCGAAAAGCCTGATCAGGACATGCTCGATCCTGTCCCGCTCCTCGCCCGGCGACAAAAATTCACGCACGCAGTCCTGGTAGGCCTGACGATAGTATACGAAAAGCCCGAGAAACATGCCAAGTTCAATTCCTCTATCCCTGTGCAAGCGCGCCTCGGTCAAAGCAAAGCGGGTCAAAGGGTCCTTGGACCAGTCCGAATGTACGGGCAATTCGATTTCTGGGAGTCCAGAAGACTCAAATGCCGAGGCAACAGCTTCAGTCAAGCCGGCAATGGAAATTCGCCACGCCTCGACAAGAGTGGCCGTATAGGCCGCATAGCCTTGCTGACGGGCATAACCAAGTATGCGCTCCATGAGCCACGCTTCCTTCCCACGCAACAACTCGACAATTGTGTTCATTTACAACCCCGAACCGGAATCGTCAGAGCAGATTGAACAGAAACTCGACCCTCACAATCTTCACCCGACATGCTTTGAACGGCTCCAGCAAAAAAATCCGCCAGTTCGTCGATATCGACAAGCTCCCTGTAGAGAGGCGAAAATCTCGCCCGCTGCACGCCGTGAAGCGACGTTACCACATAAGCAGCTAAACGAAGAGCCGTCTCGGGACCCTTGGTGGCACTTAGTTTCCGGGCAAGAATTTGAACGACTTCCAGGCTGAGTGAGGCCAGCGCCGACATGTGCTCAGGATTGCTGAACATTGCGAAAGGTGGTTCACGGTAGGCCATCGCGTAACCTGTCGACGTGTCCGAAGTAAAAGCCATATAAGAACGCACAAAATCCTTGATCGCTTCGCGCATGTCCAAAGACAATGCCCCTACTTCGTTTTGAAGCTGATCCCTCAATCCCGTCATCACGAACAACAACGCATTGAAATAAAGGGTCTCCTTGTTGACGAAATAATATCGCGCAAGCCCTTGGGCGACCCCAGCCCGCCGCGAGATGCTCTCGATGCTTGCTTTTTCATAGCCCGATTCGGAAAAAGCGGCGCAAGCGGCTTGAAGGATCAAATTCTTCTTGTCATTTTTCATGGTATTCCCGTATTTATTTGTACGTACATACAACTTAGATCATGCGGAGATGACGCGCAAGACAGTTCGCACAATTTTCAACAAGGAAATTCAATGTTAATAATGAAATAAAGATAGTAATTTTGATTATTCCCTGAAACTTTGTTTTTCACAGCAATAAATCATTTCTAACCCACGAGGCGCGCTGTGACCAATAGCACCAAACTCCGAGACCAATCTGTCCTTTTCGTCGACGACGAACCGGCGGTTCGGGAGGGTTTGAGACGTGCGCTACACCATGCTCCATTTCGTTGTCATTTCGCAGAATCCGCCTTCCAGGCCTTGGAATTGATCGACTCGAAAAAAATCGACATCGTAGTCGCCGACGAACAAATGCCCGGGATGTCGGGCTCCGAATTCCTGAGCATCGTCCGCAACCGACAGCCACAGATCATACGGATCATCCTTTCGGGCCACGCGAGTATGGAACGGGTAATCGCCGCAATTAACTCCGGGCAGATCCATCGCTTTCTGACCAAACCCATCGAAACAAACCTATTGACTGAAATTCTTGAAGAATTTTTTAGCGACTTGCGCATGCAGGCGACGCAAAATGCCCTGCACAGCAGGACAGACACTCTCGGCAGATGGGAATGGGACATCCTGCAAGATAAATGGGGATGGAGCGAAGGCTTTGAGCGAATCATGCATTGCCGACTCATGGACGGAGATTCGGGCTTAGCCACTCTTTTCGCGACAGCTCACCCGCAAGACCGGGCCGAACTGATCTCCATCATTTACGACTGCCGGGACAGTGGACAGAACAGAGAAGCCGAGTTCCGCATTCTAACCAGCGACGGGAGCGTCCGCTGGATCGTTCAGTACATGGACGTTTTCAAGGATGGCAACAAGGTTTGGAAGCTCTTTGGCATGATGCGCGACATCACTGATCAAAAGGAAAAAGAAATGCTGCAGGTCGACCGTCTGATCATGCTGCAAACGACACTGAACAAGACCGTCGAAGCGCTAGGTCGCATGACGGAAATGCGCGACCCCTATACTGCTGGGCACCAGATACGGGTCGCACGTTTGGCCAAAGAGATCGGAAAGCGCATGGGCCTTGATCCAGGCCACCTGGAAGGACTGGAGATTGCGGCTAAACTTCATGATATTGGCAAAATCTACGTCCCTGCCGAATTCCTTGCCAAACCAGGGACATTGCGCGAAGCGGAGATGAATTTAATAAAGTATCACCCTGAAATTGGTCACCAAATCATTCAGGAAATACCCTTCAACATGCCTGTGGGCGACATAATTCTTCAGCATCATGAGCGTTTGGACGGATCTGGTTACCCACATGGTTTGAAAAAGAACGATATCATTTTGGAGGCGCAAATCATTGCCGTCGCAGACGTGTTCGAAGCTATGTCTTCCTACCGTCCCTACAGGCCCGGTCTTGGCGAGGAAGTTGCCATCAAGGAATTGCGCTCGAAGAAAGGCCTCTTCTTCGACCCCGCCGCCGTTGACGCTCTGGAAACCATTCTCATAGATCATCCAAACTTTCTTGATGAACCAAAGTCAGACTCAAACCATATATAATCATCATATTTTGTTATGAAACATTGTAACAAAATGCATATATGTATTCAGTATGCGAAAAAATATTGAGATTAAAAGGATAGTAAATTTATGAGAATCTTGATTGTTGAAGATGATATTTCAGGCGTCATGTTATTACGTAAAATTTTATACAATTATGGCGAAATAGCTGACGTAAATGATGGACCTAAAGCTATAGAAGCATTCGAAAAAGCTTGGAATGAAGGTAATCCATACAATCTTATTTTTTTAGACATTATGATGCCGAGCATGAGCGGACAAGATGTCCTATCCACAATCAGAAAAAAAGAAACTGAAATGCGACTACCTCAACTCAAAGAAGTTAAAGTTATCATAACATCCGCTCTCGACAGCGTTGATAGTGTCAGCCAGGCCTTCAACGAAGGCAGAGCTTCCGCATATTTAGTGAAGCCGATACTCAAACATCATGTCTTGGAAGAAATAAACAAGCTCGGATTCGTTTGAAACTTTTTATTTTAAATAATTATGTTAATCAAATAATGACATATTTTATAGATATATTTATTTCATGAGCAAGCACACGAAAGAAATATCAAGTACGGAAGAAGACAGCATGTTTTTCAATGCTTTCAAGTACGCATCAATAGGCATGGCGCTTGTTGCGCCAGATGGAAAATGGCTAAAAGTTAACAGATCGCTATGCGAAATGCTTGGTTATCTGGAAGAAGAAATTTTAGAGAAAACTTTTCAGGATATCACACATCCTGACGACCTTGATGAAGACTTGGTCTATGTGACCAGAATGCTGGCTGGAGTCATCGACAACTACCAGATGGAAAAGCGCTACTTTCATAAAGAAGGATACGTTATCAACATCCTTCTCAGTGTTTCCTTGGTAGTCAATAAAGATAAATCACCTCGTTTTTTCATTTCACAAATACAAGATATAACACGTAGAAAACAAGTTGAAGAAGAATTATTAAAAATATCACGCGAAGACACACTTACTGGAATCGCCAATAGGCGTTATTTTTTTGAACATGCTTCCAGAGAAATGATCAGAGGCAAAAGATTTAATGAATCGCAAACTTTAGCCATGCTCGATATAGATCATTTTAAAAATATCAACGATACGTATGGGCACGAAACAGGTGACATTGTTCTCAAAATAATGGCAAAAGAGTGCAAAAAAATACTGCGCGAAATTGATATATTCGGAAGAATTGGAGGGGAAGAATTTTGCGTCCTGTTCCTGAACACAGACAAGCAGACATCACAAATTCTCGCAGAGAGGTTGCGTAGTCACATAGAAAAAATTGAAGTAATGACTAGCGCTGGAAAAATCAATTTCACCGTGAGTATCGGAATGGTATCTTTCCGTGGCGGAAACAAATCTATCGATGAAAGACTGAGTATTGCCGATCAGGCGCTATACCAAGCAAAAGAATCTGGAAGAAACCGCATTGAAATTATTTCAGAAGCTCTGAGCAACTCAGAAGAAACGCCCGAACCCATACATTCTCAACTTGTTCGGTTAATGTGGAAAGACGAGTACGCATCAGGAAATCTGCTTATAGATAGCCAGCACAGGCATCTTTTCACTAGTTCAAATGAACTACTTAACGCAATAATTACAGGGAAGCCTGATAATAATGTTCTAATACTCGCAAAAAATCTCTTAAATCAGACTGCTAAACACTTTTTGGATGAAGAAAAATTATTATACGAATCTAAATTTCCTGAATTTCGAGATCATTGCAAAATTCACAGACAACTTGAAAAAAAATGAACCAGAAAATCGCTAATTTTATAAATGATAAAATTCATGTCGGCGAACTATTTTCATTTTTGGTTACCGACGTCATCTTGGAGCATCTGGTACGTGAAGATCAGAAATACTTCTCTTATTTGGAATAAAACGATATAAAAATTGCGGCAATGAGTATTCAATCCTCTAACGCTGTAGCCATAAATAACGAATCCTATATAAAATTATACTGCAAAAAGTATTTACGTTCTGCACCTGTGGCGCATCTGCCTCACTAACGCCACTGTTCCGCGAGCATTTCGGACATCATCTGCATGAGAGTCTCCATATTCACGGGATTTGCTACGTATTCGCTCATACCAGTTCCTCCCTAACGCTGCTGTTCTGCGAACATTTTTGACATCAACTGCATGAAGAGCTCCATGTTCGCGGGCGTTACTACGTCACACGAAAACACGAATCGTCCCGCTGCAACTTCAGGAGTCGATTGCGTAATCCGGAACATAATTGTCATCTTCAGGGCGCGCGGGACAATCGCTGACGGACTGAAAGGAATTGATACTAGGCGGCAAAAGCTTAACCGACGCTCAATAATCCGTGGCAGATTTGTCAACGCCGTAACGCTTCATGCGTCGGCCCGCATCGATGTAATGCTCGCGAAGGCACTGCTCGATGGCCATCGGATCCTTGCCGCGCAGAACGTCGAAAATGACCTTATGCCGTTCGTAGACCTCTTTGGTTGTGAAGATCTCTCGCCAGTATTTGAAGAGAAGAAACTTGGACACTCCCCGACAGGAACGTCGGGAGAGATGGACGATGAGTGAATTGTCCGTCTTGGAAAAGAGGATATCATGGAACTGATTGTCCAAGGGCGCAAGCAACTCCCTTTTTCCTCCATTCTCCGCTAGATGCTTCATCTGCTCGAGAATGACCTGCAGCTTCCGAAAATCCTCTTCCGTGAACTCGTTTATAGTAGAAGCGACAACCGCCCCCTCCAGGACTCCGCCGATGAAATAGGAGTCCTGTATCTCCTTTTCGGTCAAGGCCGCAATGAACTTACCACGCTGTGGAATGGAAACGATCAACCCGTCCTGGACGAGCATCTGCAGGGCTTCACGGACCGGAGCGCGGCTTATGGAAAGCCGCGAGGCGAGATGCACCTCGTTGACCTTGTCCCCGGGGTTTAGTTCGCCGTCGAGGATGGCCTGTTTGATATATTCAGATATTTGCAAACTGTAGGTTTTAATGCCGGTCATTTTTTGCCTATGAGAAATTTTATGGATTGTGGCGAAGCCCCTATCTTGACCGTTGGCGGAGCCTTCCGGCCTTGTGAACAAAACATCGCCGCCCTGCGCTTGCCACGAAGCTGACAAAATCCTCATTGGAAAAGGCAAAATCGTGGCGAACCAGGACTGTAAGCGTCCTTGATGCTTATCACTCGCGAATATGACGTTTGTCTGAAGAAACCGCCAATTGAAAAACGAACAACTTGCGCCAAGCTTGGGAGATATCTTAGTTAGCCAGTTAATGTGAAAAAAAATGAAAGAAAGCGCAAGTTTTATATTTGAGACAACCAAGGGAGAAAACCATGCCCGAATATTGCGTCACACTCTGCAATGCGTTGTCCAAACAGCACCACTGTATTTTATTAATGACAAAGCCCCTGTCCATAACAAGGGCTTTGTCATTAAAAGCTCAATTCGAAAGTTAAAGATTTTGAGTATAAAATAAGTTTTATGCTACTGCATCTTGATTATCATCTAAATCAATAGCATCTTCTTCAGATGCCATCTTTCTGTTCCATCCTGTAGCCACTGATAAAAGCAAAACTAACAGCAATGCCCAAGTATAAGGATTATATAGAGCTGTTGTTATCGGAGGTGCAGTGATCTTAAAAGATTCAGCAGCACTTATAACGGCTGCATACCATGCTGCAACAACAATGTGCCAAGGCAAAATGAAAAATATTGTGCATACAGAGCAGTCCATAACGTTAGCTCTTCTTGACGGAGCAAGCCCAAATTTTTCACCTATAGGACGCACAATACCAGGTCCAACCAGCAACAAAGCCGGAGCATTTGCCGAGATCGGAATCGAAGCGAGAATTGTTATGCCAATAATAAACAATTCTGCCTGTCGCACAGAACTCACAATAGTCTTCTCTGCAAAAGAGAGAATTCGACGCATAATCCCACTTTCAACAAGAATTTGAGTAACAGCAAGTATAAGTATTGCAAAAATTATTGCGCCAACTACACTATTTATTCCATCCTCAACAATACCAGTCGACACCGCACGAGACTCAGGTATGTGAAAAATTGCCGAAAAAGTAGTGTTTCCGGAAATAATTCCAATAATTGCAGCACTTATATTACCATAAATAAGAGACTCTATTATATGCCTGCCTGAAAGTGCAGAAACCACAACTATCACAAGAGCTATAAGCATCAGCGCGCCAGACGGATTCAAATTTGCCTGAATCTCAGGAAGCGTGCTGACCTGTCCACCACCGCCGAAAACGATAAAAACACCCATTGCCAGAACAGCAGCGCTAATCGACAAAGGAAAGCGACTGCGTACGACATTCTTCATCGTTGCGCCTTGCGTGAATGCCGAAACGATGGTCGTATCTGAAATTGGAGCAAGGTTGTCGCCAAAAGCGGCGCCTGACAAAATTGCAAGAGACAACATGGCTGGATCTGCCCCGAGAAAATATCCAGCGGGATAGAGTACGGGTGTGAGAGCGATGCACGTTCCGGTGCTTGTCCCTGTTCCCAACGAGAAAAGCATGGCCGCCAGAAAAACGATCGCGGTAAACATCGCCCCTTGCGCGCCAGTGGTCATGCCGAGCCAAAGAAGCCCATGCACCAAGCCACCTGCGACCATCAATTTGCCAAAAACACCTGCAAAAAGCCAAGCGGTGATAATTACAATACCTGTCTTGTCTCCGATGCCGCGCATAGCACTTCTGCAGTATTCTTTTTTATTTTTCGCAAAAAACAATCCAACCGCCAGAGCTATCCATGCACACGCCCAAAATGGCTTTGTACCTCCACGCTCTTCTACTGAAAGCCATATCAGTCCACATACAAGTATAATCAATGGAACTAGACCGCCAAGTATTCCACCATGCAACTCAAGTCGCCTTTCCATAGAAAACCCCACTTTAAAGTTAATAATTTCGTGAAATTCTATGCCTTGCCTTATTCATATCGACTAAAAAAGGCGGCTCGATAATCGAACCGCCTTTTTTGCTACATAAATGTATCCATGTACGCGTACAGCGCTGGAGAACCGCCGGTATGTAGGAAGAGCACATTGGAGCCTTCCGGAAAATGCCCTTTTCGCACCAAGTCAACCAGTCCGGCCATAGCCTTTCCGGAATATACGGGATCAAGGAGAATGCCTTCGGTTTGCGCCAACAGCTTGACCGCCTCGACCATGCTTTCCGTCGGCAAGGAGTAGCCGGGGCCGACATAGCCGTCGAAGCAGGTTACCGTTTCGGCGGGAATGCCACCCTTCACACCCACGCGCTCGGCAGTGGCCACAGCCAATTTGTGAACGATCCCTTCCTGAACTTCCTTGGTGCGGGAAACATTCACGCCGCTGACGGGAATGTCCGCGTTGCAACCGACCATGCCGACCACGATACCGGCGTGGGTGCCCGCGCTGCCGCTCGGGACAACCATATGGTCGATCTTCAGCCCCATCTGGAAAAGCTGTTCAAGCGTTTCCTGGGCGCAGGCCACATAGCCGGTGGCGCCGATGGTGTTCGAAGCCCCGCCGGGAATGATGTAGGGTTTCCGACCTTGAGCGGCCACGGAGTCGGCCACCTTCTGCATTTCACCCATCATGTCGGAACCTGCGGGCACCACCTTGATGCTCTTGACGCCCATCAGATGGAACAGAAAGTTGTTGCCGGAAGCATCGGGCTTGTAGCTGCCCTTGACACGCTCTTCCAGCACCAGATGGCAATCCATGCCCTCTTTCACGGCCCAGGAAAGGGTCAAACGGCAATGGTTGGACTGCACGGCGCCGCAGGTGATGATCGTGTCGGCTCCTTTCTCCATGGCGTCGGCCACGCAAAAATCGAGCTTGCGGGTCTTGTTGCCGCCCGCACAACCCGGCAGCAGGTCGTCTCGCTTAATGTAGATGTTGACCTTGCCACCCAGCGCCTTGGAGAAGGCAGGCACAGCCTCGATGGGTGTAGGGATTGTGACGTAGCCCCTGCGCGGAAATTTTGCGAGATTCATGGTTGCTCCTTGGATAAGAATATTAAAGGGATATCAATCTCGTCTGGAGACGATTGCTTCGATTTCAACCTTCGCGCCAAGGGGTAACTTGGCCACCTCGAAGGCACTCCGGGCCGGAAAAGGTTCGCTGAAATAGGTAGCATATACGGCATTCACCACCTTGAAATCATTCATGTCCGCCAGAAACACCGTTGTCTTCACGACGTCGCCGAGCGTCGCCCCCGCAGCTTCCGTAACCGCCTTGAGATTCTTCAAAGCCTGATGCGCCTGCTCCTCGATACCGTCCGGAAACGTGCCCGTTTCCTTATCGATGGGCAGCTGTCCGCTGACGAATACAAGACCCGGCACAGCGATGGCGTGAGAATACGGCCCCACCGCCGCCGGAGCCTTCTCCGATGTGATCTGAATTTTGCTGCTCATGCGTCTCCTCTGCTGAAATAGTGAATTTGCCAAATTGTCATCATTTCAAATGTCGACATTTGACCATTTTTATTCTTCGTACTCCGCAGGTGTCAAGAGAAACTCTTCACAAAGTATGGACAGACTCCTGCACCATGCTCATGTAGTTCAGATTCGCAAGGACAGTTACCGACTCAAGGACAAGCGCAAGTCAAGAATCATCGCCCACCGAAGGTAGCGAACGCATCACGACCCGCGTATCAATAATGAAGTCCTCGAAATACGAAAACCCCGGAGCTTGTAACTCCAGGGCATTTCGTTCGTTGCTGTGCTTAACGGCTAGGCTATGCCGAGCAGATACCGATATGGCCGAAAATTCGTTCGACCAACTGGGCAAGTTGCTCAGCGAATGGGGCGTAATCCGTATCCTTCCCCGCCTTGTCCAAATTCTCGTAATAGGCGGACCGAGCCTTCACCGGGATGATCACGGTCGGAAATCCTGCTCGCATGAGTTCCATGTTCATGACGAGCCTTGAAGTCCTGCTGTTACCGACCCGGAAAGGATAGATGATGACCAGATCGGCATGCACCTTAGCAGCCTTTTCAACGGGACGAAGGCTCGGATCCTCGCAATGGTACCAAAAGACCTTGCGACTATAATACACGCGCAGAAACGCCGAGAGGCTGTCGGGCACCACGAGACCTGCGTTATCAGTGATCGTATGCGACCCAACCTGACTGCGTATACACCCAAGCGGGTTACGTCGACGATACAGGCCGCACAACACTCGTGGCGATGAAGACGTTGACCGCATTTACAGCAAGTGCTGGGGCATCGAGGTTGTATTCTTCCGCACGGCCAAGCAGCATCTGAAATTGAAAAAAGGCCTGCCAGGGCCGTAACTTCGGTGCCCTCATCGACACACGACCATCGTAATGGCCAGACACATCTTCCTGAGCATCGAAAAACGCAGGACGGAAGATCCCAGAACCCTCGGCCTGCTGTTCCATTGTTGCTGTGAAGAGGCTGCGGACTGCATTCCCGTCAAGGCGTTGTGCCTAATCCTAGGCATCACCCGAGAAATTCTGAAGAAACTTGACGAAGGCCAGAACCAAGCCGAACGCATATTGATTAGGCTTTCTGAGATGGAATCCGCAGCCTGATGCACAATTTCGATTATATTATTCATGAACAAAGGATGTTAGTCATCCGGGATAGGATTTTCTTGGACACCGGCTTGGGAGCAGAGAAGCTCCGTGAGGACCAGGACGACTGGAACGGGAAATGGGCAGAGAACTAGCTCGTGCGGAACATGCGAACGCTCGACCAAAGAAAAAGCCGCTGAAATTATTACATTTCAGCGGCTTATCTTTTTAGATGGTGTCGAAGGGGGGACTAGCGGAGGCGTCGCAGCTAATTCTTCAAAATCAATCAAATTTAGCTATTTAAGAACAAAAAAACTACGTAATTTATGACCTACATTCTTGACCCCGCGGAATCAAGCAAAAATGACAAATTGTCCGCACTTTGGATATCCCCGGCTCAACGTGTTTATGGGACCTCCGGGACATGTCATAGCCACCTACAAAGCATTCTGGCTATGGTACAGTTTTAATAACATCATACTGAAGCAGAATTGTGATCCTTTGACCCTTTCTAATGTTCTGGATCGACGCAATGATGCGAGGAAATGACTTACTAATTTCACTTCAATTCCTTGATCTTTCTGATGTCCACCGACTTTCCAAGCATGACAAGAATATCACTGTCTTTAAGTACGTAATCTGCCGGGGGAACGAGGATGAAATCCTCTGGGATAACTTCTTTAATTGCAATGATATGGACATTATACCTTGCCCGTAAATTCAGGCCGATCAAAGACTTTCCAACAAACTCCCTGGGGGTGCCTACCTGAATCATGTCAAACTCTTCAGCCAGTGGGATGAAGTCTAGAACATTCGGCCTGGAAAGATTACGGGAAACCCTGATTGCCATATCTCTCTCCGGATGAATGATTTCAGTGGCTCCCATTCTTTTGAGAATCTTTGCGTGATCGTCGTCGAGAGCCTTGGCCAGGATCTTATTGACTCCAGACTCCTGCAAATAAAGACAGATGAGAATACTGTTACTAATTTTCGTTCCTGTTGAAACAATAACAGCATCCATCTCTTCCAAGCATAAGGACTTCAAAGCCTCCTTGTCCGTAGCGTCAATCACCATCGCTTCGGTAGAATACGGATCGATTGATTGGACTCTTCCCCTGTCCGTATCCATTGCGAGAACTTCGTTACCCTCTTCATATAGGGCCTTGGCTGCGTGAAAACCAAAATTACCCAACCCTATCACCGCAAAACGCTTCATATCATCCCCCGCTATTCTAACCGATCATCAGATTTTCTTCAGAAGACTCGAAACCTTTCGTCGCTACAGTTCCCACAATTATGTACGAAAATGTGAGAATCCCAACGCGTCCGACCACCATCATAAGCGTAATGATAATTTTCCCCCAAGTGGTCAGATCCGAAGTGATACCCATGGACAGCCCCACAGTTCCGAAAGCGGAAACCGTTTCGAACATGTAGGACAGGAATGCGCCATTGGAACCTCCTGCTTCATGTCCGCTTACGGCATCACCCATAAGGAGCAAAAACAGCGCGACTCCGATTACGCCCAGGGAAACAAGCACAAGCGAGACGCTGCGTGTAACGGTTTAATAGGGGCAACTCCACACGCCGCTGGCCCTACTCTGGGCGGACTGCTGATCGACGCACTATGGGATACGGATGGGCCTTCGCGCTCATGGCCTGCATCCTGATCGCCGTGATCCCTTGATTCTGGAGCGCCACCGGCAACATAGGCGAAATTGCCACCCAGCCTTAAGCTTATGCATGCTGCTCCTAGAGGAAGAGAGAAGTGGCCCCAGAAATTTGCACAAGCCTTTAGGTGGGAACTCTGCTAGCCCCGACCCCTTCAAACGCAAATGATTAGGGAGCAGAGAATGACG